>JBDTEH010000047.1:0-15758 GCA_039922635.1 Kofleriaceae bacterium | reverse complement strand
CCCGCGGGAACCGCCACGACGGGTGGCGGCACGGCCGCCGGCGCCGCCGGTGGTGGCGGCGGCGGCGCGGGCACGACGGGGCGCTCGGGCATCGGCGCCGGCACGGGCAGCTCTCGCGGCACGTTGGCATCGGGCACCACGTCGTCGGTGACGAACGCTTCGGTCGCGGTCCGTTCGACCGTGACCGCCGGGGGTGGCGTGCCCGGCGGCGCGGTCGCCAGCGGTGCCGGCGCGGAGAACGCGGGATTGAGCTCGATGTCGCTCGACGCCTCGGCGTTGACGGTCTGGCGCCAGACCTCCACGCCGTGGTTCTTGAGGATGATCGTGTGAGCGCCAGGCTTGACCCGCAGCCGGATCGGCGTGTGCTCCGGCAAGCTGACGCCGTCGAGCTCGGCCTCCAGGCCCGAGGGCGTCGTCGACACCGACAGCGTCGCCTCGCCCGTCGATCCGGCGGTGCCGAGTGGGCGGAGCTCGATGTGCAGCGATTGCTTGTCGTTCGCGGCGAGCTCGAGCGACGTCAGGTACGCGGTGTAGCCACTGCGATGGATCTCGATCTGGTGGGCGCCGGCGGCGAGCTCGGTGCTCCACGGCGAGCCGGCGTGCGTGTTGCCGTCGATCCGGATCTCCGCGTCGGCAGGCGTGACATCGAACTTCACCGTCGCGGGCCCGGTCGCGACGGGCGGCGCGGGCGTGGCGGCCGGCGTCTCGGGTTGCTGGCTCATCACGTAGACCGCGATCGCGGCGCCGCCACCGGCAAATAGCACCAGGCCCAGGACCATCCACCAGCGCCCGGACTTGTGGCGCTCGACCATCGAGGCGCCGATCACCGGCTTCGGTGGCGCGGGCGCGATCGATAACGAGGCGGTCTTGCGCGGTCGCGCCGGCTCGAACCCGGGGCGGGTGCTCGGCGACGGGCGCAGGGGCTCGAGCAGCTCGTGGCCCGCACCGTTCGGCGAGGTCGCGCGCTGGATCGGCACCGAGCCGGTGGTCGAGAACCGCACGACCGGCTCCTGGGTGTGGGCTCGTCCGATCGCGATCGGTGGAACGTGCTCGGCGAGCGTCGCGGCGGCGTCGTTGTCGTCGTTGTCGGCGATGTCGGCGTTGTCGTCGATCGCATCGAGGCCGAACGGGGGGGGGATCGCGAGCGAGCGGTCGTGCGCGGTGCCGATCGGAGGGGGATTGCTCGTGCGCGGACGGGGCCGAGCCGGCGCGCTGCCATGGCTCGGCTGGTGGATCGGGATATCGCCGACGCCTCCGGACGAGCTGTCGATGCGGTCGAGGTCGCTGGTCGTGTACGTCTCGGCGCGGGGTGCGAGGTGCTTCTCCGAGACGTCGGGCACGTCGTCGAGCACGATCGGGCCGGCGTTGTCGAGGTCCTCGGCCTCGCCGGTGCCCCACACCATCTCGACGGCGTCATCGTCGTCGCGGCTGCGCTCGGGCAGCGAGGTCGCAGCGTGCTGGTTCGCCGGCTCGAACGTGGTGCCCGAGAACCCGGCCGGCGGCTCGAGCGAGAACGCCCAGTCGAGCCACATCGCGACATCGCGGTGCGAGGTCTGGAGCTGGTACTGCCTGCGCACGCGGTCGAGCTCGTCGCGCATCTCGAGTGCGCTCGTGAACCGATCGTCGGGGTCGCGCGCGAGCGCCTTGAACGCGATCGCGTCGAGCTCCGGCGTGCTCGCCTGGTTGAACGTCGAGGGCGGCATGATGTCGCCGCGCTGGACCTTCATCAGCGTCTGGTACTCGTTCTTGCTCGCGAACAGCGGCCGCGCGGTCAGCAGCTCGTGCAGGATCACGCCGCACGCCCACACGTCGGAGCGCGCATCGAGATCCTTCGAGCCCGTGATCGCCTCGGGCGCCATGTAGGCGAGCTTGCCCTTGACGCGCCCGGTCTGGGTGCGCAGCTGCGACGAGTGCGCCTTCGCGATGCCGAAGTCGATCACCTTGAGGTGGCCCGACGGCGTGACGAGCAGGTTCGATGGCGAGACGTCGCGGTGGACGAGGCCGAGCGCGGCGCCCTCGTCGTCGACCTTGGTGTGCGCGTAGTCGAGCGCCTCGAGCAGCTGCAGCATCAGCCCGACCGTGACGTGCAGCGGCGCGGGGCCGGTGACCCTGCGCGCGTGACGCAAGATCTTCCGGACATCGTGCCCCTCGATGTACTCCATCGAGATGAAGTACTCGGTGCCGACCCGGCCGAGCTCGTAGATCTGGACGATGTTGACGTGCGCCAGCATCGACGCGAGCTTGGCCTCGCGCACGAATGACTTGATGAAGCTCGCATCCTCCGCGAGGTGCGGCAGCAACCGCTTGAGCGCGACGCATCGCTCGAAGCCCTCGACCCCGCGCTCGAGCGCCCGGTGAACGGTCGCCATCCCGCCCACGCCCAGCCGTTCGTACACGAGGTACGGACCGAACTGCTCCTCCGAGGCGAGGTCTGGCCCCATGGCTGCGCGGCCGGATCGTCGCACGGAACGCGCGACGCGGGTCCGACTACTTCTCCGTTTCTTCGGGCGATCTCACGTCGAGCGTGAGGGCATGGATCGGCCCCTTCATCTCATCGGCGAGCGCGGCCATGACCACGCGGTGGCGTTCCAGCATGGTTCGACCGGTGAAGCCGGCCGAAACGATCGTCGCTTTCCAGTGATCTTCGGTGCCGGTGAGGTCGGAGAGCTCCACCACGGCATCCGGGAGTGCCAGGCGAATCTTCGCGATGATGGCGTCGGGCTTCATACGCGCGCGAGGCCGAGTTGGTTCGCGACCACCGTGAACGCCTCGATCGCGCGGTCGATATCGGCCTCGGAGTGCGCGGCGGAGACTTGCACGCGGATCCGCGCCTGGCCTTGCGGTACGACCGGATACGAGAACCCGATCACGTAGATGCCATGGTCGAGCAACTGGCGCGCCATCTCGGCCGCGAGCCGCGCGTCGCCGAGCATCACGGGGGTGATCGGGTGCGTGCCGGGACGGATCGCGAGCCCGGCCTTGGTCATGCCGGCGCGGAACCGAGTCGTGTTGGTCTCGAGCTTGTCGCGGAGCGCGGTCGATTCGCTGAGCAAGGCGATCGCCGCGAGCGAGCCGGCGACGATTGGCGGCGCGAGCGTGTTCGAGAACAGGTACGGCCGCGACCGGTTGCGCAGGAGGTCGACGATCTCCTGCTTGCCCGAGGTGAAGCCGCCCGAAGCGCCGCCGAGCGCCTTGCCGAGCGTCGAGGTGATCACGTCGACGCGGGCCTGGCAGTCGCGCATCTCCGCGCTGCCGCGCCCGGTCTTGCCGACGAAGCCCGTGGCGTGGCTGTCGTCGACCATCACGAGGGCGTGGTGCTTGTCGGCGAGATCGCAGATCGCGTCGATCCTCGCGATGTCGCCGTCCATCGAGAACACGCCGTCGGTCGCGATCATGCGCAGGCGCTTGCCCCGGGTCGCCACCAGCTTCGCCTCGAGATCCGCGAGGTCGTCGTGCTCGTAGCGATGGCGCTCGGCCTTGCACAACCGCACCCCGTCGATGATCGACGCGTGGTTGAGCGCGTCGCTGATGATCGCGTCGTCCTCGCCGAGCAGGGTCTCGAACAGGCCGCCGTTCGCGTCGAAGCACGAGCCATACAGGATCGTGTCCTCGGTGCCGAGGAACGTCGAGATCGCGGCCTCGAGCTCCTTGTGCCTGTCCTGGGTGCCGCAGATGAACCTCACCGACGACAGGCCGTAGCCGCGATCGTCGAGCGCGGAGCGCGCGGCCGCGATCACGCGCGGGTGCGACGAGAGTCCGAGGTAGTTGTTCGCGCAGAAGTTGATGACTTCTTTACCGTTGGTGATCACGTGCGCCGCCTGCGGCGAGGTGATCAAGCGTTCGTGCTTCCACAACCCGGCCGATTCGATCTCGGCGAGCGCGGCGGCATAGACAGCTTGGGCCTGGGTGTACATGGTTCGCTCCTAGTGGGATAGCACCGCGCCGAGATCGAGCATGCGGCGCACGCGGGGCACGAGATCGTCGGTCATCGCGTCGAGGTCGTAGGTCGGTCTCCAGCCCCAATCGCGCTGCGCCGCGGCGTCGTCGATCGCCTTGGGCCAGCTATCGAGGATGCCCTGGCGCACCGGATCGGGGGTGTACGTGAACGTCGCGGTGGGAATGACGCGCTGGACCGACGTCGCGATCTCGTCGGCGCGCGGCGAGAACGCGGAGATGTTGTAGATCGTACGGGTCAGCCGCTCGCGATCCGCGAACGCGAGCTGGATCAGCGCGCGCACCGCGTCGGGCATGTACATCAACGGGATCCGGGTATCAGCGCGCGCGAAGGCGTCGTAGCTGCCCTTGCGGACCGCGTCGACGTACATGAACAGCGCGTAGTCGGACGAGCCGCCGCCGGGCATCGCGGCCGAGATCAGGCCCGGGAAGCGCACGCCGCGGCAGTCGATGCCGTAGCGCTTGCGGTAGTAGCTGCACAACAGCTCGCCGGCGACCTTCGTGACGCCGTACATCGTGCCGGGATGGAGCGCGACGTCGTCGGGACACGGATCGGGTAGCGGGCCGCTCGGCGGCGGACCGAACACGGCGATGCTCGAGGTGAACATCAGGCTCCTGACCTTCGCGCGGCGTGCGGCCTCGAGCACGTTCCATGTCCCGGTCTGGTTGACGTCGTAGGCCAGCCGCGGATTGGCCTCGCCGCTGGCCGACAGGATCGCGGCGAGGTGATAGACGAGCTCGGGCCGCTCGTCGGTGAACATGTGCTGGACCGCGGCGGCGTCGGTGACGTCGAGCCGCTGCCAGTCGCCGCCGGCGTGCGCGTGGCTGGGCGGGCGAGGTGCGAGGTCGGTCGAGACCACGTGGTGGCCCGCGGCGACGAGCGCGCCGATCAGGTCGTGACCGATCTGGCCGCCGGCACCGGTGATGAGGATCTTCATGCGGCGCGCATCATGTTCGCGCGAAGCGACAAGATCCAGAGCGCAAGGCCAGGCGCGAGCCGATATTTCGGCGAGCCCGTGGGCGCGGCGAAGGCGGGCGACGTGACGGCCTAGTGCGTCGACTGTTCGACCGCGTAGACCGAGCAGGCGTGCGAGAACGTCATCGTGTTGCCGACCATCGTGCCGGGGCCGGGCGGGTCGTCATCGAGCGCGCCGCCGGCCCAGTTATAGGCCGAGTCCGAGAACGCGAGGAACACGCACATCTCCTGGTTGCCGATCCCCCAGCCGACCGTGCTCGCGGTCGAGTTGTAATACTCGCAGGTGAACTTCAGGTGCGAAAACCCGGTCATCGCGAACGGCGGATCGAGCGTGCCGCCGAGCGCATCGCCGATCTGCGATGTGGTCTCGAAGATGGTCGTGGCACCGCTCTCGTCGGCGGGGAGCGCGTCGATCGTGAGCCCGGTGCCGAGCGCGTGGTAGTGGGCCAGCGCGTAGTACAGCTTGAAGTCCGGCGCCGGCGCGGTCACCGCGCCCTGCGCGCGCAGGAGGTCCCACTCGGGCTGGAGATCGCAGTCGACCGTGAACTGCGAGCCCAGATTCGGCGGCAGGCCGAGCGCGTGATCCTCGAACGAGACGCCCGACAGCTTCGTGGTCACGTCGGCCTCGAGGATCGGCGTGAGCGTGATCACGGGGCTCAGCTGGTCGACCTGGTCGGACGGGTTGAGCAGGTGAAGTGACGCGACCAGCTTCGAGTGCGCCGGGATCTGGATCGCGGCGCCGGCGGGAAAGCGCTGGACGTCGTGCAGGGACTGGGTCGATTGGGCGAACAGCACGCCGCCCTTCAACGCGGCGACCTCCTGATCGAACCCTCGATCGGCGCAGGTGAAGGTGCCGTCGGGCCCGTCGAACGGGCCGATCGCGCCGGTCGCTGGATTGCTCGCGGGCACGAACATCCAGTTCGAGTGGTGGATGCCGGGCCCGCCGGTGTCGAGCTTGACCTCGTTCACGTACATCACGTCGTCGTTGTTCAACGTGATCTGCACGCACTGGTCGCTGATCTCCTGGCTCGGCTGCACCGTGTACGGGCCGAATGGATACGAGCGGGGCTCGTCCGCGGCGGGCGGGTTCGTTCCCGAACAGGCCCCGAGCCCCTGCACGATGATCACGGCGAGCGCGAGCGATCCCCAGATCCGCATGGCACCTCATATAATGGTCCGGCGGCCCGGCCAATTGCTAAATGGTTACACCCCGCGCCAAAAATCGCGGCCGATAATCTTTCTCGATAGTTCGGGTGAGGATCTCCACGTAGTCCGCCGCCGCCGCGAGGCCCCAGGCCCGGTCGGCCGCGGTGATGGTGGTGGACGCGGTCGCCGGGTTGCCGGTGCCATAGGTCGCGACCAGCTCGCCGTGGAGCGCGGGCCAGTGCGCGGTGATCCATGCGGGGATCCGATCGCCGATCGCGGTGGTCGCGAGCCAGTCGAGGGTATCCCAGCCGAACTCGCGGTGGCGGACCTCGTCGACGAGGATCCGATCGAGCGCGGCGCGCGCGATCGGCTCGGTGCACGCCGCGCGCAGGTGGTTGAACAGCGGCACGGCGACGGTCTCGCCGAGGCAGAACACGCGCACGACCGCGGCGAGCAGATCGAGCTCGAGCACGGCGTCGTGGCGTGGCAGACCGAGGTGCTCGCGCACGAGCACCGGAGGCGTGGTGCCTCCGGCCGCGGCGTAGACCTCGTGGGACAGCCGCGAGTGCGCGAGCTCGTCGGCGACGATCGCGAGCCCGGCGTCGATCAGCTCCGGCGGCGCACCGGCCTGGATCAACCACAGCGTGACCTGCTGGGCGATCGCCGCGGACATGTACTCGGCGGCGATCCGCGCGCGCCATTCCTCGCGGGTGCGCGGCGTCGTCATGGCGCGGTCACTTCGGGCAGGGGACCTGTTGGGGCGCCTTGCACTTCGCGTTGCGCGGGCAGGGATCCATGCGCTCGGCGATGCAGGTCGCGCCGTGCTGCGTGACCTTCGCAGGGTAGGCGATGCCGTCGACGCACGCGTAGGCCTGTGGGCGCGGTGGATTGCACATCGCGTGCGGCGGGCACTGCGTGATGCCGCGCGCTTCGCACGTGCCGTGGGTCCGCTCGACGATCCAGGTGCGGTCGTCAGGCGGCGGCGGCGGCGGCGGCGGCGGCGGCGAACCTACCGCCGACAGCGGTGGGGGGCTCGGATCGGTCGCGGGCGGCGCCGGCCGCGGCGGGTTCGCGATGAACGTCGGCGATTGCATCTGCGGCGGCGGCGGCGTGGGGCGTGGATCGGCCTGGGTGGGCTGGCCCGGCTCGGGCTGCGCGATCGGTTGCGACGGCGGCGTCGACGATTGCACGAAGCACGCGGGCGCCATGGCGAGCGTGATCACGAACGGGCTCGAGAACCTCTGACGCGGTGCGCGCGCGGACATGGGCCGACGATAACATGCATCTTTTGATGCTACGCTGGCGGCGATGACTGCCCGCGAGGATCGCGCTCGTCTCGAGGCGCTGGTCGCGCGCGTCGAGGGCGACCTCGGTGCGGTCGTGGAGGAGCGCGATGTCGGCGACGCGCTCGCGGTGGAGCTCGGCGGCGAGCTCGGCCTGCGCTGGCGCCTCGCGGTGGTACGCGCGGCGATCGAAGATCCCCCGGATGGCGATGCCGTGGGCGAGCTCTATGGCGAGCTCGTCGACCGCTATCGCGACGACGCCGCGAGCCTCGCCCGGATCAAGCCGCTCGGCGACGAGATCCGCAAGCTCGAGGCGGCTGGCGAATTGCCGAGCACGATGGTCGCGCGCAGCGATCGCCGCAAGCGCTAGGCCCGCGGTTCGTGTTATCCCTCCGCCGCCATGAGCCTCGTGGTCCTCGACGACGTCACGTTGTTTTTCGGAGATCGGTTGATCTTCGATGCGATCAGCCTGCGGCTTGGCCACGGCGATCGAGTCGGCTTGATCGGCCCGAATGGCTCGGGCAAGACCACGCTGCTCAAGATCATCGCGGGCGATCAAGAGGTCGACGACGGCAAGGTCACGCGCGCGAACGGCGTCCGCGTCGGTTGGCTCCCGCAGGATCTCTCGGTCGCAGGCGGCCGCACGTTGATCGACATGATCTTGTCGTCGGTGCCGGGCAAGAAGGAGCTCGACGCCCAGCTCGCGACGACCGAGGCCGCGCTGTCGAGCGGGGACCTCGACGACGACCAGATGATCGAGCTCGCCGAGGAGCTCGGTGGGTTGCACGAGCGGATCGATCACTTCGATCGGTTCTTTGGCGAGCACGAGGCGCTCGCGATCCTCGCGGGCCTGGGCTTCGCGATCGGCGACGAGCACCGGGATATCGCCGAGTTCTCCGGCGGCTGGAAGATGCGGGCGGTGCTCGCGGGCCTGTTGTTCCAGCGCCCGGACGTGCTGCTGCTCGACGAGCCGACCAACCACCTCGACATGCCCTCGGTCGCGTGGTTCGGCGACTTCCTGAAGCAATGGTCGGGTTGCTTCATCTTGATCAGCCACGATCGCGACTTCCTGAACGATCAGATCAAGCGCGTCGTCTCGCTCGAGCTCGAGGGCGTGCGCAGCTATCCCGGCAACTACGAGAGGTACCTCGCGGCACGCGCCGAAGAAGAGACCATCCTCGTCGGCCGCGCGCGGAACCTGGCACTCGAGCGCGAGCGCCTGACGAGCTTCATCAACCGGTTTCGCGCGCAGGCGAACAAGGCCAAGGCCGTGCAGTCGCGCGTCAAGATGCTCGAGAAGATGGACACGGTCGAGGTCTACGAGAAGCGCGGCACGCTGCGGTTCTCGTTCCCCTCGGTGGCCCGCGTCGGCGGCGAGCCGATCAAGATCGACGGCCTGACCAAGGCGTACGGCGAGCACGTCGTGTTCGCCAAGCCGGTCGATCTCGCGGTCCGCCGCGGCGAGAAGATCGGCATCATCGGCGTCAACGGCGCGGGTAAGACCACGCTGCTGCGCATGATGGCGGGCGAGATTCCGTACGACCGAGGGACGATCAAGATCGGCAGCGGTGTCCAGGTTGGCTACTACGCGCAGCACCATGCCGACACGCTCGACATGGACGCGACGATCTACGAGATCATTTCACGCGCCGCGCCCGAGGCCTCGCCGGCGAAGGTGCGCTCGATGTGCGGCGCGTTCATGTTCTCGGGTGACGATGTCGACAAGTACGCGCGCGTGCTCTCCGGCGGCGAGCGCGCTCGGGTCGCGCTCGCCAAGCTGTGCATCGCCCCCGGCACGCTGATGCTGATGGACGAGCCGACCAATCACCTCGATCTCGCGAGCTCGGAGGCGCTGACCGAGTCGCTCAAGAGCTACGAGGGCACGCTGGTGTTCGTCAGCCACAACCGGTCGTTGATCCGCAACCTCGCGACGCGGATCTGGAACGTCGAGGGTGGCAAGGTCGAGACCTACGCCGGCACGCTCGACGAGTACATGTACTCGATGGCGGAGCGGCGGCGCCTCGTGGGACAGGACGAGGTCGCGGCGTTGAAGACCAAGGCCGGTGCCCC
Organism: Kofleriaceae bacterium; assembly: GCA_039922635.1. Taxonomy (GTDB): domain Bacteria; phylum Myxococcota_A; class Polyangia; order Haliangiales; family Haliangiaceae; genus JABFXX01. The sequence continues at coordinate 6,329 of JBDTEH010000047.1, read as the reverse complement.
GACCAAGCACGTCACCGGCAAGCCCGCCGGTCCGGTGGAGCCGGCCTCGGCGAAGACCCGCGATGACGACAAGGCGCGCAGGCGCAAACAGGCCGACGAGCGCAGCCGGCGCAACACGAAGCTGGGGCCGCTCGAGAAGCAGGTCGCGCAGCTCGAGGAGCGGATCGGCGCGCTCGAGGCCGAGCAGAAGGTGCGCTCCGCCGAGCTCGCCGACCCGGCGGTGTACGACGATGCCCCACGTCGCAACAAGCTGCTCGCGGACTACCAGTCGAACCAGGACAAGCTCGACGAGCTCAACGTGCGGTGGGAGAAGACCATGGCAGAGCTCGAGTCGACGCGCGCGCAACTCGCCTGAAGATCTGCGATACTAGGATCCGTAGTGGAGCCCAGCGCGCAGCTGATCGACGGCAAGTACCAGCTCGTGGAGGTCGCGGGCGAGGGTGGTATGGCCACCGTTTACAAGGCGGTCCAGAAGGGCGCCGCGGGGTTTCAGCGCACGGTCGCGATCAAGCACATCAAGCCCGAGTATCGCGCGCTCAAGAACTACATCGACATGTTCATCGAGGAGGCTCGCGTCGGCAGCGAGCTCCAGCACCCGAACATCGTCCAGGTCCACGACTTCGTCAGCCAGGACGGATCGTATTACCTCGTGATGGAGTGGGTCGAGGGCATCGATCTCGGTGCGTTCATCCGCATCCACAAGGAGGCGGGGACGCCGATCTCGTGGCCGTTCGCGGTCGCGATGGGCATCGGCACGCTGCGCGGCCTCGCCGCCGCGCATACCCGGGTCGCACCGGATGGCACCCCCGCACCGGTGATTCATCGCGATGTCTCGCCGCACAACGTCCTGCTCGGGATCAACGGCGGGGTCAAGCTCAGTGACTTCGGGCTCGCGAAGGCGCGCGATCGGATCGCGAGCCTGACCGCGCCGGGCACGGTGAAGGGCAAGCTCAGCTACCTCGCCCCCGAGGTCACGTTCGGCCGGCCGAACTCGCCCCAGTCGGACCTGTTCGGGGTCGGCAACGTGATCTGGGAGAGCCTCGCCGGCGAGCGCCTGTTCGATGGCAAGAATGACGTCGAGTTCTTCAAGAAGATCCGCGCGGCCAAGGTGCCGCCGATCGCAGAGCGCCGCCCCGACGTGCCGCCCGCGCTCGCCGCGGTCCTCGATGTCGCGCTCGCGCCGGATCCGGCGAATCGCTATACGACCGCGACCGAGTTCGCGTCGGCGCTGTCGCAGGTGATGAAGCAGGCGGTCGGCATCGATCCTGCGAGCGCGCTCGGGACCGCGGTCCGCGAGGCACGGATGCGCGACCGGCCCGCCGACTACGACAGCAAAGCCACCGACAGCGAACTGCCCGTCGGCTCGAATGCCAAGACCATCCCGCACGGCCCAGACCGAGCCGGTCGCCCGAAGCGAGACAGCGTCGATGTCGAGTTCAGCGTCGTCGAGCTCACGCCCAAGAAGAAGTAGTCACCACAGCTGGTTCGAGCCGGTGAAGCCCCCGCCGAACGGCACCCGGGTCGACACGCGATCACCGCGATGCTGCGCGCAAAACCAGCGCTCGCCGTGGGTCTCGACGCGGACCTTTGCGCAGTCCGGACAGATCGGTGAGGTCCGTGGCGGATCGTCGACGAGCGCCGTGACCAGCACCGGGCACGGCGCGAGATCGACGATATCGGCGGCGGTCTTCGCGAGCCGGCGGTACGGATGGTGCCGTCCGAACCGTCCGATCACCATCAACCGTGCCCCGACCTCGGCCGCCAACGCCGCGAGCTCCTCGGCGATCTTGCCGGCGCGGACGTGAAGCCGTAGCGACCAGTCGCTCCGATCGCGCGATCCCACCGGGCTCGCGAACGCGCTGATCGCGGGCACGACGAGATCGGCGAGCCGCTGCTTGGTCGCCTCGATCTCGTCGGCGCGGTCGACGACCGTCAGGAAGTGCAGCTCCGGCGCATCGTGGCGCGCCCCCTGATCGAGCGCGTGCTCGACGACGAACGAGCTGAACTGCCCGAGATCGACCCCGACGACGATGGCAAAGCTGGGCTGCGTCATGACGGTCATCGATGCATCGCGCGTGCCCTGCGAGGTGCTACGAGGCGGTCTCGACCGCCTTGACCTGAAACACGCGGCGATCGTCGAGCCTCACGGCGGTCAGCAGGTTGCCCCAGACGCAGCCGGTATCGAGCCCGAGGTGCCGTGGCCCGAGATCGAGGCCCAGCGCGGCCCAGTGCCCGAACACGGCCGTGTGAGTGGTCCACTTCGCGGGCAGCGCGAACCACGGCACCGTGCCGGCCGGCGCACCGCTGGGCGGGCCATCGTAGTCCGCGACGATGTGGGCGTCGTGATCGAGCATGCGCGCGCGCACGAAGTACGACAACAGTGCGCGCCAGCGCTCGCCGCCCACGAGGTCGCGATGCCACGCGGGGGCCTTGCCCGAGGTCGCCACCATGAACTCGCGCCACCGCGGCCCGGCTAGCTCGTGGCCGAGCTCGCGCGCGTAAGCGAGGACCGCCTCGCTCGTCCAGCTCGGGTGGAGCCCCGCGTGGATCAGGATGAAGGTGTCGTCGACGTACGCGACCGGCCGCGTGCGCAACCAGTCGATCAGCACGTCGCGATCGGGCGCGTGCAGCACGGCGTCGAGGGTGTCGCGCTTCTTCTCGGCGGCGGCGCCGGCGACGCGCGCGAGCAGGTGCAGATCGTGGTTCCCGAGGATCGTGACGACCGCGTCGCCCTGCGCGCGCACCCAGTGCAGCACGTCGAGCGAGCGCGGTCCGCGGTTGACGAGGTCGCCGGTCAACCACAGCGTGTCGCGGTCGCGCTGAAAGTCGATCGCGACGAGCAGGCGCTCGAGGCTGGCCATGCAACCCTGGAGGTCTCCGATCGCGTAGCGCGCCACGCCTCGCTTGTACTATGGTTCGGTGCGCGGCGCGGTCAGCTGTTCCCAGCGCACGATCGTCGCCATCGCCGCCTCCGCCGAATCGCCGCACATGTCCTGGGCCGGGCGCAGGCCCACACAGGTCGGCGGTCGTTCGGGCCGGCCGAACAACCCGCAGCGCACGTCCTGGGTGAGGTGAGGGCAGCGCACGCCGGCGGCCTTGCCCTCGGGCAACGCGGGAACGCACGGCGAGATCGAGGGCGCGATACAGCACGCTCCGCACGCCGGCCGGCACTCCATGCGGTCAGCGTAGCGCGGATCCGGCGCGTGGTTCACAGCTCGACGCGCGCCGTGACGAACCCGCAGCGCGCACACCCGATCCGGATCTCGAGCACGCCGCTTCCCCGGACCAGGTAGCTCGCCCACGCGCTGCTCGTCGAGCCGCGGGTCCCGGGGTACGCGGGCAAGTTCGCGCCGGTGTGCAGACCGTGGCCCCAGCCGTCGAGGTGGCCGAGTTGCTGGTACGCGCGGCCGGGGTCGACGAGCTCGAGCTGGTGCGCACGCGCGGTCGCGTACAGCGGCTCGTTGAAGTCGAGCGCTTTTGCGGAAGGCACGCCATACGTGCCGAGGTAGCCGGTGTTGATCACGCGGACCTCGACCCGCGTGACCCCGCCGGCGAGCGGGTGCTTGGCGATCGTGTCGATCTGGATCCGCGGGGCGAGCGCCGCGACGCGCAAGAACACCTCGGTCTGGCGGTCGATCATCGTCGCGAGCTCGTGCAATGGCGGATTCCACATTCCGATCCGCGGATCGATGCCTCCGATCTCGAGCTTGCCCAGCTGCGGATGATCGAATTCACGCCATGGCGGAAAACATTGCCCCCCGTTCTCGTCGCGATCCCACCACGCGAGGCGGACGAGGTCGTCGCGCGAGACCTCCTGGTAGTAGTCGACGAACTTCTTGGGGCGTCGCATGCCGAGGCGCTTGAACAGGTCCCAGAGCTCGATCACGTAGGCGAGGGCGCCGCGCTGGTTGTAGGCGTACTCGCTGAGGTCGCCCTTGAGCGGCTTGTCGGGCTCGTAGAGGAACTCGTCGTACCCGCTCACCGTTGGATAGCCGGTGAATTCGGTCATCCACACCTCGAGCTGGCGGAACAGCGCGAGGTCTTCCTGATCCATCTTGGCATCCGGCGTGTGCCCGGGCGGTCGGATCAGCACGCCGCCGAACGTGTGGTAGTTGCACCACGCGAAGATCTCCGGGTGCTTGGTCGCGAACTCGACGATGCCGCGTGACTCGGGCTCGCTCGTGGCGAACGGGCCGGCGCCCGCTTGCTCGTGCGCGGGCGACCACTGCCACGGGAAGTTGCGGTTCAGATCGACCGGGCTATCGCCGAGGAAGTACGGGCTCGGGATGTGCTTGCCATCGAAGTGCTCGATCGAGCCCTCCGGATACACCTTGTAGAACGGGCCGCGATCCTCGAGCGTGCGCTCGACGAGCAACCCCGGGAACCCCGGTGCTTCGACGAGCTCGCCGGTCGGATCGACGACGCGCATCGCGAGCGCCAGGCCGTCGCCGTCGACGTCGCCGGGGATCCACCGCGGCGTGCCGCGGCCGACGCGCGCGTCGCGCGGTACCGAGCGCACGATCCGACCGGTGCGCAACACGGCCTCGGCGCCGTCGGGCGAGATCCGCGGCACGACGTAGAACAACACGTCGCGCAGCCTATCGGCGATCGGCGCCGGGCAATCGCTCGTCGAGGGCTCGACGTGCAAGCGCAGCGCGTCCTCGGCGATCGCGAGCGCGACCGAGCTGCCGGCGAGCTCGCCGGCGTGCACGTTGCCGTCGGCCCACGCCGCGGGCCGCACGCGATCCGGATCGGGACCGATGGTCAGCAGCCACAGGTCGCGGCCTTCAGGCGTCTTCGCGAGCGAGGTCATCCGTGCGAGGTGGGGGAACGCGTCGCACCACGCCCGCAGTTGCCGGGTCAGGTGATCGTAGTCGAGGTACGCGTCCCGAAAGCCGAGCGACAGTTCCGCGAGCGCTGGAGGCATGTCGACAAAAACCTACACCGAGATCGCGTGCAACCGCGCACGCTCCCGAGCCTCTCGACGTTCGGTAGAACAGAATCGCGATACCAGACGTCCTAGCCACACACCATACTGGGATCATGGCCATGCTGACCTTCGACTCGATTCCTCAAGCACGCGTGGTTCGCAAGGGTGGCCACGAGTTCGCGCCACCACCCGTGCCGCGTTCGCCCGAGGCCCCGGTGTTGCGCGAGCACGCCCGCGCGGTGCTGGCCGTCGCGCTCGGGCTGTGGCCGCTCACCGGAGTCGTGCTCCTGGCGCTCGGACTGTTGTGGATGGTCGGGATGAGCGGCTCGCCCTGAACGCCCCGATTTCGCGGCGTTAACGCCGTCCCTACACACTGCTTCACCCCGCGGCAAGACTCTCGCATCAGTCGTGGTGCCATCCTTGGCTTGCCCGCATGTCGTCCGCTGCACCACGTTGGATCCTCCGCATCGCCATCGGCCTCGCGCTGATCGCCGCGGTCGGCTGGTATCTCCACTCTCGGTCGAGCGCCACGTCGAGCGACCCTCCCGCGGCACGTGGTGCCCGGGCCGCCGACAAGCGCGTCGTGCCGGTCCAGGTCGCGGTCGCCGTGAAGAAGGACTTCCCGGTGTGGCTCGAAGGGCTCGGCTCGGTCGCCGCGTTTCAGCAGGTCACCGTGCACCCACAGGTCGATGGCGTGCTGACCGAGGTCAAGTTCAAGGAGGGGCAGGTCGTGAAGAAGGGCGACGTGATCGCCCAGATCGATCCGCGGCCGTTCACGGTGCAGCTCCACAACGCCGAGGGCGCGCTCGCGCGCGATCAGGCGCAGCTCACCGCGGCGAGGGCCGACTACGAGCGCCAGACCAACCTGCATGACCAGAACCTGGTCGCGCAGAACGCGGTCGACGCCGCCGCCGGCACGCTCGGCAACTATGAGGGCGCGGTCAAGATCGATCGGGCCGCGATCGAGAGCGCGAAGCTGCAGCTCGACTATGCCGCGGTCAAGGCGCCGCTCGAGGGCATCACCGGCATCCGCCTCGTCGATGCGGGCAACCTCGTGCACGCGACCGATGCCACCGGCCTGGTCGTGATCACCGAGATCGATCCGGCGGCGGTCATCTTCACGCTGCCGCAAGATCGTCTGACCGAGATCTCGCACGCGCTCGCGGCCGGCCGCGTCGACGTCGAGATCTACGATCGCGATGGCGCGACCGGGATCGGCAAGGGCACGCTGACCGTGCTCGACAATCAGGTCAACGCATCGACCGCGACGATGCGGCTCAAGGCGATCGTGCCGAACCCGGACCATGCGCTGTGGCCCAACGCGTTCGTCAAGGCCCGGGTCTTGATCGGGACCAAGCAAGGCGTCGTGGTGGTCCCGGCGGCCGCGGTCCAGCAAGGG
>JBDTEH010000046.1:0-9514 GCA_039922635.1 Kofleriaceae bacterium | reverse complement strand
GATAAGCTAGTTGACTGTGACGCTCCCGGTGAGGCCGTGCATCGAGCAATAGAAACCGTACGTTCCTGCCGCTGTGAACTTCTTGCAGACGTCCGACGAATAGTCGACCGCGATGCCCGGGTCGCTTCCTGCGAGGGCAGGAGCAACATTGTGCCTCACCGTTGTCTTGAACTCGATCACCTGGCCGACAGAGATCGACGGTGCGGCAGACCCCGTCGAGTAGATGTAGTGGGTGTTCACCGTGTCATCGGTGGACACGGTCGCGGTCACGGTCGCACCGGTACACGCCACGGTCTGGACCTTGTTGGTGTTAGACCCGGAGCCCGAGCCCGAGCCGTTGCCCGAGTCGGTCTTGGTGTTGGTGTCATCACCGCCGCAGGCGGCGGCGAGCAGGAGCGTGATCAAGGCGACTGACTTCATGGCGATGATTGTCGGCGTTTTCGCGCGGTTTGGGCGGCCTGCTCGACGTTTCGTTCGTCGACCTGATCGGGCTTGGTGACCGGAGCGCTGTCGGGGCTGGTCGCGGTGTGCTCCGTGCGCTGCTTCGAGATCTTGCCGCGCCGAGCGCGCGGCATCTTGTGCCACTGCTCGTCGGCGCGCTTGCTGCGGCCGGGATCTTGAACCTCGTAGACGATGCACGACTGGCCCTTCTCGAGCACGGTGTCGTAGGAGATCCGGTTGATCCGCGCGAGGTCGTGCGAGCCCATGCCGAACTTCTTCGCGATCGCAGAGAGCTTCTCCGTGCCCTTCGCGACGTACTCGCTGCGCACGCGCCCGGTGCGCTGCTCGGCGAGATCGAGGTGCTCGGGCGAGCCGCGAGTCACGATCGCGAGCTCGTTCTCGTCGAGGAACGTGACCTCGTGCTTGGCGGCGTCGAACTGTGGCGGCAGCCACGCGACCAGCACCATCCTGGGGTGGAGCTTGCCGTCCTCGTCGAGCGCGTTCCACGCGCGCAGCTCCGAAGCGCGGACCGCGAGCGCCTTCGCGACGGACGCAACGGTGTCGCCCGAGACCACGCGATAGAACACGCGCTGCTTGTTCGGCACGATGAAGTCTTTGTCGGGGATCGCGACGATCAACTTCTCGCCATCCTTGGCGTCGACACCCGAGCCGAGCAGCTTGGCCTTGGCGCGCGCCTTGTTCTTCTCGCGGACGTCGGCCGCGACCCTGGGCACGACGAGCAAGGTGCCGCCATCGAGCTCGGCCTCGCGGTCGATCGCGTTGAGCTTGCGGAGCTGCGCGAGCGAGATGCCATAGGTGGTCGCGACGTCCTCGAGCCGCTCGCCATGCGCGAGCACGTAGGCGTCGTAGCCGCCCCACTCGCTCTCGAGCTCGGCGAGCTTCTTTGCGAACTCGGGCTTCGCGCCGGCGGGCACGCGCACGAGGTAACCGGGCTCGCCGGGGGGCGTGCGGCCACGGCGGAGCTGCGGGTTGAGCCGCTTGATGTCGTCCTCGTGCACGCCGGCGACCTTCGCGATCATCGCGAAGGTCAGCGAGGTCGGCACCGCCACCTCGTCCCACTGCTCGGGCGCCTGCACCTTGATCTCGGCGTACCCGAACGCGGCGCGGTTGTGGCCGACGATCGCGGCGGCGAGCACCTTGGGCGTGTAGAGGCAGGTCTCCCACGGCAGCCCGTTCTCGTAGGCGCACAGCGCGTAGTAGTCGTTGGTGTTGTAGCGCGCGATCGAGCGCAGCACGGCGCCGTAGCCGGCGTTGAACGCGGCGAGCGCGATCTGCCAGTCGCCGAAGCGCTGATAGAGATCCTGGAAGTAGTCCATCTGCGCGATCGTCGAGCGCAGCGGATCCATGCGCTCGTCGACCCAGCGATCGCGGCGCAGACCATAGATCTTGCTGTTCTCGGGCATGAACTGCCACAGCCCGAGCGCGCCGGCGTACGACGAGTCCTCGTTGTCGTACGACGACTCGATCATCGCGTCGTAGAGCAGGTCCTCCGGCAGGTGCGCCTTGCGCAGGTGGCTGACGATCATGTCGCGATAGCGGCCCTGAGCCTCGAGCCAGCTCGTCATGATCGAGCGACCGCGCGGATCGTCCTTGTAGAACATCAAGTAGTCGATCAGCTTCGGTGTCCACGTCACCGGCAGATCGGGCATCACGAGCTTGTCGAGCCACGGCTGATCGGGGCGTAGCTCGCTCGGGCGCTTGACCTTCTTCGCGATCGTCGCTTCGATCCCGCCGGCGCGGCCGACCGCGATCTGGCGCTCGTCGATCCACGGGTTGGTGCCGGGACGCGGGAACGCCTCGAGCTCGAACTCGTGCAGGAGGTCGTTCGGCCGCGCGCACGACTCGCCCGGGTTGCAGCCGCGGATGTTGCGGCGCTGTTCGAGATCCTGGGTCAAGATGGGCTCACCGGCGTGGACCGGTGGCACCGCCTGGGCGCCTGCATGAACGTCGGTCGCCGGTGGAGCGGACAACGGCTCGGCATGGACGGCCGTGCCAAGGCTGCCGAGGCCGAAGGCCACGAAGAGCAGCGCGCGCATGCGAGCGAACATAGGCGCGCGCTTCAGGTTTCACCAAGTTTTCAGGCAGTTTTTCAGCCACCGCCTTGAACGGTGCTACTCTCGCGAGACCTTAAGGAGAATGCCATGCCCGGTATGGGCGAGCTCATCGTCATCCTACTGATCGTCCTCGTCGTGTTCGGCGCTAACAAGCTGCCGGGCATCGGCGACGCACTCGGTCGAAGCATCAAGAATTTCAAGAAGGCCTCCAACGTGGACGACGACGACGACGCCAAAGAGGTGAAGTCGGTCAAAGCAGTCGCGGCGGGGTCCAAGGCGCAGGTCGCCCAGATCGAAGAAGGCGACGACGACAGCGAATGGGAAGAAGTCGTCGTCCGCCGCAAGAAGAAGAAGGAAGCGTAAGCGAGCACCGGCCGCGTCAGGCACGCGGTCGTTGTTGCACGTTGGTCAGCACGTCCGTGGCGTGCTGGCGCAGCGCCTCGGGGAGCGAGGCATCGCCGGCGAGCTCGGTGAGCTCCGCTGCCTTGAGCGTGGTCGCGATCCGGATCGCGTCGGCGAGCGGGGTCGCCGGGTTCAGCACGAGCGCGCGCTTGACCGCGTGACGCACCGACCACCGCGGGTGTGACGCGATCTTCGAGAGTGATTCGGGCACCGCAGGGCGCGCGGCCGCCATCTTCACGATGTCGGCTTCGGTGACGTGCGGGTTCGACAACAGGATCTCGACGACCGCCGGATGGGGATCGCGCACCATCAACGTGAGCTTGTCGCGGCGATGCGTGCGCGCGAGCGACTTGCGCTCGCCAAGCGTGAGCGGACGATCGGCCGGTCGCAGCGCCCGCTCGGGCCCGAGTTGCTTCGCGAGCGTCGGAGGCACCACCGCGTTCGGCGAGGCGACCAGGAACAGCCGCGCGATCGCCGGCAGGTTGCGCTCGATCGCCGCCTCGTAGAGCCGCTTGCGCGTCGCGTACGGCAGCGCGGGATCGCCGGTAGCATGCGTCAGCGTCTCGAGCACTTCGATGGCATCGGCGTCGTCGACGTTGTGCGCCCTCGTCACGATCGCGGCGATCGCCTCGACCCACGAGACCGACTCACCCTCCCCCATCGCCTCGACCAGCGTCAGCGCACGCATTCGTGGGTCCCGCAGCGCCCGCAATCGCATGATGATGTGGTCGGGGCCCACGTGAAGTAGTGTGACACGTTGGGGGTTTGGCGCGGTGCGTGATAACGTTGGAATCACTCGGAGAACACCATGCCCGACACGCGGATCATCAAGCGCTACGCCAACCGCAAGCTCTACGATACGGAGCACAGTCGGTACGTCACGCTCGACCAGATCAGCGAGATGATCCGCAACGGCGACGACGTCAAGATCGTCGACAACAAGACCAAGGAAGACCTGACCACGGTCACCTTGGCGCAGATCATCTTCGAAGAAGAGAAGAAGCAGCGCAGCTTCCTGCCGCTCGCAGCGATGCGCAACATCATCCAGAGTGGTGGCCAGTGGTTCGCCGAAGCTCAGCGCCGCGTGCAGAGCATCCTGCCCGGCAAGCGCGGTGAGGACGACGACGGCGAGGCGCCGAACCAGGAGCCGCCACCGGTCGCCGCCGAGGCGCCGAACGGCCCGGTCGAAGAAGGCGAGGCCGCTGACAAGAAGCGTAGCCTCGCCGCGCTCCGCGAATGGGTCGATCATTCGAAGAACCGGCTCGAGGAGTGGCAGAAGGAAGTCGACGGCAAGATCCGCGGTGCGATCGAAGGCATCCAGCAATCGATCAATCCGTGGGCCGGCGTCCAGAAGGACGTGCGCACCCTCGCCGATCGGATCGGCGATCTCGAGGCGAAGCTCAGCGAGCTCGAGCAGCACGAGAACAAGGCGTAACGCCCGCCCGCACGGCGCGCCCCGCAAGTCGCACCAGACCGCGCTACTGCAGATCTTTGTCGAGCCGCTCGGTCTTGCCCGCGGTGATCGTGATCGGGAACGTATAGCGGTCATCGCCCATGATGAACGTGACCTTGTGCTTGCCCGGCGTCAGCCCGAGCGCCTTGCCAGAGATCGGCGTCGACAACCCGGTATCGGTGCCGTCGATGCCGATCTTCGCGACGGGCTTGGACGTGATCACCAGGTAACCCTTGCCGGATAGATCGGCCTTCTCGGCCTTCTCGACCTCGGGCTTCTTCTCGGCGAGCTTGGGCTCGCTTCGCTTCACCTCGACGGGTGGCTTGGGCTTCTCCGGCTTCTTCGTCGGCTCGACCGAGGTCACTGCGTGCGCGACGGTCTTGTCATTCGACGCCAGCGTCGTCGTGGATTGCGTCGCCGTCGCCTTGACCGCCGCCGAGCCCGAGCCGGTCGCCGGCATCGCGGCCGAGCCGGTCGCCGGCATCGCGCCCGAGCCGGTCGCCGGCATCGCGCCCGAGCCGATCGCCGGCATCGCGGCCGAGCCGGTCGCCGGCACCGCAGCGGAGCCCGTCGCCGGCACCGCGGCGAGCGTGCACTTGAGCGGCGTGATCTTGCCGGCCTCGAGCATCACGGTGGTCTCGCACTTGCCACCATTGGGTCCCGCGAGCACGACGTGACGCTCGCCGGCGCTGACCGGAACATCGTTGCCGTCGCGCACGGTCGCGATCTTCTTGTCATCGACGATCAGGTCGGCGGCGATCCCCGCGGCCATGCTGATATGGATCGTCGCGATCGTCGACGTGGTAGCGGCCGGCGGCGCGTCGTCCTGTTTGTCGAGGATGAGGATCTTGACGACGAAGAAGCCGCCGAGCACGAACGCGGCGATCGCCACGCCGATCAGGATGTCGCGTACGAGCGTCGACCGCTTGCCCTCGACTCGCGACTGATGCTGATCGAGCGGCACCGCCGGCATCGGGCCGGAGCCACCGTAGTTGTTGTACTGCTGGTTGTAGCTTGGCATCGATCCGGACGGATACGGTCCCTGCTGCGGGTAGGGCTGTTGATACTGGGGATACCCCTGACCCTGGTACGGCTGCTGGCCGTAGGCTTGCTGCTGGGGCACCGGCATGGAGCCCGACTGATTCGGGTGTCCGTACTGCGGCGGCATCATGTTCGGGCCGGTTTGGTGCTGGCCTAGCACCGGCGCGGTCATGCCGAGCACGGTGCGCGCGGGACCTTCGTTCTGCGCCGCGAGCCCCGACTGGGCCTGCATCTGATTCGGGGTCCCGCTCGCGCCGGGATCCGAACCGAGCAGGCCGGCTTGCGGATACGCACTCGGATACGCGCTCGGATACGGGTTGCCCTCCGGCGGTGGCGGCATCGGCGGTGCGCTCGCCGACGCGGGCCGCGGCGTCGCGGCCAGACCCTGGCTCGCCGCGACCGGCACTTCCTGCGGGCGCTGCATCGTCGGGGCACGCGGCGGCGGCCGCGGCGGCTTGGTCTGCGGCGGCGACGTCGGGGCGCGCTGGTCCGCGGCCGCGGGCAGCTGCGCCGGATCGACGGAGTCGCCGAAGATCTCGGTCGGCGCTTCTTCACCGAAGTCGTTAACGCCGTCCTCGGTCTGCGAGCGGCGCTGCGGCTGCGGCTGCGGCTGCGCGACGTCGATGCTCGGTGCGGCGTTGTTCGCGATCGCTTGCTCGATATCATCGAAGCTCGGCCCACCGAGCGTGGTCGCATCGCCCTCGGGTGCGCCGGCCTCGCCGAATTGACCGACGACATCCTTGTCGGCCTCGGCCGAGGGGAGCCCGCCGATCAAGCCATCGCGGCCGACCCGCTTGTACGTCTCGAGCAGCTGGCGTTCGCGCTCGATCTCTTGCGCGAACAGCTCCTTGACCCAGGTCGACAACGACTTCGCGGTGTACACGACGTCCTGACCCATCAGGTACGCCTGCAGATCGGTGAGCATCTCGCTGCACCACTGGTAGCGATCGTCGACGTCCTTCGCGAGCGCCTTGAGGATGACGCGCTCGACCTGTTCTGGAATCGCCGGGTTGACCGACCTCGGGGTCGGGATATCGACGTTGCGCACCTTCTCGAGCGTCGAGAAATCGGTCTCGCCCTGGAACAGCCGTCCGCCGGTCAGGCACTCGTACAGCATCGTGCCGAGCGCGAAGATGTCGCTGCGGCGATCGAGCGGCAGGCCGCGGACCTGCTCGGGCGACATGTACCCGAACTTGCCCTTGAGTACGCCCGCCATCGTCCGCGAGTTGCGCGAGGTCGCCTTCGCGATGCCGAAGTCGATGACCTTGACCTCGCCCTCGTACGAGACGAGCACGTTCTGCGGCGAGCAATCGCGGTGGACGATCTCGAGCGGGCGCCCGAGTGGATCACGCTTGCGGTGGGCGTAGTCGAGACCCTCGAGCACCTTCGCCATCGAGAAGCAGGCCATCGGGATGGGCATCTGCTGCTTGGTCTTGCGCAGGCGGTTCTGGATCTGGAGCAGATCCTTGCCCCAGATGTACTCCATCGCGATGAAGTGCGAGCCGTCGATCCGGCCGAGCTCGAAGATCTGGCAGATGTTCGCGTGCGCGAGCTGGCCGGCGATCTTCGCTTCATCGATGAACATCTTGATGAAGTCGCGGTCCTCCCCCATCGTCGGCAGGATCCGCTTGATCGCGATGATCTTCTCGAAGCCCTCCACGCCGTAGGACTTGGCCTTGAAGACCTCCGCCATGCCGCCGACCGAGATCCGATCGAGCAGCAGGTATTTCCCGAACGGAACGGGCTGCCTCACTGAAGCTACGTTACTACGGCCTACACACCGAGGGCTAGCGACGACACTTCGATCTCACACAGGCTCACGCAGGCCGCTACGGGGGCCATGGCCCATGGTCGTAACACCTCGGCTAGAACCCGCCGACGAGACCGAACGAGGTCTGGTCGCTCGTGGTCGCCATGTACGGCGTCAGCTCGACCGACCGCCGACGATATCCACGCACTCCATCCCACACACCGTACGCGTAGGTCACGATAAATCCGATCCCGGTCACCGCGTTGATCCCGGTCAAGGTTTCGGCGCCGCGGAAGTGGTTCGTGCCGCTGGCGTCGCACGTGCTGCCCGGGTTGTGGCACCACGAGCGCAGCACGAAGTAGGTCGTGATGTTGGTCGCGAGGAGCGCGCCGAGCAGGCTGCCCAGAACGATGCCCTTGACCCGCTCGCCGTTCTGGAACTGCGCGACCGGCGGCAACAACGCGAGCGGCCAGTAGCGCCTGGGTTGCGAGCGGATCGCGTGAAGCTCGCCCGCGTGCCGGGTCCGGACCTCGTTGAAGAAGTTCACCACCTCGGGCGGATACAGCGCCGGATCGAGGTGGCCGTCCAGGTCGAGCTTCAAGTACGCGACGAAGTAGGTCTCCGCGTCGGCCGTGCGATGCAAGAAGAACGACGCGAGGCCGGCGAGCCGATCGGCCTCCGCGTGATCGGGGCCCGCGAGCTCGGGCTGCGCCGCGGCGAGCAGCGCGCCGACCAGCTCCTGCACGCGCGTCCACTCGCCTGCGGTCGCCGCCGCGTTCGCATCGCGCAGCGTGGTCGCCGGATCCGCCATGGCGACCGAGCCGACCAACCCGAGCACGATCAGCGCGCGCGCTAGTACCACGATGGGATCCTGCGCCTGACCTGCGGATCGGCGATCGTCAGCACCTCGCGCGCGACCCGGCTGATCAGCTTGGCGCGGTCGATCCCGCGATCACCGACGATGGTGTCCGTGGCGATCACGCGATCGAACACGACCGCCTGCGGATCGACGATCTTGACGCGGACGCGCGCGCGCGCGAGCGGTACGGCGTCCTTCGAGATCTCGATCGACAACACCTCGAGCTCGACCGCGAGCTCGGCATGCTCCGCGACGATGGTCCTGGGTCCATCACCGAGCGCGCGGAGGTCGAGCACGCGCGTCGCGTGATGGCGATGCCGCGCCCACGGCGCGAGCTCGGCCTCGAGCGCCGCGCGCAGCGCCTCGACCTCGGCCTCGACCTCGACCGACGCGCTCGGGCGCGCGGAGATCGCGGCGAGCAGCGTCGCGCGCGAAGCCGGCGCGACCGGGTGCAGCGGTTCGTCGGCGTGCTCGGGTGGCAGCTCCTGACGGTCCTGGTCGAGCAGCTTCGCGAGCTGGGTCTTGACCACCGGCAGCACCTTCGCCGACAGCTCCTCGGCCGCGCGGTCCATCGTGGTCATCGAGGTCGCCTCGACGGGGATCGTGGCGAGCACGGCACCGTCGCGAACGTCGCGCAGTCGCACCGAGAGCTCGATCGCGGTGCCCTTGCCGAACTGGATCGTGCCGTCGACGACGATCCGCGCCTTCGCAGGCACGGCCATCCGCGGGCCGACCACCACGACCGCGAGCCCGCCCTGGACGAGCGCCCGCGCGACCTCGCTCGCGACCGGTTGACCGAACAGCTCGAGCTTGGCATCGGCGTCGAGCGGCAGCAGCGCCACCGCGTGCGCGCGCTCGGGCGTGGCCGGCGCGACCGCCGGTGCCGGTGCCGGTTGCGCGGCGGCGCGCACCGCGAGGGCAGCGAGGACGGCGAGCACGGCGACCAGCGGCTTCATCCCGCGATCCTACATGCCCGGGTCGGGCACCGCGATACGGTACGAACCGGTGACGTCGGTCGCTGTCGCCGCGATCGGCTGGCTCGCGGCGACGCCGGTGCAGCTCCCGCACAAGATCTGTAGCGAGGCGTTCGCGACGGGGTTGGGAAAGCCGATCACCGTGACCTGCCCGGTGATCGCGAGCGCGGCTTGCAGCAAGGCCTCGGTCGGCACGCCGGTCGCCGTCTCGTCGGGGTAGTCATGCGGTGCTCCGCGCCCGCCGGGATCGAAGAAGTGCAGCGCGTAGTGTGCGCCCGCGGCGAGCGCGAGCGAGAAGTGGCCCGCCGCATCCGACGTGGCCTGCACCGGGATCAGGTTCGCGAGCGCGAGCGCGCCGATCGGCACGGCCTCGGCGCGGGCCCCGGCGAGCGCGAGGTGCGACGAGCTCTCGATCGTGCCGGTCGCGACGAGCGCGGCGGGCGCCGCGAGGGACTGCGCGGCGCACGTCGTGGTCTCGAGCGGAGCCACGGCAAAGTCACCCGCCGCGACCTCGATCAC
>JBDTEH010000045.1:0-6198 GCA_039922635.1 Kofleriaceae bacterium | reverse complement strand
GGATCAGGCGCCGGATCGGTCGCCGGATCGGGCTCCGCGAGCGCGACCTCGAGATGCTTGCTCGTCGCCGGATCGAGGTGCTCGGTCGTCGCGCGGTGGCCGGCGAGCTCGAACCGCACGTCGTATTGCTTGGTCGGATCGAGCGAGGCCTCGACCGGCGTCGAGCCGAGCGGCGTCGAGGCGCCGGTCGTGTGGTCGAGCAACGTCGCGGTCGCGCCGGGCGGCGTCGACGCCAGCATGACGTCGACGAACGCGAGCTTCGGCGGTGCTGGTGGCGGCAGCGCTACCACCACCTTCGGCGGGGTGAACGCCGCGACGTAGTCGATCGGCGTGCCGGTCGAGGCATGGCGCGATAGCGAGATCGCGGCGCCGACCCCGAGGCCGACCATCACCAGGATCCCGGCGGGGACGCCGAACTTCTTCACCACGACCGGCAGCTCGGAGGTGCCGCGCGCCGGGGCGTCACCCCGGCGGGGCGTGGGTTCGAATGGTGGCCGGCCGGCGTGGGCCGGCGCGACCGGGAGCTCGACCGCGAACAGTCCTCTGGGTGCGGGAGTCCCGTCCACCTGGCGACGCGGGTTCGCCTCCCGGGGCGGTGCGAACAGCAGCTCGACCCCCGAATCGCGGGCCAACGGCTTCTGTTGGACCAGATCGATCAGCTCGTTGACCGCCGTACACTCGATCTTCGACGACATCGCGCGCTCCATGTGCACGGGATGGACCATCCGGCGGAGGCCAACGGTGGCCGGCTTTCGGCCGCTTGCGGCGGTCGTGCCAATGGGTGGCTACTCGGCTAGCCAGCGGCCGATCTGGCCACGGAATCGTGCCCCGCTCGCGGGTGTAACCCGGCCCATGCTGGCTCGTACTAAAACCATGAACCACGCGTTGGCCGCCCTCCTGGTCCTGTCCGCCGCCGCTACCGCCGGCGCGCAACCGCCGCAGCAAGCGCCGAAGCAAGAGGTCGCGATCGTCGCGGGTGGCTGCTTCTGGGGCATGGAGAACGTGATGCGCAAGGCGCCCGGCGTGGAGTCGATCGAGGTCGGCTACGCGAGCGGCAAACCCGGTGGCGCCCGCGGCAACCGAGACATCGGCTACGAAGCGGTCGGGTCGGGGACCACCGGGTATGCCGAGTCGGTGCGCATCGTGTTCGACCCCGCGAAGATCTCGTACGCAGATCTGTTGTCGCACTGGTACTTCCGCGGCCACGATCCGACGCAGCTCGATCACCAGAACAACGATCACGGCACGCAGTACCGCTCGGAGATCTTCACGACCACGCCGGAGCAGGCCGCGATCGCGGCCGAGGTCAAGGCGCGGGTCGAGAGGTCGGGCAAGTGGGTCAAGCCGATCGTCACGCGGATCGAGCCGGCGACCACGTGGGTCCGCGCCGAGGACGCTCACCAGGACTATCTGATCAAGCACCCGCACGGGTACAACGATCACTTCCTGCGCACGTGGTTCGACTTCTAGGCGAGCGCGTCGGCGAGGAACGGCACGCTGATGGCCGTGGCGAACCTCGAGCCCAGCCCCGTGGCCGTGTAGCTTTGCCAAGCGTGCCGGCGGCGAGGTAGATCCGATGTCTCCCTCTGCGAACGCCAGACTCCCTACGCCAAGAGGGGCAGCGCCATCGCGACGAGGCTGGCAACCGCGACCAGCCACACGAGCGACCGCAACACCGGAACACCGATCATGTAGGCTGGCACATAGACGACACGCGCAATCAGGAAAATCAGTGCAGCATTGGATACCTCGCTCGTGTCGCCGCCCTTCATCAGCGTGAGAAGCGCCAGGGTAAGGAATATCGGCAAAGACTCTAGCAAGTTGTTTTTGGCGCGGTCCAGCCGGCCCGCGACCACGGACATCCTCGGCAGATCGTCGCGAGGGCCCACGATGCCCCACCAGTCAAGACCGAAGCGCGAGGTTTCCTGCAAGAAGATTTGCGCCATGTAGAGTGCCAGTACCAATAGGATAATTGTTGTCAGGCTCATCGAACTACCTAGCCCTACCTTCGCACGTGTTAGCGAGCAGGTCCGGGCAGTTTCGATGGCCTAACGCAGTCGGTGACCGGCAGCGCATGGCCGGAGCGGTACCGTCGCCTTCGTCATGATGTCGGTGATCGGGATGCAGTTCGTGTTCACACGACGTGGCTACGCAAGACGTGGGGCTATCTCGGGTGCCACCAAACGCGCAAACGCTACGCCGAACGACGTGCTGCCGGTCGTGATCTGACGGCCCGAACGATCGCGTGGCCGCGTCCTCCGTGAACCAGCGTCGCGCGATCACACGACCGCTCGATATGCGAGATTGTCTGCGGAGCGCGATTGGCGTAGGTTCGCGACCATGCGCATCGTGATCGTTGCTTTCGCGCTTGCAACGAGCGGCTGTGGCGATGACTGCTGCACGTCGGGGACGCACGATGCCGCTATCGACGCTCCCGCGGATGCGGGAGGTGCCTGCTATCCATCGGGGCTTTGCGCGATGGGCCACGAGTGCGGCAGCGGCTGCTGCAACTACGGCGAGCGCTGCGAACTCGGCGCCTGCACCTGTGGAACCGGCGCGTCCTGCCTGGCCGGCGACGTTTGCGCGAGTAGTGGAGCAATCGCGCCGGCGGTCGACGGCTGTGGCGTGTTCTGCTGCGGCCCGGCTAGCGGTGTCGGCTGCCCGATCTGATCTGGTCCGTTGCCACACAGATTCTGAAAGGATGGGCGAGTCACCTGGCTGTGGTTCTGCACTACGTGGTGACCGGTGCATGGCAGAAGTGGCTGAACCGAAGAAGGGCTCGAGGTCTGGATTCCGGACCGTGCTGACGTCACAAGCGACGCAGTGGACCGCTAGGACCGCTAGGCCCCGGCACATGGCGCCGTCGGCTCCGGCTCGTTGTTGGTCGTGCCGGCCGTGCCGGTCGTGCCCTTCATCCCCAGGATCAGTACTTCAGAGGGCACGCCATACGGAGTCACAACCCTTCGATGCGCGACCTGCCACTGCTGTCGATTCACAAAGGCATCGATATGAATCGGACGGCAGCCACCAACCAAGGCGGGGCGAATGCGGAATACCGACATCCATAGCGACGACACGATGCGCGACGGGACGTTGACGCCGCTGGTCAGGCTTGCGATACAGAGTTTGCCGCCAGGTATCATCACGCGATGTGACTCGGAGAAGAACCGTTTGATGTCGGCCTCCGAGAGCAGATCTAGGACGTAGCTGGAGACAACTCGGTCGACGGAATGCGCCGGAACAGGAAACCGAACAGCAGCCTCGGACAGGACGACTTGCGCCCGCTCGCCATATGGCTCTAGCCGACGCTTCGCGAGACCAATCATGACGGGGCTGATGTCGCAGCCCAAATAGCTTGCAGAAGGAAGCATGGACTTCTCAAGCACCCGGCTCGCAAACTTGCCAGTGCCGCAGCCAAACTCGAAAACGAACCGGGCTTCCTGGAAGCTCGCATGGGCCACCAGTTCGTTGAGGGCCGGATCTTCGTAGAAGCCCTGGCTGTCTTGCTTCTTGCCGAATCGGTCGTAATAAGCCTGCGCCGCAGTCGGACTGAGCACCTGGTCCTTGATCGTCACGTATGTCTCCTCGTCTGTTTACGGTGTTCACGGTGTTCACGGTGTTCACGGTGTTCACGGTGTCCACGGTGTCCACGGTGTCCACCGTCGTTCCTTACGGTCGCAACGCGTGGGTGGCCGCGAAAATGTGAACACGACGCGAATGAAACCACGCCCCCCTCCCAGCTGAGCATCGTGCCACCACCTCGCCGCGCCGGTATCGCCGACGATCGCGAGCGGGTCGGACAGGGACGACGGCATGGCGCGAGTATGCACGCGGGTCGCGACGACCGCGAAGCGATGAAGTAAGGTGCGCCCCCGTGAGCGCGGTCGTCACCGTTCAAGATGTCGAGAAGCACTACGGGGATCGCCGCGTGCTGCGTGGCGTCTCGCTCGCGGTCCACGATCGCGATCGGATCGGCATGATCGGCGCGAACGGGGCCGGCAAGTCGACGTTGCTCAAGCTGATGGTGTACGGGGCGAGCAGCGGCCCCAAGGACGACCCGGCGCTCGTGCCCGACGAGGGCGTGATCACCTGGCGCAAGGGCCTCGTGCTCGAGTATGTCGCGCAAGAGCCGGTGTTGCCGCTCGAGGACTCGGTCGGCGCCGCGCTCGCGCGCGAGGGCGTCCCGGATCACGAGATCCAGATCGTCGCGGCCGCGTTGCAACTCCCCGCGCTCGACAAGATCGTCGGCCAGCTCTCGTTCGGCGAGCGCCGTCGCGTCGCGCTCGCGCACGCCTTGCTCGGCAAGCCCGACGTGCTCGCGCTCGACGAACCGACCAACCACCTCGACGCGCGCACGATCGAGTGGCTCGAGACCCGGCTCGCGCAGTTCCCGGGCGCGCTGCTGGTGGTGACCCACGACCGCTACTTCCTCGATCGCGTCGCGACGCGGATCGTCGAGGTCGATCGCGGCAAGGCCTTCGCGTACGAGGGCGACTACGAGGCGTTCTTGTTGGCGCAGGCGGAGCGGCTCCACACCGAGGCCGAGGGCGAGTACCAGCGCAGCTCGTTCGTGCGCCGCGAGATCGAATGGATCCGGCGCCGGCCCAAGGCGCGCACGACCAAGGCCAAGGCGCGCATCGACCGCTACGACCAGGCGGTCGCCGCGGCCCCACTCACCGACGAGAAGCGGGGGGCGGTGCTACAGCTACGGCTGCCGACCGGGCCGCGGCTCGGCGGCACGATCGTCGAGCTCGCGAAGGCGTCGCGCACGCTCGGCGGCAAGAAGTTGTTCTCCGCGCTCACGCTGGTGATGAAGCCCGGTGATCGGATCGGGATCGTCGGGCCCAACGGCGCCGGCAAGACGACGCTGATCCGGACGATCCTCGGCCTCGATCCGCCCGACACCGGCACGGTCGTGCTCGGCTCGAACACCCGCCCGGCGTACTTCGAGCAAGGCCGCAGCGAGCTGCGTGACGAGCTCACCGTGCTCGAGGAGGTCGGCGATGGCTACGACTATGTCGAGCTACCGGACGAGCGCGTCCACGTGCGCGGGTTTCTGCGCATGCTCGCGTTCCCGGACGAGATCGCCGATACCAAGATCGGCCAGCTCTCCGGTGGCGAGCGCAACCGGGTGCAGCTCGCGCGCCTGCTGCGGCGGGGCGGCAACCTGCTCGTGCTCGACGAGCCGACCAACGATCTCGATCTGCCGACCCTCGGCGCGCTCGAGGATGGGCTAATCGCGTTCCCCGGCTGCGCGCTGATCGTGTCGCACGATCGGTGGTTCCTCGATCGCGTCGCGACCGGGATCCTCGCGTTCGAGGGCGACGGCGAGGTCACGTTCTACGAGGGCAGCTACTCGTTCTACACGGAGCGCCGGGCGGCCGCGAAGCCGGCGGCGGTGGGCAAGCCCACCGAGCCGAAGGCCGAGCGCGTCAGGCAGGTCGCGCCACGCAAGCTCACGTTCAAGGAGCGCGCGGAGCTCGCCGCGATCGAGGAGACGATCCTCGCCGCCGAGGCGAACGTGTCGACGCTCGAGACCACGCTCCAGGATCCGATCGTGTTCAAGGACCGCGCCGCCGAGGTCCCGGCCCTGGTCCAGCAGCTCGACGCCGCGCGCGTCGAGGTCACGCGGCTCTACGCGCGCTGGGAACAGCTCGCGGCGATCCCTGCGGGTTAGTAGTCCGACGCTCGGGCGGGCTCGGGTCTAGCCAGGTGAAGCGGCGAACGAAGCGTTTACCGTCGGCAGAGGATCACGACTGGAAATCGCTGTCGGTCCGGACCGCCAACCGATCGGGGAGCTGTCCTCGACGTCAGCGTGGCGCTCGATCGCCGACGTGGTCGCGATCGGAGGCGCCGCGCGCCTCTTCGTTCCGCGGTTCGATGGTCAGAGAGCAACCCGTCCGTCCCCTGCCGGGACTGCCGGGACTGTCGGGACTGCCGGGACTGGACGGATCGATGTTCAGTCCCCGCCGGGACTGAGCGGCAGGTCAAACACGAGCCCGTCCGGCGCGGTTCCGCGGATGGCGAGCACACCGTCGTGAAGCAATTTGTGGTGGCCGTCGCACAGCAAGACGAGTCCGGACAGCTCATGACCTCCACCGTCGGCGCGCCGCGTCAAATGATGGACTTCGACGTAGCGGCACGATCGACAGCTCGGGACGACGCACTGGAACTTGTCGCGGACGAACACCTTGCGCC
>JBDTEH010000044.1:0-54926 GCA_039922635.1 Kofleriaceae bacterium | reverse complement strand
GAGCTGGTAGGTCTGGGCCTTCGGCAGATCGGGCGCCTTGCCGGTCACCTCGATCTGCTCGTCGTGGGACGGGACGAGCGCGATCTCGAGGTCGGCGCTCGCGGGCACGATGCGCAGCGCGTAGCCGGGCGCGGTGAACACGAGTTGCTCGCCGTCGTTCACCTGGATCGCGAAGCGGCCGTCCTCGTGGGTCGCGACCGTGGCGTGATCCGCCATCACGATCACGCCGTCGATGCCGTCGCCGGTGGTCGCGTCGACGACGATGCCGCGGAGCTCGTGCGGGGCCGCGACGGCGCTCGCACTCGCGAGGACGATAGCCAGCGCCGGGCGAAACACCGCGACGATGGTACGACGGCCCGCGCGCGCGTGCGGGCGCGACAGAAAACTGATGCGGCGGCGACCACGCGCGGCGGCTACTTCGCGGCGCGCGGGTGCTTGCGAGCCTGTTCGAGCACGCGGGCGCGGCTGACGTGCGTATAGATCTCCGTCGTCGAGATGTCGGCGTGGCCGAGCATTGCCTGGACCGCGCGCAGGTCCGCGCCGTGCTCGACGAGGTGCGTCGCGAACGAGTGGCGGAGCTTGTGCGGCGAGACCTCGCCGCCCGGCAACCGCACGCCGGCCTTGCGCCCGTAGGTCCGGAGCGCCTTCCAGAACCCCTGGCGGGTCATCGGCCGGCCGCGCGCGGTCAGGAACATCGCGCGTTCGGCCGGATCCTTTACGAGCGTCGGGCGATCCTCGGCGAGGTAGCGGGCGAGCCGATCACGCGCGCTCGCGCCGACGGGGACCAGCCGGGTCTTCTGGCCCTTGCCGGTGACGCGCACGAAGCCGTGCGAGAGGTTGAGATCGGCGGCGGCGAGCGTGACCAGCTCGGAGACCCGGAGCCCCGAGGCGTAGGCGAGCTCGATCATCGCGATGTCGCGGCGACCCCGCGGCGTATCCGGCGGCGCCGCGATCAGCTTCGCGATCGCGGCTTCACCGAGGACGCCGGGGATCCGCTTCGCGATCCGCGGTGCGTCGATCAACGCGGTCGGATCGGCCTCGAGCCAGCGCTCGCCGATCAGGTGGCGGAACATCCCGCGGATCGCGACCAGCGCGCGCGCGCGGCTGCGAGCGGCGAGGCCGGTGCGCGCGAGGTCGATCAGATAGTCCGTGATGTCGGCGGGGGTGACGTCGTCGACGTCGGCGCGGCCGCGCGAGCTGGCGAAGCCGACCAACCGCACGAGGTCGCGCCCGTAGGCCTCGATCGTGTGGCGCGCGAGACCGCGCTCGACCTTGAGGTGATCGAGGAACAGGTCGACCCCCTCGTCGAGGTTCAGCCGGCGCGCCATCTTCTACATTGCAGCCGGTCCGGGGGCGCGCCGCAAGTTATCGCCGCTTGCAGTCGGCCGGCACGCCGGCCATAGTCCGACCAGCGTGGACCTCTCAGCCGAACAGATCCGCCGGATCGTGATTTACGTGTTCGTGCTGGTCGTTTCGGTCGCACTGCACGAGTTCGGCCACGCGATCATGGCCGACCTGCTCGGCGATGACACGCCGCGCCGCCAGGGTCGGGTCACCCTCAACCCGATCGCCCACGCCGATCCTATCGGCACCTTGTTGTTGCCGATCGTCGGCGGCATCTACGCCGCGCACGGCGGCTTCGGTGGCTTCGGCTGGGGCAAGCCCGTGCAGTGGCAGCCGGCGCGGGTCAATCGCAAGTGGAAGATGTCGACCGCGCAGATCCTGGTGTCGATCGCCGGCCCGGGGATGAACATCTTGCTCGGCACGCTGATCGCGGCGGTCCAGGCGATCCTCGATGCGAAGCACCTGATCCCGATCGGCGGCCAGGTCGATACGATCCTCGGCTTCGCTTCGATCACGAACTTCGTGCTGTTCTTCTTCAACCTGATTCCGGCGCCCCCACTCGATGGTGGCCACGTCGCCGAGCACCTGATCCCGTACAAGCATCGCGCCGCGTTCGAGAGCTACGCGAAGTACGGCCCGTTCGTCGTGATGGCGGTGGCGCTGATCCCCCAGATCGCGCAGATCTTCCTGATTCCCGCGCAGTTTTGCTCCGAACACGTGTACAAGCTGGTCACGCACCTGTTCTAGCAATGGACGCGCACTATCAAGTAGCCCTCGACGTGTTCGAGGGGCCTCTCGATCTGCTGCTTCACCTGGTGAAGAAGCACGAGCTCTCGATCCTCGATATCCCGATCGCGTTCGTGACCGAGAAGTACCTCGAGTACCTCGACGCGATGGCGGGCCTCGATATCGATGTCGCCGGCGAATACCTGTTGATGGCCGCGACGCTGTGCCACATCAAGTCGCGCGAGCTGTTGCCGCCGCAACCGGGCGACGACGAAGAAGACGGCATGCGCGAGTTGCTCGAGGGCGACGAGCCCGAAGAGGACCCGCGCGCGGACTTGATCAAGCGCCTGCTCGAGTATCAGAAGTACAAGGAAGCCGCGACCCAGCTCGGCGGCCGGCCGGTGGTCGGCCGCAATGTCTGGGGCCGCGGGTTACCCACCGAGGATGCGGTCGCCGAGGGGATCGACATCGATTCGATCGCACCGCTGGCCGGGTTCCCGGTCCACAAGCTGATCGAAGCGTTCGATCGCGTGATGCGCCAGGCCAAGCTCAAGGTCTCGCACAACGTGATGATCGACCGGCTGTCGGTCAGCCAGAAGATCGCCGACCTGACCGATCGGCTCGAGGCCGAGGGGCGCTTCGCGTTCACCTCGATGTTCTCGTTCTTGCGCGATGGCGTCGTCCGGACCGTGGAAGAGGTTCGCCACGAGGCCGTGGTGACGTTGTTGGCCTTGCTCGAGATGGCCAAGCTGCGGCTGATCACGATCACGCAGCACGTGCCCGAGCTCGACGCGCAGACCGTGCAGTCGGACGAGGAGATCTTCATCGAGCGTGCGACGACAGATCTCCGCGCACGGGTCGAGCAGACCGTGGCGCGGTCCGACGATTACCGCTGAGTGTCGGAGCCCTGTGGTAGGGACGAGATGCTGTGAGCCGCAAAAAGTCCAAGCAACGCCAGGCTGTTCCGGAAGAGATCCTTGCCGAGGGGACCAGCCCCGTTGGTGAGCCCGAAGCTGCGGCCGGTGACGGCGAGGCCGAGGTCGCTGCGGCCGGTGACAGCGAGGCCGAGGTCGCTGCGGCCGCCGAGGTCAGCGAGGACAAACCGAAGTCGCGCAGTCGGCGCAAGCGTGGCAAGCAGGCGGCCGTCGTGGAGACGGCGGAGACGGCAGAGACCGAGCTCGCGTCGAGCGAATCGCATGCCGATGCCGATGCCGATGCCGATGCCGATGCCGATGCCGATGCCGATGCCGATGCCGATGCCGATTCGCCCGAGCCCGACCTCGATGCGATGATCGCGTCGAGCGACGGCGATGCCGCGTCGCCCGAGCCCGAGCCCGAGCCCGAGCCCGAGCCCGAGCCTGACCTCGACCTCGACGCGATGGTCGTGTCGACCGAGGTCGATGGCGCCGAACCGATGGCGACCTCGAGCACCGCCGATACCGACTCCGACGAGCTCGCCGCGACGGGCGAAGGCGACGTGATCGAAGGCGACGATGTCGTCGGGGCCCCGATCACCGACGAAGCCGGCGTCGAGGCCGCGCTGCTGCCCGGCTCGCTGTCGCCGGTCCAGCTGCGTCACCTGATCGAGGCGCTGATCTTCGCGACCGACAAGCCGGTCACGCTGCAGCGGCTGCGCCAGCTCACCCGGGTCAGCGATGTCGCGCGCATCGAACAAGCGCTCGCGGAGCTCCACGAGGACTACAAGGATCGCGGCATCGCGCTCCATCAAGTCTCGGGTGGCTATCAGTTCCGCACGAACACCGCGTTTTCGACGTGGGTCCAGCAGCTGATCCAGGGCAGGCCCGTACGGCTATCGCGCGCGCAGCTCGAGGCGCTCGCGATCGTCGCCTACCGCCAGCCGATCACGCGCCCCGAGATCGACGAGATCCGCGGCGTCGATTCCTCGGCCACGCTGAGGTTGCTCCTCGATCGCTCGTTGATCCGCGTGCTCGGCAAGCGCGAGGAAGTGGGTCGCCCCACCCTGTACGGCACGACCAAGGAGTTTCTCGACTTCTTCAGCCTGAGCGATCTGCGCGATCTGCCGACGCTCCGCGAATACAGCGAGCTCACGGCCGAAAGCCGCCAGGTCATGAGCGATCGGCTCGGCGTGTCGCTCGACGAGAACGGCGAACCGCTCGAGCCCGAGACCGATGATCTAGAGGGCGAGGGCGACGGCGACGTGGCCCTCGATCAAGCCTCGCTGGTAGATTCCATTCTTGCCGAGCACGCCGCCGCCGAAGCCGAGGCGGAGTCGCGCATCGAGGCCCGTCACGAGCTCGGCGCTGATCTGGCCGAGGCCGCCATGCACGGCGGCTCGGCCGCCGCGTTGCGCGATGTCTTGTCCGATGAAGCGGATCCCGAGGCGATGATGATGTCGGGTGAGATGTCGCCTGCCGGTTCCGAGGCACGGTCGTACGTCGACGCGATCCGCGCCGGCACGATGCCCGAGCCCTGGGTGGAGCCACTCGATGCCGATCCCGGCGCGCCGCTCGCGCCGGTTTCGGACGAAGTCGCTGCCGAGGTGCTCGAAGCCGAGGTCGTGTCGACGGAGCTCGCCGTGGACGCGAGTGAAGCAGCGGCCACGTCGGACGAGGTCGAGATTGCCTCCGAGGAGCTGCTCGCGGCGAGCGAGGACCTCGCGGCCGTCGTCGCGGACGAGCTCGAAGCCGCCGCCGCTCCCCATGCGAGTCCAAGCCCGGTTGCCTTCGAGGTGGCCGAGCCCCCATCCGACGACGTGGAACCGAGCGGCACCGAGCAAGGCGATCAAGTCGAATACGCGACCGAGCCCGTGCCCCACGTGGGGCCAGCTCTCGAGGCCGGCGACGAGACCGGCGACGAGGCCGAGCTGCGCGTGGACCATGCCGACCCGGTGACCGACCCGGTGACCGACCCGGTGCCTGACCCGGTGCCTGACCCGGTGACCGACCCGGTGACCGAGACTGCGGCCCACGCGGGGCCAACGCTCGAGACCGATGCGGGCGATGAGACCGAGCTGCGCGCGGACCACGCCGCGGAGGTGATCGACGCTGTGGCCGACGTGGGGCCAACGGGCAACGAGACCGACGCCGAGGCCGAGCTTCGCGCGGACCAGGTCGCGAGCGAGGCCGGCGAGGAGCCCCCAGGGCCTGCGCCGGACGCACGCGTCGACGAATCCACAGATTCCGACGACCCCGAATCGGCAAATTGAGCTACAAGCTCAGCCGATGTCCGAGACCGTGCGATTGCAGCGCTTTCTCGCGACCGCCGGCGTAGCCGCGCGCCGCAAGGCCGAGGAGATGATCACCGGCGGCCGGGTGACGGTCAACGGCAAGATCGTGACGGTGCTCGGCACCAAGGTCGATCCGGACAACGACTCGGTCAACGTCGACGGCGAGTCGGTGTATCCGCTCGACAAGTTTTACGTGCTCCTAAACAAGCCGAAGGCCTGCATCACGGCGGTGACCGACGATCGCGGTCGCTCGACCGTGATGGACTACCTGCCGAACGTGCCGGTGCCGGTCAAGCCGGTCGGTCGCCTCGACTTTTACACCGAGGGCGTGCTGCTGCTGACCAATGACGGTGAGCTCGCCGCGAAGCTGCTCGCGCCGGCGAGCCACGTCGCAAAGACGTATCACGCGAAGGTCCATGGCCAGGTCACGCAGGACCAGCTCAAGGTGCTGCGCAGAGGCGTCGAGCTCGAGGACGGCACGGTCACGCAACCCGCGGAGGCCGCGTTGCTGCCCTCCGAGAGCAAGTACAGCTGGGTCGCGGTCACGATCCACGAGGGCAAGCACCACCAGGTGCACCGGATGTTCGAGGCGCTCGGCTTTGTCGTCGACAAGCTCCAGCGCGTCGCGTTCGCGAACCTCACGTTTCATCACCTACGCGTCGGCGACGCACGGGAGCTCAGCCAGCAAGAGCTCAACGAGCTCCGCGACGCGGTCGGGCTCGACCACAGTGCGGTCGCGCGTGGACGCTGGCGCGCCAGCCGCGAGGCGACCGATATCCCGCGCCGCGCTCGGGCCAAGGCTCGTGCCGAGGCGGAGGAGGTCGCCGCGCTCGCCGGCCACGCGCTGGCGGCCGAGGCTGGGCGCGACGACAACAAGAACGAAGACGAGAACGAAGACGGCGACGCGGCGCTGGATCCGCAAGCGCGGGACGCAGGCGATCCAGGGTCCGTCGAGCGTGGCTCGCACGAGCGTGACGATGAGGACTCCGTCGAGCGACCCGCGGTATCGCGCCCACCCGCGCGAAGCGCAGCGCGACCGAAGGCGGCGGGTACGGCGGGCGCCGGCGCTGGATCGCAGGGGGCCCGTGGCGGTGGCGGCACCGGCGGGCGCCGGTCCGGGTCGTGGAGTCGGTCTCCCGGCGGCTCCGCTTCCGATCGAGGTCGCGATGCCGGCCCACGACGGGACGGCAACGGTCGCGACGATCGCCGTGCGCCGGGCGTGCGGAGCAGCGCACGCGGTGATGCTCGGGGCAGCTCTGGCGGTCGCGACGATCGCCGTGCGCCGGGCGTGCGGAGCAGCGCACGCCGGGATGATCGTGGAGCCTCCGGCGGTCGCACGGATCGCGGTGTGCCCGGTCGCAGCGGTGGTGAGGGTGATCGCGCGGCGGGCCGGAGCGGGTTCGGGAGTCGCGACGATCGCGGCGGGTCGAAGCCCGGGTTCGGCGGACGCGACCAGCGCGGCGCGACGAAGCCCAGGTTCGGCGGACGTGACGAGCGCGGCGCGGCGAAGCCCGGGTTCGGCGGACGCGACCAGCGCGGCGCGACGAAGCCCGGGTTCGGCGGACGCGACCAGCGCGGCGCGGCGAAGCCTGGATTCGGCGGTCGCGGCGGCACCGGCGGGACGCGCGGCGCAGCCCCGTCCCGTGACGATCGCAAGGCCAGCGGTGGGGGCAGCGGCTTCGGCCGCGTCGACGCGCCGAACAAGCGGTTCGCGAAGCGCGCCGACGAGGGGCGCGACGAGCGCGCCGGCGCGGCCGGCGACGGCACCGACGGGCCGGCGAAGCGTGGCGGTCAGGGTCGGAGCTTCGGCAAGCGCGGCGCCCGTCGCTAGTACCTCGCGCAGGCGCGTGATGTAGCTGCGCCCGAGGCTGGCGCGATCGACACCGCCGCCACCGCCGCTGCGCCGTCGAGTTCGGCTGTGATAGCGTCGCTGCGATGGAGCTTCGTGCGCTCACCGTGATCGATTCGCTGCAGCCGCAGCTGACAGGGTTCTTGCAGACGGTGTGCGCCGGCTTCATGCCACTCGAGGAAGAGGCCGCCGCGTTCATCGAGATCGCACCCGGGATCGCGATCAACCAGCTCACCGATGCCGCGCTCAAGGCGACGACGTGCCGGCCCGGCATGCAGATCGTCGAGCGCGCGTACGGCATGCTCGAGCTCCACGACCGTGACAAGGGCCAGGTCGAAGCCGCGGTCGACGCGATCGTCGGTCGTATGGGGGTCGGGCGCAGCGACCGGATCAAGCCGAGGATCGTCTCCTCGCAGATCATCACCGGCGTCCAGGGCGAGCAGAGCCAGCTGATCAACCGGATGCGCCACGGCGACATGATCGTGCGCGGCCAGACCCTCTACATCCTCGAGGTCTATCCGGCGGCGTACGCCGCGATCGCCGCGAACGAGGCCGAGAAGGCCGCACCGATCCAGCTGCTCGAGCTGATCACGTTCGGCGCGTTCGGCCGGTTGTGGCTTGGCGGCTGGGAGGCCGAGATCAAGGCCGCGGCCGAGGCCGCGGAAGCCGCGCTCGCGAAGATCGACGGGCGCGAAGCGAAGACCTGACCGCCGCCGATCTGGCCGCCGATCTGGCCGCTGATCTGGCCGCCGATCTGACCGGACAGGCAGGGCCGCGACGAGCACCGGCTGCTACAGTCGCTGGACCATGACGACGCAGCTCCCTCCAACGCTCCGCGCGCCGTTCTCGGCGGGCGGCGCCAGCGCGATCGACGCGCAGCTCGCGAACCGGCTGTTGGGCCACGCGCTCGAGGCCGGTGGCGACTACGCCGATATCTACTTCGAGTTCCGCGTCTCCGCCGATTACGTACTCGAGGACGAGCAGGTCAAGACGCTCGGGCGCGGCATCACGCTGGGGCTCGGCGTGCGCGTGACCAAGGGCGACGCGACCGGCTACGCGTACACCGAGGATCTCGCGTGGGAGAAGATGCAGCACGCGGCGAAGACTGCGGGACAGATCGCGGCGGGCGGTGGCCACGCGCCGATCGGCGTGTCCCCCCACGTCGCGGTCAAGGCGCCGAGCTTCTACGCCGTGCCGATGCCGTCGTTGACGCAGCCCGCGATCGACAAGCTCGCGCTGCTGCGCGCCGCCGACAAGGCCGCGCGCGCGTTTGACCAGCGGATCGTCAAGGTCGAGGCCTCGTTCGCCGAGTCGATCAAGGAGGTCTTGCTGTTCACCTCCGACGGCCGGATGGCGACCGACCTCCAGCCGATGCTGCGGTTCGGCTGCCGCGCGGTCGCCGAGCAGGACGGCAAGCGCCAGTCCGGTTCGGGTGGCGGGGGAGGGCGCTATGGCCTGGACTACTTCGCGCAAGCGGCGACCGATGCCGCGGCGCATGGCCGCGAGGCGGCGCGCGTCGCGATCGCGATGCTCGATGCCGTCGACGCACCGGCCGGCGAGATGCCGGTGGTGCTCGGCCCTGGTGACTCCGGGATCCTGCTCCACGAGGCGGTCGGCCACGGGCTCGAGGCCGACTTCAACCGCAAGCAGACCTCGAACTACACCGGCCAGATCGGCAAGCAGGTCGCGTCGCCGCTGTGTACGGTCGTCGATGACGGCACGATCGCGAGCTCGCGCGGTGCGATCAACGTCGATGACGAGGGCTATGCCGGTCAGAAGAACGTCCTGATCGAGAACGGCATCCTCGTCGGCTACATGCACGATCGGCTGAGCGCGAAGCACTACAAGCTCGCGCCGACCGGCAACGGCCGCCGCGAATCGTTTCGCGCGATGCCGCTGCCGCGGATGACGAACACGTCGCTGTACGCCGGCAAGGACGACCCCGAGGAGATCATCAAGAGCGTCAAGCGCGGCGTGTATGCGAAGCGGTTCTCCGGTGGGCAGGTCAACATCTCGAACGGAGACTTCGTGTTCTCGTTGTCGGAGAGCTACCTGATCGAGGACGGCAAGCTGACCGCGCCGCTCAAGGGCGTCAACCTGATCGGCAACGGTCCGGACGTGCTCCGCCGGGTCGACATGCTCGGCAGCGACTACCAGCTCTCGGATGGCATCTGGACCTGCGGCAAGGACGGTCAGTCCGTGCCGGTCAACGTCGGTACGCCGACGGTTCGTATCGCATCGATCACGGTCGGAGGCACGCAGGCATGAGTGGCGCGCAGATCACGGAAGCGACGGTCAAAGAACTACAAGATCTCGCGCAGCTCGCGGTCGAGCTAGCGAAGCAGGCTGGTGCCGACGATGCCGAGGTCCTGGTCCGCGATGGGACCGAGCTGACCGCGAAGATCCGGTTGGGCGAGCCGGAGCTGGTCCAGGAGGCTGGCTCGCGCGGGCTGGGCCTGCGCGTGTTGAAGGGCGGCAAGCGCGCCGTCACGTACACGAGTGATCTGCGGCGCGAGGCACTCGCGGCGCTGTGCGCCGAATCGGTCGCGCTCGCGGAGCTCGCCGAGGTCGACGAATTCGCGCTGCCGCCGGATCCCGCGCTGCTCGCCAAGCACTATCCCGAGCTCGATCTCTACGATCCGGCGGTCGCCGAGGTCGATGCCGCGTGGGCGTTGAAGCAGGCGATCGCCGCCGAGGCGGCCGCACGCAAGGCCGACGCGAGGGTGACGAACTCCGAGGGCGCGACCTGGGCCCGCGTGCTCGGCGCCTCGGCGTTCGCGACGAGCGGTGGCTTTGTGGGTGGTTACCGCGGCAGCTACGCGTCGCTCGTGGTCGAGCCGTTGTGCGACGACACGACCGACCCGGCGAACCCGAAAAAGCGCAATGGCTACTGGTGGACCGCGGATCGCTACCTCGCGAAGCTCGACGGCGCCGAGCAGGTCGGCCGCGAGGCGACGCGTCGCACCGTCGCGACGCTCGGTTCGCGCAAGGTCGAGACCCAGGAGTGCGCGATCGTGTTCGATCCCGAGGTCGCACGGTCGATCGTCGGTACGATCTTCTCGGTCGCCAATGGCAGCTCGTTCTGGCGCAAGTCGAGCTACCTCGTCGGCAAGGAAGGTCAGCAGGTCGCGAGCAAGCTGGTCACGATCGTCGACGATCCGCTGATCCCCCGCGCGCCCGGTAGCCGCCCGTTCGACGGCGATGGCCTCGCCACGCGCAAGAACCCGGTGATCGAGGCGGGGATCCTGGCGCCGGTGTTGTGCGACGTGTACTCGGCGCGCAAGCTCGGCCGCGCCTCGAGCGCGGCCGCGGGCCGCGGCATCGGCGGCAACCCGGGCCCCACCACCTCGAACCTGATCATGCAGCCCGGGTCGGTGACGCGAGAGGAGCTGCTCCGGAGCACCCCGAAGGGACTCTACGTGACCAGCCTCATGGGCTTCGGGTTCAACCCGGTCACTGGGGATTTCTCGCGCGGCGCGCAAGGCTTCTGGATCGAGAACGGCGAGCTCACGTTCCCGGTCTCGGAGGTCACGATCGCCGCGAACTTCGACGAGATCCTGAAGCGGATCGACCTGGTCGCGAACGACATCGAGATGCGTAGCTCGACGGTCGCACCTACGTTCCGGGTATCGCACATGATGCTCGCAGGTACGTCCCGGTCCTGACCCGTCCCGGCCATCCCCCCACGAGGGCTCACCTTGACTTGAATCCTCTGGGATGAAAGGATCTTGAACGTGCCGGCCGTGGCCCCGGCGGGGCTTCCCACCAAGCTCGGGAAGTACGAGCTGCTGATGCCGCTCGCGGCCGGTGGCATGGCCCGGATCTACATCGGCCGCAGCACCGGCATCGGCAGCTTCGAACGCCATGTCGTCCTGAAGTTGATCACGCCCGAACGCGCGAACGATCACACGGCCGTGCAGATGTTCCTCGACGAGGCGCGGCTCGCAGCATCGCTGAATCACCAGAACGTCGCGCAGGTGTTCGAGGTCGGTGAAGACGGCGGGATTCACTACCTCGCGATGGAGTACGTGCACGGTCAGGATCTGCGCGCACTCCTCGCGAAGGCCGGTGGTCAGGGCACGCGCATCCCGCTCGAGCTCGCGCTCACCGTGGTCGCGGGTGCAGCGGCCGGGCTCAACCATGCTCACGAGCGCCGCGCCACCGATGGGACGCCGCTCGGGATCGTTCACCGCGACGTGTCGCCATCGAACCTCATGATCGGCTACGACGGCTCGGTGAAGCTGCTCGACTTCGGCATCGCGAAGGCGACGTCGCGCTCGGTCGAGACCCAGTCGGGCATCATCAAGGGCAAGTTCGCGTACATGTCGCCCGAGCAATGCCGCGGCCGCGATGTCGATCGCCGCAGCGACGTGTTCTCGCTGGGGATCATCCTGTACGAGATCTCGACCCAGCACCGCTGCTTCCGCGCCGACAGCGACTTCGACACGATGCACCGCATCGTCACGGGCGATGTCGTGCGGCCGACGCGGCTGGTCCAGGGCTACCCGAGGGAGCTCGAGGCGATCGTGATGAAGGCGCTCGCGGTGGAGGCAGCGCAGCGCTACCAGAGCGCCTCCCTGCTGCTCGAGGCGCTCGAGGCGTTCGCGGTCGCGAATCGATTCTCGCTGTCGACGATGGGCCTGGGCCGGTTCATGCGCGACATGTTCGGCGAGGTCAACGAACCGTGGCTGGGTGGGCCGCCGCCGCTCGAGCCCGCGATTCCCAAGGAGAGCACGATCTCGTCGACCGATGGTCGTAGCCAGGTCGTGCCGACGCCGATGCTGACGCCGCCGCTGGACCGCGCGCGCACGGACTCCGACGATGCCCACGAGGGTGTGCCCGACGTCGACGCGCAGTACCCCGAATCCGCAGGCACCGCGGGTAAGACGATGCTCGACGCCGTGCACGACCATACCGAGCCTCCGGACGAGCTCGCGACGGTGCTGCGGTCGTCGCCGGTCACGCCGTACACCCAGGCCAAGCAGAGCTCGCCGCAGCAGCCGCTGCTGTCGCACACCGGACCGCTGCTGCCGCTGCCGGCACCCCCGCCGGAGGCCGAGAGCCCCCCCCCGTATGCTTCACCGCTCGCGCGTGCGGCGGCGCAGCCCCTGCCGGTCGCGAGTACGCGCCACGGCTATGCGAGCGGTGGCGCGATGACCCAGCCGGGCGGCGGGTATCCGCGCTTCGAGCTGACCGGCGACGCGGTCGAGCTCCAGCTCCGGCCGAGTCGCAAGCTGTTGTTCCTCGGCGTCGGTGCGGTCGCGCTTGGTCTGGTCGTGCTCGTGGCGGTGGTCGCGAGCGGCGGCGGCAAGCTCAAGGACAACGACGGGCTCGTCGCCGGCTCCGCCGCCGCCGCGGGTAGTGCGGAGCAGGGGAGCGCGATCGTCGAGGCTCCACCGCCCGTGCCGATCGCGGACCACATCACGATTCGCGTCGGCTCGCATCCCGACGGTGCGGAGGTGTGGATCGCCGGGACCAAGGTCGGGGTCACGCCGTTCGAGGGCAAGCTCGAGCGTGGCGCGGCGGTGACCACGCTGGTCGTCCACCTCGCGGGCTACGCCGACTTCAAGTCCAAGATCGACCTGTCGGGTGAGTATACGAACGACAAGATCACGCTCGCGAAGCTCGAGCCCAAGCCGGAGCTCGCCGCCGATGCAGCGGTCGCCGCGGCCGCCGCCGCCGCGCAGCACGGGCCCGCCGAGGCCCCGAGCCCCGCCGGCGCCGCCGACCCCCAGAAGGAGCCCAAGGAACCGAAGCGCTCGCCGCCGCGCACGGCGCCGCCGGTCGTGCACAACCCGGTTCGCTCGACCCGTTCGACGTCGCCGGCCACTAGCGCGCACGAGACCCACGAGACCCACGAGACCCACGACACCCCGCACGTCACCACGCCGAAATGCCAGCCCGCGGGCCAGATCAACCCGTTCGACACGAGCTGCAACGGCAAGGCGTGCCCGCCCTGTAGCTAGCGGCTCAGGCCGCTAGATCTGGATCTCCGGCACGTCCGCGGACCACTTCAGCGGCGCGCCGGTGACCTTTGCGATGTCTTCGCTCGAGACGCCCGGTGCGCGCTCGCGCAGCACGAGCCCGTCCTTCGTGACGTCGATGACGGCGAGGTCGGTGACGATCGTATGCACGCAGCGCAGGCCGGTGAGCGGCAGCGAGCACTCGCGCAGCAGCTTCGGCGAGCCATCCTTGGCGCTGTGCTCCATCATCACGATCACGCGGCGGCTGCCCGCGACGAGATCCATCGCGCCGCCCATCCCCTTGATCATCTTGCCGGGGATCGTCCAGTTCGCGAGGTCGCCGTGCTGGGACACCTCCATCGCGCCGAGCACGCTGACGTCGACGTGGCCGCCGCGGATCATCGCGAACGACGTCGCCGAGTCGAAGAACGCCGAGCCCTTGATCGTGGTGACGGTCTGCTTGCCGGCGTTGATCAGATCTGGATCCTCGTCACCCTCGAACGGGAACGGACCGATGCCGAGCAGGCCGTTCTCGCTCTGCAGCACGATGTCCATCCCGGGCGGGATGAAGTTCGCGACGCGGGTCGGCATGCCGATGCCGAGGTTGACGTAGAAGCCATCTTGGAGCTCGCCGGCGACGCGGCGGGCCATCTGATCGCGATCGAGTTTCTGCATGATCAGCTCCTCTTCCGGACGGTGCGTTGCTCGATCGGCTTCTCGTAGTTCGTGCCCTGGAAGATCCGCTGCACGTAGATCGACGGCAAGTGGACGTGATCGGGCTCGAGGTCGCCGACCTCGACGAGCTCCTCGACCTCGACGATCGTGACCTTCCCGGCGGTCGCGACGAGCGGGTTGAAGTTGCGCGACGTCTTGTTGAACACGAGGTTGCCCCAGCGATCGCCCTTCCACGCCTTGACGATCGCGAAGTCCCCGCGCAGCGCGTGCTCGAGCACGCAGTGCTTGCCGTTGATCTCGCGCGTGTCCTTGCCCTCGGCGACCTTCGTGCCGAACCCG
Organism: Kofleriaceae bacterium; assembly: GCA_039922635.1. Classification (GTDB taxonomy): domain Bacteria; phylum Myxococcota_A; class Polyangia; order Haliangiales; family Haliangiaceae; genus JABFXX01. The sequence goes on along the minus strand of JBDTEH010000044.1, from coordinate 40,822 downwards.
GTCGGGGTATAGAACGCCTCGACGCCGGCCCCGCCGGCGCGCAGCCGCTCCGCGAGCGTACCCTGCGGGCAGAGCTCGACCTCGAGCTGCCCGGACAGGAACTGCTGCTCGAAGATCTTGTTCTCGCCGACGTAGCTCGAGATCATCTTCTTGACTTGGCCCTGCGCGAGCAGGATGCCGAGGCCCTTTTCGGTCGTGCCGCAGTTATTCGACACGATCGTCAGGTGCTTCGTGTTGCGGCGCGCGAGCTCGCGGATGCAGTTCTCCGGGTTGCCCGATAGGCCGAAGCCGCCGGCCAGGATCGTGCACCCGTCGAACACGTCGTGGAGCGCCGCCGCGGCGTCCGGGTAGACCTTGTTCATCGCCTGTGTCTTACTGCCGATCGGGATGGCGATCATCACGTTGACGACCGATTTCGGCGCGCGCGATGGCTATGTCGGCGCGATGAAAGGGGTGTTGGTCCGGCTCGGCCGGCTCCCGACGATCGTCGATATTTCCCACGATATTCCCCGCGGCGACATCGCCCACGCCGCCTGGGTCGTCAAGACGGCGCTCCGGGAGTTCCCCGCCGACACGATCCACGTCGTCGTCGTCGACCCCGGGGTCGGCGGCGCGCGCCGTGGCGTCGTGCTCGACGCGCAGGGGCAGTACTACGTTGGACCGGACAACGGCGTGTTCGCGTACCTCACACCGCACTGGGCGCGCGCGATCGAGAACGCCCGCGTGATGGCCCCGGAGGTCAGCCACACGTTCCACGGCCGCGACGTGTTCGCGACCGCGGCCGCCGCGCTCGCGCTCAAGATCGATCCGACCGCGATCGGCGCGCGGGTCGAGCTCGAGGGCATGCTGCCGTGGGGCCCAAGGCCCGAGGGTGTGGGCCGGGTCGTCCACATCGATCACTACGGCAACCTCGTGACCGATCTGCCGGCCGAGGAGGCCGGCGAGGCGGTCACGATCGCCGGTCGCAGGTTGCCGATCGTGACCACGTACGAGAGTGTGCTGCCGACCGAGGTGCTGGCCTACGTCGGTTCGGAGCGCACGATCGAGGTCGGCGTTCGCGACGGCCGCGCCGACCGCGTGCTCCATGCACCCCGCGGCACGATGATCGAACCTGCCACGCTGGGAAGTGAATACAGATGATCCTCGACATCACCGCGCTCACCGCCGGCGGCGACGGCATCGGCCGCGACGACACCGGCCGCGTCACGTTCGTGCCGCTCACCGCCCCCGGCGATCGCGTCGAGATCCGGATCGTCAAGCAGACCAAGTCGTTCGCGCGCGGCGAGGTCGTCGCGATCGTGACGCCTTCGCCGGAGCGGGTCGTTCCGCCGTGCCCGGCGTTCAGCGCGGGATGCGGTGGCTGCCAGTGGCAGCACGTCGCGTTGGCCGCGCAGCTCGCCGCGAAGCACGCGACCGTGGTGAATGCCCTGCGCAAGGTGATCGCGCAGGTCGATCCGATCGTCGCCCCCGGGCCGCCGTATGGCTGGCGCCGCCGCGCGCGGTTCCACGTCGATCGCAACACGATCGGGCTGTACCGCACCGCGAGCCACCAGCTCCTGCCGCTCGCCGCGTGCCCGCAGCTCGAACCCGAGCTCGAGGCGGTCCTCGCGTTGCTCGCGACGACGGCGAAGCACACGCCACTCCCCGACGGCGAGGTCGCGCTGTTGCGCGGCCATCACGGCGCCATCGCGGTCGCGTTCGAACGGCCATGGCGGGCGGCGGCCGGGCTCGTCGGTCAGCACGGCATCACCGGCGTGCTCGCCGCGGACCAGGCCTTTGGCACGCCGGTCGTCGAGGTCGAGCCCGAGCTGTTCGGCAGCCCGCGCGAGTTCGCGCAGGCCAGCGCCGCCGGCAACGCGGCGCTGATCGCGATCGCGCGCGAGCTGCTCGGCAAGAGCCGGCCCGGCGCGGACGATGTCCTCGAGCTCTACGCGGGCGCCGGCAACCTCACGCGCGCGTTCGCCGGCGATGGATGGCGGGTCACGCCGAGCGACGCGTTCCTGCCGGCGCGACCGCCGCCGCGGTTCATCACCGGGTCCGCGGAGCGCGTGCTCGCGAGCTATCAGGCCCGGCCGCACGCGATCGTGCTCGATCCGCCGCGCGCCGGGGCCGCCGAGGCGATCGATGGCATCGTGCGGATTGCCCCCGCGACGATCCTCTACGTGTCGTGCGACCCGGCGACCCTCGCGCGTGACGCGGAGCGCCTGGTCGCCGCAGGTTATCGCGCCGAGCGCGCGGTACCGATCGACCTCATGCCGCAGACCTCGCACGTCGAGGTCGCACTCCGCCTGGTGTCGCCGTGACGCGGCTGGGTCGGCCGGGTCGGCTGGGTCGGCTGGGTCGGCTGGCGGGTCAGGCTTCGACGTCGCGCGGCAGGTGATGCATCAACGCGGCGACCACCTCGCGCTGGTCCGCCTCGTTCGCGAACCAATCGCGCGGGTAGAGCAGGGCGCGCTTGCCGAGCTCGACGACCAGCACCGGCGCTGCGTGATACATGGGTACCGAGCGCCGCAAGCAGTACACCGCCGTGATCTCCGCGGGCTTCACGTCGAGCGGACCAGGGCGGTGGATCCGGCGCGGCAGCACGACGTGCTTCTCGGTCACGATGATCGTGCCGGCGGGATAGATGAACGTCAGGACGAGCTGGTAGCCGCGCCACAGGCCGAGCGCGATCAACACCCAGCCGGTCCACACGGCGACCGTTCCGAGCCGCCATACGAGCAGCGTGCCGAAGGCGATCCCGAACACGGTCCAGCTGATCAGGTGCTGGCGCGAGGACTCGAGCTCGACCTCGACCGCTTCGAGCGGGGCGTGCGCGCCGCTCTCCGCTTGGGGCTCCGCGTGGGTCTCAGCTTCGGCCCCAGTCGCGGGTGAGCTGGGCGACGCGTGCTTGGACTTCGTCGAGGTGGACATTGCAGAGACGGCGTGCCGAGACGACCTCCTGTCCATCTACCACGACGTCGGTGATCGCGCGAGACGAGAGCGCATAGACCACATTCTTTTCGAGGGCCTGGACGGGCCACAGCGAGGGATCCTCGAGGTCGAGGCCGACCAGATCGCAGCGATAACCTGGGGCGACCTTGCCGATCGGCAGCCGCAGCACCTCACCGGCGGTGTGCGTGCCGAGCCGGAAACAGGTCTCGGCGGTGATCGCCTGGCCATCGGTGCGGTGGACCTTCTGGAGCAGCGCCGCGGTCCGCATCTCGTCGAACACGCTGACCCGATTGTTCGAGCAGCCGCCGTCGGTGCCGAGGCCGACCCGCACGCCACGCGCGACGAGATCGACCAGATCCGTCACCCCGTCGCCGAGGAACATGTTCGAGCCCGGACAGTACGCGAGCGCTCCGCCTCGCTCCGCGAGCAGCGCGCGCTCGCCGGCGTCGAACCAGCATCCGTGCACCGCGATCATGTTCGCGAGGTCGACCTGGAGCTCGGCGATCGCGCCGAGCGGCCGCTTGCCGAACCGCTCGAGCGACTGGTCGACCTGGTAGCGCTCCTCGGCGAGGTGGATGTGCCACGGCTCGCCGGCATCCGCCGCGCACCCCGCGCCGGCCTCGATCATCGCCGGGCTCGCGCCATGCTGGCTGTGCGGCGCCGGTTGGATCGTGACCAGGTGACGCTCGCGGTCGCGATAGCGCGCGTGCAGCGCCTGAAAATGCGCGATCGCCTGCGGCACCGTCTCGCGATACGCGGCAGGCGCGCCGTCCCAGTCGTAGAAGCAGCGCGCGAGCACGATCCGGATGCCGAGGCGGCGCGCGGCCTCGATCGTGGCCGAGGCGTGCTCGTTGCCCTGCGCGTTGAGGTAGTAGAAATCGCAGACCGTGGTGACGCCGTGGAGGAGCATCTCGCCGAACGCGAACAAGGCGGCGGTCGCCATGTCCTGGGCGTCGAGCCGCGGCGAATAGCGGTACAGCGCGCGATCGCGCCACTCGAGGAACGGCAGGTCATCGCCGATGCCGCGCAACAGCGACTGGAAGCTGTGGTTGTGCGTGTTGACGGTGCCGGGCACGATCGCGCGCCGGCTCCAGTCCAGCCGGGTCGCGCCGGCGGCGTCGGGCAAGCCCGCGACCTCGGCCGGATCGCCGACCGCGACGATCAGCCCGTCGACCGCGAGGACGCTCGTGGCGCCGCGAGATCCGTCACCGGTGAGCGCGCGGTCGGCGGTGACGAGCAGCGTCGACATGGGGCGCCGACACTAACATCAGGGCCCCGTGCTAGCGTGTCCTCGGTGCCTGCGATCAGTGAAGTCCACGAGCTCGTCGCGAAAGGCCTGGACCCGGTCTACGTCCTGCACTCCGAGCATCCGATCCTGATCGAGCGCGCGCTGCACGCGATCCGCGATGCCGCGGTCCCACCCGCGGTGCGCGGCTTCAACTACGACGTCGTCGAAGGTAAGTCGACGGGGGCGAAGATCGCGTCCCTCGCACAGACGCTGCCGATGATGGCGAAGCACCGCATGGTGTTCGTGCGTGACCTCGGCCTGCTGCCGGCCGCCGAGCACGAGCCACTGCTCGCCTACCTCGCGAAGCCCAATCCGAGCACGGTGTTGGTCGCCACGACCACCAAGCTCGACAAGCGTCTCAAGCTGTTCGCGGCGGTCTCGAAGAAGGGCTGGCTGCACGTGCTCGAGGCACCACGTCAGCTCGTCCCGTGGGTGCGTAACGAGGCGAAGCACAAGCGGGTCGAGATCGACAGCGCCGCGATCGCCCGCCTCGTCGAGACGGTCGGCGGCGATCTGTCTCGGCTCGCGCTCACGGTCGAGCAACTCGGCCTGTACGCCGGCGATCGCACGGTCACCGCAGACGACGTCGATGACCTGGTCGCCGATACCCGCGAGCGCTCGGTGTTCGAGCTGACCGATGCGATCGGCGCCGCGGATCGGCCGCGCGCACTCGCCGCGGTCGCGTCGCTGTGCGATCAGCGCGAGAGCGCGGTCGGCGTCGTGGTCATGCTCGCGCGCCATGTCCGCCAGCTCTCGCTCGTCCATGTCATGAAGGCCGAGAACATCCCGCGCGGCGCGTGGGGGAGCCGGATCGGCGTGCCGCCGTTCGTGGTCGACAAGCTCGCGAATCAGGCGCGCTTGTATTCGCCGCGCGCGCTCGCGTCGGCGACCCAGCGGCTCGCGACTGCAGATCGGGCGCTCAAGGGCGATATCACGCTCGATAGCCGCAGCGACGACTTCACCGGCCCGCAGCTCAAGACGCTCGGCCGCGAGCTCGCCGAGCGCGTGATCCTCGAGCAAGTGGTCGACGGGATCGTCGTACTCGCCCAGCGCTGAGCTACTTCTCTTCGAGCGATTCGTCGACGATCACCGGCGGGACGACGAGCGTCTTGTCGGGATCGACCCTCGCGGCCGGCGGCGGCGGTGGAATCGGCTTGTCGTTCTTGTCGACCTTCGCGGGGGGGCGCAGGTTCGCGGGCAGATGGATCGCCGGCTGGGTATCCTCGCCGGAGATGCCCATCTCCTCGAACGGCTTGCGGTAGTCGTTCGGCAGCTTCGCGAAGTGCTGGGACAGTTGCGCCCGGGGGACGAACAGCTCCTCGCGGCGGCCGCCACCCACATCCTTCTTGAGGACGAGCTCGCCCGACATCCGGCTGCGCTCGCGGATCGTGCGGGCGAGCGGCGTGAGCTGATGCAGCACCTCCATCGGCACGACGCGCGGCTCCGGCAACTGGCCGAGCGGTTGTCCGCCGAGCGTGAGGTCGGTCAGCGTCCGGCTGTTCGTCAGATCCTTGAGCGCGTTCTGCGCGCCTTCACCGAGGCGGCGGATGCCCGCGAAGTCTTCGCCGTCGAGCGGGTTCGGCTCGGTCTCGGTGTCGCCCGAAGGCGTGAGCGACTGCCATGTCGCGGTGTGCTCGGCGACCGTGAAGCGTAGCCCTTGCGATTGCCGATCCGGCTTTTCGCGTAGCGTGAGGACGTACTCGGCGTGCGTGCGCTCGAACGCGACCATCACGTACTTGCCGAGATCGACCGGCGCGGGCTTCGCCTTGCCGAGCAGGCCCTTTTTCATCATGTGGACGACGACGCCATCGGCGAGCTGCTCGACGCGGATCGGCTGGCGATACGCTTCGACCTGGAGCCGGAAGTTCGCGATCAGCCGGCCCGCGGTCATCATCGAGTCCGCCGACGGCTCCGCGCCGCGGACGTCCCAGGACATGATCCACTTCGCGTTCGGCAGCTGGTTGTGATCGAAGAACGGGCGCAGGCCCTGCAAGACGGCCTCGGACGACGTCGATGCGCTCGCCTGTGCCTCGAGCGCCGAGACGCGGCTCTCGATCTGCTGCTTCGCGACCTGGATGGTCTGCTTCGCCGCGATCAGCGTCTTCTGCGCGACCTGCTGGGCCTGGGCGCTCTTCTTCTCCGGGACCATGAACGGCGCGAGCGCCGAGCCGATGGTCTTTTCGAGCTCCGCGAGCCGGTGGATCTCGCCATCCGCTTCGATCCGCGCGGCCTTGGCCCGGTTGCGGCGCTCGTCGAGCTCGGTCAGCGGCATGAACGCGTTCGTGCATGCCTCGACCGCAGCGGTCAGCGTCTCGATGAAGTTCTCCTCGAGCGGGAAAGGGGTTCCATCCCCGTAGCGATACATGCGGGACGAGTATACCCCGCCATCCTCCGGACCACGGACGTTTCCGGCTCTTCAGTAAGTGGCGAGCAGCCCGAGTTGCAGGATCACGGCGTCGAGCAGGCCCGTGCCGTACAAGAACTGCTTGTCGATGCCCATCGGGTTATCGAGGCTCGGGTCGGCGGGCAGCTGATCGAGGATCAACAGGTCGCCCTTCACGTTGAAGTCGAGCTTGTCGAACAGGCCCCACACCGGCTTGTCCCCGGCGACGGTGATCAGCGTCAGCTTCGCGCCGACCAGCGCGCTGCGTACAGGCGACAGCTCGCGGTCCCCGGTGTAGTACTCGCCCGCGGTCGACTCGGTCTGGTAGAAGAACGCGTCCTTGAAGAAGCTCGCGGCGCTCTGCTGGTACACGCGCGCCCGGAACTTCACGAGCAGCGAGTTGCCGATGTACTGCGAATAGCCGAGCTCGGCATCCGCGCCGATCACCCGCCAGGTGTCGTCGTAGAACCGCACGCCGAGGTGCACGGCGGAGTGGAGCTTGGGCAGGAACCGGTTGATCCGCACGGTGGTCGACCACCGCGCCCGCGTGTCGGGGGTGTGCTCTTGCGGCGAGTTGCCGCCGACCCTGACCCGGCGATAGGGGTTCGATTGAAAGCCCTCGAGCACCTGGCCGAACGCGGCGAACTGGAGGTTCGTCGTCGGGCTCAGGTTCTGCGTGATCGTGAGTTGCGCGGTGTCGATCGACAGGTCCTTCCACACCGTCGTGCCGGGGATGTCGCTGGTCAGGATCAGATCCTTCTTGCGGCACTCGTCGGCCCCGGTCAGCGCGCGACGCTCCAGCGGCATCACGTCGCCGTTGTCCTTGTCGCACACGGTGTCGAAGCTGTGGCTATACGCGAGGTCGACCGTCGTGTTACGGCCGGGCAGGTCGATCGACGCATCGCCGCCGAGCTGGCGCGACAGGTAGTCGCGTTCGGTGCCGAGCGTCGCGGAGAACGAGAGCTTCGAGCGCCGGCCCATGAAGCCGAGCGCGAGCGTGCCCTCGTGGCGGACGTCGGAGAACCGCGTCGCCGAGGACACGGCGTCGACCTGGTATGTCGTCGAGGTCGCGCCAGAGACGGCGTCGGCCGAGTAGCCGGCGCTGAGCGAGACGTGGCTGCCGAGGTCGGTGTCGAGGTCGGCCTGCGGGGTCACCACCGTGAGCCCACCTTTGTCACCCTGGCGGCGCTCTTCGAACACCGAGGTCGAAACCTCGGCGCGATCGTCGGCGAGCGCGGCGTGCGCGGACACGACCAGCAGCGCGCACGCGATATAGCGAGCTAGTTGCAACCACACCCTCCGCCGCCGGCGCCGTGGCCACCCGCCGCGCCCTCACGGTTGGTCAGGATGTGATTGTCGGAGGCGGTCTCGTGCGGATCGTTGTCGAACACCATCACCTGATCGGCGAGGAATTCCTTCTCCGATGCGCGCACCGCGGTGCGCCCGCACGCCGAGAGCACGACCGCGAGGACCAGGACCTTAAAAGAAAATCGCAAGGCCACCGGTGTACTCCTGTCCGTTGTTGGAGTGGTTCTGGTTGAACAGCGACCAGTTGCGTACGTCGAGCCGAACCGTGATCTGCTTCTTCAGGGTGATCTCGAGCCCGCCGCCGGCGCCGAGCGCCATCAGGTTCTCGCGGGGGTCGACGTAGTTATCGGCCTTCGGCGAGATATGCGCGCAGCCCAGGCCGAGGCTCGCGTACGGGCCGATCACCGCGCCGGGCGCCATCCGCAGCACGAACGCGAGGCCGCCCAGATAGATGTCCTTGTCGGACCGGGGCGAGAGTCCGGCGAACCCTTCGAGCGCCCAGTAGGGATCGATGATCCACGACGGGCGCAGGATGTAGACGCCCTCGCCCTCGAGCAGGCCCGAGGAGAACGACAACCCGACGTTCGCGTACGCGACCGGCGAGGGGCCGAGGATCGCCCGCTTGATCGCGCGCCCCATCCGCGTCAGCGCGCCCGGCTGTTCCTGTTCGCCGACCTCGAACGGATAGACGACATCGCCCACGATCCATCCGGTGGTGCCGTCGTCGAGCATGATCTTGAACCAGTACCCGTTGGTGCCGCGCTCGAGGACCTCGTAGACCTGGTTGCGATCGGCGACCGCGACCTCGCGATAGCCGTTGCCGGGGCCCGAGTGCACCGATGCCTTCTGCGCGATCACACGGAGGTACGCGTCCGCGCTGGCCACCGCGGTGGTCGCGACGAGCACCGCGAGGATCAGCCAGCTCCTCACTGATCGAACCATCCGAGGAACGTCGTGTACTCGGGGCTTCCGGACGTGAACAGATCTCCACCGCCGTGGCCGTCGATGCCGGCGAGGGGCTTGGTCAGGAGCTCGCTCGCCTTGGGCTGGCCGCAGTTCAGGTAGCCCTGCGAGACGCGGTAGTTGAGGAGGTCGTCGCCGACATTGATGCTGAGGGCGAGGCCGTGGGCTTGATCGTGGCACGCGCTGTTGCGGGCGCAGCCGTTGGTGAGGTCGCTGACCTTCAGGAAGTCCGGCTCGATCTTCGCCGTGAAGTAGGCGACGCCCTCGGGCGGATTGCACGCGCCGATGTCAGGCGGCGTGTCGCCGAGGTCCACGGTCGGACACCCCGGCAGCACGAGCGCGAGCAAGGCGACAGTTGCCCAGCGAGGTCCCATCCCTGGATCCAACGTTACACTGGGTGCCGCATCCATGTCTCGCCGGAGCCGATCTGATAACCTCGGCGTCGGTGTCGACACAGCCTCCTCCGGGCTCCCGCCGGCCCACGTCGACCGATACTCCATTCAAGGGAACGGGCGTGGTGAAGACGGGGCCACCGCCGATTCCGTCGCGCCCGCGCAGCCTGGTGCGGATCGACACCGAACCGGAGCCGCCCCGGGTCGTGCGCTCGAAGCTGGTGGGGCGCGGCGACGCGCTCGCGACGCTGCGCGATATCGCCGCGCGTGCGGTCGAGTTCCAGGCGCCGCAGCTCGTGACGATCGTCGGCAATCAGGGTACGGGCAAGACCCGCCTGATCAACGAGCTGATCGGCGAGCTCCGCGAGCGCGATCGCAAAGCGCGCGTGATCCACGGCGCCGCCGAACGCGATGGCAACGGCACGTCGGTCCGGCTCGCGGCCATGGCGTCGCTCTTGCGCGACCGCTTCGAGCTGACGCCGAGCCCCGACGAGACCTCGCGGCTGCGGTTTTCGCACGAGATCAAGACCGTGATGGGATCGGATCAGATCGCCGAGATCTTGTACTTCCTCGGCGCGATGGTCGGCCTCGAGTTCGCGCCGACGCCCTTTCTCCAGGCGGTGGCCGAGTCGCCGAGGCAGCACGCGGAGCTGTCGCGGACCGCGCTGCGCCGGTTCGTCGAGCTCGATGCCGCGCAGAGCCCGCTCGTCGTCGTGCTCGACGATCTCCAGTGGGCCGACGACGATACCCTCGCGATGATCGCGGACCTCGCGACGAACCTGTCGGGCTCGCCGATCGTGATCCTGGCTGCCGCGCGGCCGGAGATGCTCGTGCGCAGTGGCGGCTGGGGCGACGGCGCGACCGACCACACGCGGATCGATCTGCGTAACCTCGAGCAGGACGATGCCGAGCAGATGTTCCGCGAGCTGCTGGCGCGGGTCGAGGACCTCCCCGAGGACACCGTCCAGACCGCCGTCGAGATGACCGGCGGTAACCCGGCGTTCATCGAACAGCTCGTCCGGCTGTTCCTGGACAACGGCACGATCGCGATCGAGCCGGGTGCGTCGGGGCCGGTGTGGCGGCTCGATCCCGAGAAGGCCGCCGATACCGAGCTGCCGATCTCGATCGAAGAAGCGATCGAGGCGCGGATCGCCGCGCTCGAGAGCGACGAGCGCGATCTGCTGGAGAAGGCCGCGGTGTTCGGCAACGTGTTCTGGGTCTCCGCCGTGATCGCGCTGACGCGGCTCGAGCAGCCGGTGCCCGAGTACGAGCCGAGTCCGCTCGAGCTCGAGTGGGGCGAGGGGGAGGACGTCCGCCGGCGGATCAGCGATCTCGTCGCGATGCTCGCGGAGCGCGACTACCTGCTTCCGCTCGATGGCGAGGACTCGAGCATTCCCGGCGACGTCGAGATCGTGTTCAAGCACAACCTCGAACGCGAGCTGGTGTCGCGCTCGACGGAGCCGGGCCGGCTCGCGCGCTACTACCTCGCGGCCGCCCAGTGGCTCGAGAGCAAGCTCGCGACCCTGCGCGACGAGCAACTCGAGTTCCTCGCGACGCTCTATGAGCGCGGCGGAGACCAGCGCCGGGCGGCGCGTTGCTATCTCCAGGGCGGCGATCGCGCGCGGGCGCGCTACTCGCCCGAGGAGGCGCGTGGCCTGTACGAGAAGGGGCTCGCGATGCTCGCCGCGGTCGACGCACCGGCGCGCATGGACGCGCTCCACAACCTCGGCGACGTACTCGAACAGGCCGGCAACACCGACGAGGCCACGCCGTACTTCACGGAGATGCTGCAGCTCGCGTGGCGCTACGACAACCTCAACAAGGCCGGCGCCGCGTACAGCCGGCTCGCGCGCGGCGAGCGCAGGCACGGCAAGTACGACGCGGCGATGGACTTTCTGCGCAGGGCGCAGGGGCTGTTCGAGCGCTCGCGCGACGATCGCGGCATCGCCTCGACGCTCGACGAGATGGGCCGCGTCCACTGGCTGCGCGGTGGCTACTCGCAGGCGCTCGATTTTCATCGCCAGGCACTCACCACCCGGCGCGCCCTCGGCGATCGCCGATCGATCGCGCTGTCGCTCGCGAACATCGGCCGGGTCCACCACGACAGCGGCAACTTCAAGGCCGCGATCGCACAATTCCGCGAGGCGCTCGATCTCCGGCGAGATATTGGCGATCTCGTCGGCATCGTGCAGTCGCTGTGCGATCTCGCCGGGGTCTACGCCGAGGACCGCAATCACGAGGCCGCGCTCGAGTTGCTCGGCGAGGCGCGGGCGCTGGCGATGGAGATCGGCGACAAGCTCGCGCTCGCGGACGTGCTGTCGCGCACCGGCGAGGTCAAGGGCGCGATGGGCCGCGGCGGCGAGGCCGTCAAGGATCTCTCCGATGCCAAGGCGCTCGCGTCGGGGCTCGGCGATCGCGTCGCGCTCGCGGTCAGTCATCAGCGGCTCGCGCAGGTCCAGCTCGCGCTCGGCAACCTCGAGGCCGCCGATGTCGAGGCGCACGCGGCGGTCGCCGTCGCTCAAGCGGCGGGGTTGCGCGTCCACGCGGGCTCGGGCTATCGCGTCAAGGCCGAGGTCGCGGTCGCGCTCGGTCACGAGTTGCAGGCCGAGGACGACTTCCGTCGCGCGGTCGACATCCTCGCCGCGGTCAAGCACGAGGTCGAGCTCGCGCGCGCCTACACCGGGCTCGCCGGGATCAAAGATCGCGCAGGCAAGCGCGACGAGGCGGCGAAGCTTCGCACGCGCGCACAGGACATCTTCGCGCGCCTGCGCGGCGCGGCGCAGACGGAGTAGCCGTGGCGGATCCGAAGGATCGGCTCGCAGCGGCGGTACCAGCGAACGTTCGCGAGGTCTGCGCACGGATCGCGGCGGCCGGGTTCCAGGCCGTCACGGTCGGCGGCGCGGTCCGCGACGTGTTGCTCGGTCGCGAGCCCGGCGATTGGGATGTCGCGACGAGCGCGCACCCGAACGAGGTGCTCGCGTTGTTTCGCCACACGATCCCGACCGGCCTGCAGCACGGCACCGTGACGGTCGTGACGGGGAAGGGTGTGGACAGTCACGTCGAGGTCACGACGTATCGCGGCGAAGGTGCGTACACCGATGCGCGCCGCCCCGACAGCGTCGTGTTCGGGGTGCCGCTCGTCGAGGATCTCGCGCGCCGCGATCTGACGGTCAACGCGATCGCGTACGACGTCGCGGCGGACGCGCTGTTCGATCCGTTCGATGGCGTGGTCGACCTCGAGGCCAAGCGGTTGCGCGCGGTCGGCGTCGCGGTCGAGCGCTTCACCGAGGACGGCCTGCGCGTGATGCGCGCGGTGCGGTTCGCGGCGCAGCTCGAGTTCGAGCTCGATAGCGAAACCGAGGCGGGGATCGCGCCGGCGCTGCCCTCGCTCGCGAAGGTCTCGCGCGAGCGGGTGTCGGACGAGCTCCGCAAGATCCTCGCTGCGCACCAGCCGTCGCGCGGGCTCGTGCTCGCGGAGCGCACCGGCATCCTCGCGACCATCGCACCGGGGCTCGCGTTCGATCTCGTCGCGCCGGATCGCGTGGTGCCCGAGGTCCGGTTGGCGGCCCTGGTCGCGCCGATCGCCGATCCACGACGGATCGCCGCGACGCTGAAGGCGTTGAAGTTCTCGAACGTGGAGGCCGACCTCGCCGCCGCGCTCGGTGGTGCAGTCGACGCGGTGCGCGCGGCCCCGGATGACCCGGCGCTGCGCCGCGTGTTGTCGGGGCTCGGACGCCCCTACGCGAACGCGATCGCGAAGCTCGCGCCGGGCGTCGAGCGCGTGCTCCGTGATCCGCTCGTGCTCAAGGAGCTCGCGATCAGCGGCAGCGACCTCATGGGCCACGCGACCGGCCGCGCGCTCGGCGACCTGCTCGCGAAGCTGCTCGACCGCGTGCTGACCGAACCGCGGCTCAACACCCGCGACCAGCTGCTCGCGATCGCCGGCGAGCTATGCCCGCCAGACCCGCCGTGAGCGAGCACGACCGCGCTACGGCACGAGCTCGCACCACGCATCGACGACGACGGTGCGCGCCCCGCGGCCGCCGACGACGATGCGCGGCAGCTCGAGCTTGACCAGCACGCCGTCGAGATCGACGGCGAGGTGCGAGGCCCGCCGCAACAACGCCGCGAGGCCCGCGCGATCGGGCTCGGCATCCGCCGCGCGAGAGGCGACGACCGCAGCGGCGAGCGCCTGCGCGTCGAGCGGGCGCAGCGGCGCGGGCGCGGCGGCGACCTGGCCGTTGACCTCGAGCACGACGGTCCAGCCGAGTGACGGCAGCCGCTCGATCCGCGCGGCGAGGTCGCGCCCGAGCGGCGGCGTCTCGCGCACGATCACCGCGCTATCGGCGCCGGTCGGCGGCCGGCCCGCGGCGGCGAGCACGCCGGTGAAGGCGCGGCGCACGAGCGCGTCGCTGGTCACCGCGCGCTCGACGGGACAGCTCTCGAGCTCGGTCGGGACGTCGTTGCCCCAGGGCTTGATCTCGACCGGGAACCCGACCTTGCGCGCCTTGTCGACGGCGGCCGAGGGCGTGGTCGCGACGGCCTGGCGCGTGATCGCGATGCCGTAGGCGGCGAGCAGGCCCTTGGTCTCGTGATCTCCGACGCGGGTGAGGCCGCGCAACTTCGCGAGCCGCGCGTCGAGCTTGCTGCGATCGATGTCGAGCTCGGTCGCGTCGGCGGCGGTCGCCGCGCCGGCACCGGCCGCGATCCGCTCGGCGGCGCGCCCGAGCATCTCGATCGCGCCGAGCGCGAAGCGCATGCCGTACAACACGCCGTATGCGGACTCGCCGCGCGCGAGCTCGCCGCGGCCGGTCACGTACATCGCGAGCGCGGTGCCCGGGAGCTGGGTCGGCGCGGGCGTGAGCTCGGGATCGAACAGCACGACGTCGCTCGGCTCGGGCTTCGCGCGGTGCTCGGCGGCGAGCATGGGGGCGCGTCCGCCCGAGGCCTCGGCGTCGCCGAGGCACGCGAGCGTCTGTGCCTCGAGCCACGATCCGGGTGGCGCGATCACCGCGACGCGCGGACCGTGCGGCAAGCCGAACCGGACCAGCGCCACGACCGCCTCGAGCCAGGCATCGACATCGTGGCCGAGCACGGCGCCGTGCGCGCGCAGATATGCGAGCGCGGCCGCGCGCTCGACCGCGGTGCGACTGGTGCCGCGCGGGGGTGGGGCGAGCACGCAGGTCGGCCGGCCGAGGGAGGCCGCGCGCGCGCAGGTCGCCGCGAGCTCGAGCGCCGCGGCACCGCTCGGCGGTGCGGCGAGAGCGAGCGCGACGAGGTCCACCGATTCGGTCGCGTCGCCGCTGCGCGCGTCGATGCCACGCTCGCGCAGCGCGGCGATCGCCGTCGCCCCGAGTCCGGCCGGTGCGACGACCTGGACACGTAGCGCGGCGGGTTCGGCGATACTGCGTGCCTGCGCCATCAGCGCGCCCCGTGAGGCGCGAGGTGCACGACGAGGTGCTCCGCGATCCGTTCGACCGTCTTCTTGGGCTGGTGCGAACGCGGCGGCTGCGAGCGGTGACCGAGCACGACCGGATCGAGGCCGAGCATCTCGAGCTGGAGCTGCAGCATCGATGTCGCCGGCATCGGCGTCGGATACTCGTCGACTGGAGCGCCCGCGATCCGCACGCCGATCACCGCGGTGCCGCGCACCCGCACGGTCTGGAGCTGGCCTCCGACGATCCGGCTCGCGTGGATCACGTCCTTGTCGGGCGCGAGCTTCACGACGTGGGTGAGCTGTGCGGCATCGAGCAGCTCCGCGATCGCCGCGACCTCGACCCAGCGCTCGGGACGGCTCGCTTCGTCGACGAGGATCGTGCTGGCGCCGAGGTGGCGTGTCGCCGCCGCGACGATCTGAGCCCAGCCGAGATAGTCGAGCTGCAGCTCGGTCTGCACGCCGGCGCTCGCGACCCCGGCGTGGCGAGCACGATCGGCCGCGAGATCGAGCCAGCTCGTGCTGCCGGCCGCGAGTGCGATCGCGCGCCCGGTCTTGTTCGGATCGAACTTCGCGACGGTCTTGAGCGCGCCGTCGAGCCAGCGGATCGAGCGTGCCGGCCCCTGATTGCCGAGCCACAGCGCGATCCGCGAGCCCGGCGTGATCGTGAGCCGTGCGGTGGCCTCGTTGTCGGCCCCCGGGTGCTGGCCCTCGGCAGTGCTCACGACGCCTCCAGCTTCTTGACGAGCTCGGCCAGACCGGCCTCCACGGGGCCGGCGACGACGCCGTCGACCCCCGCGATCCGCGTCGCCGGGCTCGCGCCGACCTTGATGACGCTCGTCGCGCCGGCAACGTCGACCTGGACGCCGCCGATCGTCACGATCAGCTCGGGCGCGAGCGGTGTGGTCTTGTCGATGACCCCACCGTTGGAGATCGCGCCGGATCGCACGGCCGCGGCTCCGCCGACCACGTGCGCGTCGAGCATCCGCGCGAGCCGCCGCGCGCCGGCGATCACGCGCGGATCGGCCGCGACATCGTCGCCGAGCACGACCATGGTGCCACTCGCGTACGCGATCTCCGCGGGCGAAGACGTGACCAGCTCGATCCGGTCGTCGGGTTCGCCCGGCATCGCGAGGACGACGACGTCGACGTCGCAATCGTCGTCGACCAGATCGAGCGCGGGGGCCCGGCCGATCAGCGCGACCGCGGCGCCGCCGTCGCCGACCCGTGCATAGCCACCGTCGCGGTCGCGGAGCTCGACGTCATCGATGCCGGTCGCGCGCGCGCGCAACAGCAAGCGGGCGCCGATCCGCGCCGCGGTACGAGGGCCGAGCTCGGCCGCGCTCGGCGCATCGGCACCGAACAGCACGAGGCGAGGGCGCAGGTGATCGACGACGCCGCGCCACGCGTTCCCGACCGCCGACCACAGCGGCGAGATCGGTCCACGACTGACCGCGATCACGACCTTGTCGGCGCCGGCCCGCGCGAGCGCCGATTCGGCCTGGGCCAACCCCGGCACGTTCGGCATCGAGGTCGCCGCGATGTCGTCGTGGTTCGAGGTCACGTTCGAGTGGTGGGGGTCGTGGACCACCACCGCCGCGTAGAGCGTCGCACCCCAGCTCGAGGCCACGTGCCGACCCGCCGCGAGCGCGACCAGGGACGAGGCGTCCGGCCGGTCGCCGACCAGATCTACGTGAACCAGGACGGCCGCCACGGGATTCGACCGAAGGTAAACGGGGACGCCTGGTTGGGCAACAACTGAGGTCCTGGGGGTGTCAGACCGGTCTCGTAGCCTCTGGAGGTGTCCGCGCTACGCGCCCAGGTCATCGACGAGCTCGGCTACGACCCCGATGACGGGGTGCCGCAGCTCGTCGACGTGCGCGTGATCGACGTGCCCGTGGGGCAGATCGTGCGCGCGCGCGAGGGCGCGAACCCGGTGGCGGTCGCCCGGCTCGAGAGCGGGCGGATCGTCGTGGTCGCGGATGAATGCCCGCACGACGGCGGTCGGATCAGCGATGGATTCGTGGCCGGCGAGCGGCTGGTGTGCGCGCGGCATGGCTGGGAGCTCGAGCCGTGCGGGCGTTCGTGCACGCGCGCGCGCTGAGCGGTCACGAATCGTCACTGGATCGCGCGCTGGCGCAGCATGTGATCCGCGAGCACCAGCGCGAACATCGCTTCCACGATCGGCACCGCCCGCGGTAGCACGCACGGGTCGTGCCTCCCCTTGGGCGCGAGCACCGTGGCCGCGCCCGCGCGATCGACGGTGTCCTGCGGTCGCATGATCGTGGCGGTCGGCTTGAACGCGATCCGCAACGTGATCGGCTCCCCGTTCGAGATCCCACCTTGGATCCCGCCGGAGTGGTTCGTGCGGGTGCCGATCGTCCCGTCGGCCCGGCGATAGAACGGATCGTTGTGCTCGCTGCCGGTCAGCAACGTGCCGGCGAAGCCGCTGCCACTCTCCACGCCCTTGACCGCGGGGATCGACAACATCGCCTTACCCAGATCGGCCTCGAGCTTGTCGAACACCGGCTCCCCCCAGCCGGCCGGAACGCCTCGCGCGATCGCGCGAATCACGCCACCGACCGAATCGCCGGCCTTGCGCGCGGCCTCGACCCGGTCGATCAACGCCGGCGCGATCGCCGGGTCCGGACACCGCAGCTCGTTGGCCTCGACCTCCGCACGCGTGACGATCGCACCGTCGACGTTCGCGGCCTGGCCCGCGACTTCGTCGACCCACGCGACGATCGTGACGCCGGCGCGCGCGAGCAGGAGCTGCGCGATCGCGCCGCCGGCGACCCGTCCGGCGGTCTCGCGTGCGCTCGCCCGGCCGCCGCCGGCGACGGCACGGACGCCATACTTCGCGTCGTAGGTATAGTCGGCGTGGCTCGGCCGATAGGCGTGCGCGATCCCCTCGTAGTCCTTGCCGCGCGCGTCCGCGTTGCGGATCAGCATCGCGATCGGCGTACCGAGCGAGACGCCGTCGAGCACCCCCGAGAGGAGCTCGACCTCGTCGGCTTCCTTGCGTTGACTGACCAACCGGCTCTGGCCTGGGCGCCTGCGATCGAGCTCGGCCTGGATATCCGCGCGATCGATCGCGAGCCTCGGCGGGCAACCATCGACGACGACCCCGATCCCGGCCCCGTGAGATTCGCCGAACGTCGTGATCCGGAACAGCACGCCCAGGGTGTTGCCCATCGCCCGGGAGTGTACGATCGCTGCGATGTGGATGTGGCTGCGGTTGCGACCATCAGAGCTTTACCGCGAGCGGCACGTGTCCGGCGCGCCGGTTCTCGGCTCGAGGCGCATGCGCGAACTAGCGGATGTAGGTGCTGTAGGACCTGCGATTGCGGCGACCCACGCGTGTGGGTTACCTTCGGTGGGCCGCTGATGGTGGACGATCGCCGGCCTACGGCTCAAGAAATCGAGGAGCTCATCGATCTGGTACGCCGCGATCCGTCATCGCCGGCGTTCATCGATCTGGGAGAGGCTTACCTCGCACTCGGTCGCCCGAAAGACGCGATCTCGATCGGCAACATCGGCATCGAGGCCGCGCCGGATTCGCTCGAGGGTCGGGTCATGCTGGCGCGGGCGCACGCGGCGCTGCACCAGTGGAAAGAGGCGCAGGGCGAGCTGCTCCGGGTCGTCAAGGTCGACCGCTCGAGCCGCCAGGGCTTCGCGTTGCTCGGCGAGGTGTTACTCCGGCGCTCCGATTTCGAGCGCGCGGTGCCGGTGCTGCAGCACGCGCAAAACCTCGATCCGACCAGCCCCCAGATCCTGTCGATGCTCAAGCGCGCGCGGACCGGTCAGGCCCTCGATGCGCCACCGCCGATCCCGCAGCCGGTCCCACCGCGGGGCGAGACCAACTACAACCTCCGGATCGATCAAGCACCTGCGCCGCGCTCGGCGCCGCCCAAGGCCCCGCCTCGGATGTCGGCGCCGAGCAGCGCGTCGCCGGCGTCTCCCGCGATGCCGGCGATGCCGCTCCCAGCGCAGCCCGAGTCGGCGCTGTGGGGCATCGAGCCCGCACCGCCGCCCAGCGCGCCGTCGGCGCCGCCGAGCGCGATGCGCACGCACAAGCCCACCGCGCCGCCGCCGCCGAGCAACATCGAGGGCGTGCGCCCGCGCGTGATCTTGGCGTCGAAGGAGAAGAACGCCGCGGCCGCGTCACTGCGGCAATCAGCAGCGGTCGGAGAGAACTATCTCAACGAGTTGCTCACCGGTGGCCTGCTCGATGTCGCGGGCGTGCGCGTGCCGGACTCGGACTTCGATCTGCGCCCGGACCGCCGCTGGGGCCGTTCGACGCGGCGCGCGTTCATCTTCCTGTTCGTCGTGTTGATCCTCGGCATCGGCGGCGGCGGTGGTTGGTACTGGTGGAGCGCGAAGCAGCGCGCCGAGCAGGTCGCGCAGCTCCAGGCCGAAGCGAAGAAGTCGATCGGCAACGGTGACTTCGCGGGGCTCGAGACCTCGATCGGCAAGCTCGACGAGGCGATCAAGAAGGATCCGGGCAACATCCTGTCGTACGCGTACGTCGCCGAGGTCACCGGCCTCGAGTCGCTGCTGTACGGCACCGATGCGAACCGGGTCGATGCCGCGATCCGCGACGTCGTGCATCAGATCAAGGATGGCGAGCCTGGTGCCCGCGAGCTCGTGATCGGGCGTGCGGCGGTCGAGCTATCGCGGCTCGGGACGTTGCCGGCTCCGGCGACCACGCTCGGTGAGGTCACGAAGCTGCTCGATACCTATCTCGCGACCCACGACACCGATAAGTGGGCGCGCTGGCTCAAGGCGCGCGCCTTGCTCGCCGCCGGCGAGCGCAAGGCGGGCAAGGCCACGCTCAAGCAAGCCGCCGAGGGCGACGACGGGCTCGCCGTCGCGATGATCGATCTCGCCGACGTCGACGCGGACGACGGCATGCTCGACGAGGCGTTCGCGCTCTACGACAAGGCGCTCGCGAAGTCCCAGGATCACCCGCTCGCGGTGCTCGGCAAGTCGCTCGCGCGCGCCGAGAACTCGGTGCAGACCACCGATGCGATCGAGGACCTCAACGTCAAGCTCGACAAGAACTACGGTCCGCGCGTCGCCGCGTACCGCAACCTCGCGCTCTCGGTCGCCGACTCGAGCATCGAGGAGTACGCGCGCAGCCTCGAGGCGCTGCGCAAGGCGACGAGCAACCCGAAGTCGATGCCGACCGAGCCGCGCTTCCTCGCGCGGGTCGCGTGGGCGCACCTCCAACGCGGGGCGCTCAAGGACGCCGTGACCTTCCGCAAGCCGATCGCGTGGTATGGCAAGTCCAAGCCCGAGGACGATCCGATCGTCAAGCTGTTCGACTCCGGCCTCGACCTCGCGGGCGGACTGCCGAGCAAGGCGCTCGATACGGCCGCCAAGCTCGTCGGCGTTCGCCCGAGCATCGTTCGCGCCTATGCGCTGCTCGACACTGGCAAGGCCAAGGACGCGGTCGTCGAGATGGACGATGCGCTCAAGAAGGCGCCCGACAACCTCGAGGCCCAGATCGTCCACGAGTGGGCGCGCATGGTCGCGGCGGCCGACGCCAAGGACGACAAGGCCAAGACTGCCGCGGCCGACGCGCTCGAGAAGCTCGCGCGCAAGGCGAAGACCAAGCTCGGCCGTCACGCCCTCGGCATGGCGTACTACCAGATCGGCGACATGAAGGACGCCCAGCCCGCGCTCGAGCAGGCGCTCGCCGAGATCACCGACGAAGAGCCGAACCCGCTGTCGTATCGGACGCGCACCGCGCTCGCCGACATCCTGCTGGCGAACGGCGACTCCGCCGGTGCGAAGAAGCAGCTCGACCAGGCGCTCGATACCAAGACCGGTAACTCCGGCTACTTCCCCGCGCGCGCGATGCAGGCGAAGGTGCTGCTGAAGGATGGCGACGCCGACAAGGCGCTCGACCTGCTCGGGCCGCTCACCAAGGAAGACGGCGCGATGACCGCGCAGTCCGAGCTCACGCTCGCGGAGGCCTTGTGTACCCACAAGACCCCGGCTCCGACCACGAAGGACAAGGCCGACGCCGAGCAGATCCTGGTCGACATCAAGGACAAGATCCAACCGCCGAGCGAGGTCGGCCGGGTCGCGGCGACCTGTGATCCGAAGCTCCCGGAGAAGCTCGGCGTGCCGTTACCTGCGGGCGCGCCCGGTCCGAAGCCCGCCGGCTCGACGCATCACCACCATCACTAGACGGCCTGGGCCGGCCTGGGCCGGCCTGGGCTTACTAGGCCGCGTCGACCTCGACGAGGTCGAGGAACTCCTCGATCGAGCCCTGACCCTGGCGCAGCAGCTTGATGGTGTCGCCGTCGACCTCGAGCACGGTCGACGGGGCGGCCGGCGTCTGCTCGGCATCGATCACGACGTCGATGAACGACCCGAAGGTATCGAGGATCTCGTCGGCGTCGCGACACGGGACGTGCTCGCCGTCGAGGTCGGTGATCATCGCGCTCGTCGTGAGCAGGGGCCGCCCCAGGCCGCGGGCGAGCGCCTGCGCGATCGGGTGGCTCGGGATCCGGATCCCTACGGTGCGGCGCTTGGCGTCGGTGAGCAGCTTCGGGGTCGCGCGCGTCGCGGGCACGACGAGCGTGTACGGGCCCGGAAAGATCCGCTGCGCGAGCCGGAACCCGGTCTGGGAGAACACGCCGAACTCGGACGCGGTCGACAGGTCCGGGCAGATCAGCGCGAGCCGCTGGTTCTTGTGCATCTGCTTCGCGCGATAGATCTTCTCGATCGCGTCGCGGGCCTCGATCGCGCAGCCGAGCGCGTAGATCGAATCGGTCGGGTAGGCGGCGACGCCACCGGCGTGGAGGATGTCGACCGCGAGCTGGATCTTGCGCGGGTTGGGATCGCCCCACGCCTCGATGTGCAGCCGGAGCGGCGAGGCCGTCACTTCTTGAAGCCCTTCCCGATCACGTACTGCTCGATCGAGATCTGCCGGCTCGACTCCGGCTTCTGCGTCTTCATCTGCGCGAAGCCCGCGCGCACTTGCTCGCACAGCTTCTTGAAGTCCGGCCCCATGAACAGCTTGCCGACGAAGTTGCCGCCCGGCGCGAGCGTCTGGCAGGCGATCTCGAGCGCGCGCTCGAACAGGGCCTCCGAGCGCGCCTGGTCCATGCTGCGGATGCCGCTGGTGTCGGGCGCCATGTCCGACAGCACGACGTCGAACGCGCTCAGGTCGCCGAGCAGCTGCTTGACGTCGATCGTCAGCACGTCGCCGACCTCGATGCGCGCACCGCTGGTGTCACCGCGCGAGGGTTCTCGGTCGAGCCCGACGAGGTGGCCGCTCGGGCCAACCTCGCCGCGCGCGTACTGCAGCCACGACCCGGGCGAGCAGCCGAGGTCGAGCACGCGCATGCCGGGCTCGAACAGCGCGTGCTTGGCGTCGATCTCGCTCAGCTTGTAGACCGCACGCGCGAGGAAGCCCTCCTTCTTCGCCTTCTGGTGAAAGCGATCGCGGCGATTGCTACGGTCGGAGAGGCCCTTCGACTTCATGAACACGAACGCCCGGTCGCGTGCGCGGCCGGGCGTATACCATTCGTTGCCGAAACCGACTAGCGGCCGGCAGCGGCCTTCTTCGAGGCCTTCAGCGGGTTCTTCGACCGCACCTCTTCCTTGCCCATGCCCTTGCGCTTGTACTGCTTGCGCGTCGCGGCCAGGGTGATCACGACGTACTCGTTCGCCGAGCCCGGCACCGCGCCGCGCACGAGGATGACGTTGTCATCGGCGAGGATGCGGAATAGCTGCAGATTCTGCTGGGTGACCTTCGCGTTGCCCATCTGGCCCGCCATGCGCTTGCCCTTGTGGACGCGCTGCGGGGTCAGGCGGCAGCCGATCGAGCCGGCGTGACGGAAGTACTCGTGCGTACCGTGGGCGCGGGTCATGCCGCTCATGTGGTGCTTCTTGATGACGCCCTGGTAGCCCTTGCCCTTGCTCCAACCCTCGATGTCGAGCGGGTTGCCATCGGCGAACACGTCCTTGGGGCCGATGGTCTGGCCCAACGTGTACTTCGCGACCTCTTCGGCCGGGACGCGGATCTCGCGGATGAAGCGCTGCGGCTTGGAGCCGCCGGCGGCCTTCGCGATGCCGAGCTCGGCCTTGTTCGCGAGCCGCACCGGCTTGTCGTCGAAGCCGAGCACGAGCGCGGTGTAGCCATCGCGCTCCTGGGTACGCGTGCCGACCACGACGCACGGGCCTGCTTGGATCACGGTGACGGGGACGGCCTCGCCGTCATCCGCGAACACCTGGGTCATACCGATCTTTTTGCCAAGGAGGCCGAGCTGCAGAGACATGGGGAGCGAATCTATACCGGCCAAACTGTTGAGAGTCAACCGCGAGTGATCCGGTAGGCCCGGCGCGCGTTCTCGCTGGTTTGGCGGGCTAAGTCCTCGAAAGTCATGCCGGCTTCACGCGCGACGACCTCGGCCGTGTGGACGATGAACCCTGGCTCGTTGCGCTTACCCCGCTTGGGAATAGGGGCCAAGTACGGACAATCGGTCTCGATCAGCAGGCGATCTGGCGGGACGATCGGCACCGAATCGCGCAGCGGCTGCGCGGTCTTGTAGGTCACGATGCCGCTGAACGACACGTAGCAGTCGAGGTCGCGATAGGCGGCCGCGTCGTCCGGAGTGCCCGTGAAGCAGTGGATGATCACGCCGAGCTCGCTCGCGCGGTGCTCGCGGAGGATCCGGCGCGCGTCGTCGTGGGCGTCGCGGATGTGGCAGACCACGGGCTTGCCGGCGGCGCGCGCGAGCTCGATGAAGCGGCCAAAGCAGTCCTGTTGCAGCGCGCGCGGCGAGTGGTCGTAGAAGTAGTCGAGCCCGGTCTCGCCGATCGCGACGACGCGCGGGTGGCGCGCGAGTTGCTCGTGCGTCGCCCACCACTCCGGCGTCATGCGCTCGACGTCGTGAGGGTGGGTCGCGACCGTCGCCCATACGTCGGGGTCGTGCTCCGCGAGGGCGACCGCGCGCTCGGCGCTCGACGGATCGCCGACCGCACCGATCACGACGAGCTGGCGCACTCCGGCGGCGCGCGCGCGCGCGAGCACCTCGGTGCGGTCCGCATCGAATTCCGGACCGTCGACGTGCGCGTGCGAGTCGAACAGCTCGATCACGATCCGGCCCCTCGCCGAGGCGCGCTGTGGCGCTCCGAGCGCGCTTGCCGGCTCACGCGGACCTGCCTTCGATCGCGCGTAGCGCGTTCGCGATCGGTTCGAGCAGCTCGCTGCCCTTGGTGCTGTGCGCGAGCCGTTCGAGTGGCGCCTTGGCCCACGCGCCGCCGATCTCGCCGAGCTGTTCGATCGCGATACCGCGAACATGGATCTTGCGGTGGGTGAGGGCCTCGACGATCGCCCGTCGCGCGGCCGCGTGCTCGGGCTCGATCGCGAGCAGCCGGCCGGCGGCGAGGGTCGCGGCCTCGTGCGGGGTCTTCTTGCCGGCGACGGCCTGCGCGAGCTCGGTCGCCGCGTGGAGCCGGGCGAGTGCTGTCACCGCATCCCACGCGCGCGCTTCCTCGTCGAGCGCCGCCGCGAGCGTCGCCTTGCCCCGCGCGTCCTCGAGATCCGCGAGCGCGTACGCGACGTCGAAGCGCGCTCCGGCGTTGGCGTGATCGAGCTTCGCGGCGAGGCCGGCGAGCGCGGCGTCGCGCTTGCCGGGCTCGCCGAGCTCGCTCGCGATCGCCCCGACCGCGAGCGCGGCCGCGCCGACCACCTGCGGATCCTTGTCGTCGAGCGCCTCGAGCACGTGGTCGAACGCCCGCGCCGGATCGACCTCGGCGAGCGACGTCGCGGCCTGGAACCGTAGATCCGCCGGCCCGTTCGCGAGCGCCTCGGCGAGGGGCTCGAACCCCTCGGTCGCGCGGATCGTGCCGAGCGCGATCGCCGCGTTCTGGCGCACCGGCGCGGCGCCATCCCCGAGGCGCTTGACCAACGACGGGGTCGCGCCAGGCTCGCCGAGCTCACCGAGTGAGCTGCACACCTCGGCGCGGACCTCGGGGCGATCGTCGTCGAGCGCGCGGACCAGCGCGTCGAGCGCGCGGCGCCGTTCGACCGGCTCGGTGACACCGCCAAGCGCGTGCGCCGCCAGCGCGCGCGCCTTCGGGCTACCGCCCGCGAGGTCGCGGAGCGCGGCGTCGAACGTGATCGTCGGGGACGGGAACAGGTACGACACGCGCGGACCCTAGCATCACAACGCTTCGGACGGACGCCCGGCCGGCGCCGCCGGCTCGAGGTCAGCGAGCCGGCTTAGCCGGTCGGCGCAGCCGGCGGCTCGCTGGGGTTCGTGACAGGGGGCTTCTTCGCATGGAGCAACTCGACGGTCTCGACCCGATCCGGAGGGACGCGCGCGAGGATCTCGTCGTACAGCGCTTGCTTGTCCGCGAGATCATAGGGGGCGGGCGCGCCGTCACCGGGAACCAGCAGGCTGCGCTCGGGCGCGCCGCCGTCGACGAAGCAGGTGTGGGTCGAAGGCGACGCCACGACCTTCGTGATCTCGGTCCAGGGCAGGCGAAATCGCGACTTCGTCGGCGACCGCACCTCGAGCGCCTCGTCGTCGATCACGACCGCGAGCTTCCACGACGGCGAGAGCAGGTAGCCCGCGCCGAGCACGACCCCGATCGCACCGGTCGCGAGCGGCAGCAGGGCCGCACCGAGGCTGACCACCGCGAACGTCCCGAGCGTCCCGCCGACGCCGATCGAGGTCAGGGCGACCCCGCGATAGCGCGGGCGAAACGCGAACTGTTTAGAGGCCACCGATGCGACTCACCAGCGCCGCGATCGCGATGCGAGTCTCCATCGGGATGGCTTCGAACAGCACGCCGAAGCCCTTCGGTAGCGTCGCGTTCGTGTCGGCGTTCGGGACCTCGCAGTCGTCCATGCGCTGCCATAGCACCCAGCCGATCGCATCGACGATGCCGACCCCCTTGAGCTCGAATTTCAGCGCGACGCGCGACAGCAGCGGCAGCGGCGCACCCGAGACGAACGCGCCATTCGTCGAGAGGTCGCGGATCATCGCGGGGAACTTCGTGCCGACCGAGCTCTTGTCCGCCTCGACGCGCCGAAACACGCGCGCGAGGTTCGGATGGAGCTGCATCGACGCCTGTCCGATCGACTCGATCACGGCAGGGGCATTGATCACCAGGCGCGGTGCACGACGTGGCTCCGACATCAGGAGTCCTATCGTACCCGCGTTCCCGGTGGCACGTCGTGATCGATCGCCGAAAGTCCGAGGATCTGGTCGTCGCCCGCGGCGAGGATCATGCCCTCCGAGACCAGGCCGGCGAGCTTGCGCGGGGCCAAGTTGGCCACGACGATCACCTGCTTGCCGACGAGGGCGTCCGGATCGAACGCCTGCGCGATGCCCGCGACGATCGAGCGCGGCCTGGCCTCGCCGAGGTCGACCGTCAGGTGGAGGAGCTTGTCCTTCTTCGGCACCTTGACCGCGGCTAGCACCTTGCCGGTGCGGAGCTCGAGCTTCTCGAAGTCGGTGAATTCGATGGTCGCCGGCTTGGCTACGGCGGCCGCGGGCGGCGCGTCCTTCGGCACCATAAAGTCGAAGATCTTGGTCATCGCGGCGTCGTCGAGCCGTGGGTACAGCGGGGTCGCCTGCTTCACGAGCTGATCGGTGTGGATCGGCTGCATCAGGTCCTCGACGCTCGGCCAGCGGTCGCGCAGTGGCGCCGGGATGCCGACCCACGCGCGCAAGGTCGCGCCGGTGGTGGGCAGCACCGGGGCGACGAGCCCGCCGATCACGCCGATCACGGCGGCGAGCTCGTGGAGCACGAGCGCGAGCTGGGGATGGTTCGCGACATCGCGCGCGAGCACCCACGGTTGGGTCGTGTCGACGTACTTGTTCGCGTCGCGCACGAGCTTCCAGGTCGCCTCGAGCGCCTTGCTCGGCGCCATCGCGTCGTACGCCGCGGTGGTGGCGGCGATCGCCTCGGCCACCGAGGCCTCGAGGTCGCGATGCGCCGGCAGCTCGACGATCCGCGCGTCGCGGATCGGCTGCGTGTTCGCGAGGAACTTGTTGATCATCGTGAGGCTGCGATTGACCAGGTTGCCGAGGTCATTCGCGAGCTCCGCATTGAACCGGCCGAACAGCGACTCGAACGTGAAGTCACCGTCGAGCCCGAGCGGCACCTCGCGCAGCAGGTAGTAGCGCATCGCATCGATCCCGATCGCGCGGCCCAGCGGCCCGACGCCGAGCGCGTCGGCGAGCTTGATCGGATCGATGCGGGTCGCCGGCATCGACTTCGAGATCTTCTCGCCGCGAATCGTCCACCAGCCGTGCGCGACGATCGTCTTGGGCAGCGGCAGCTGCGCCGCCATCAGGAACGCCGGCCAGTACACCGCGTGAAACCGCAGGATGTCCTTGCCGATCACGTGGATCGCCTGCGGCCAGTAGCGTTCGACGTCGGCGCCGCCGAGCGACCCATCGTCCGGGCACAGATCCGAGAGGTAGTTGGTGAGCGCGTCCATCCACACGTAGATCACGTGGGACAGGCCTTCTGGATCGGCCTCCGGGACGGGGATCCCCCACTGAAAGCTCGTCCGCGACACCGACAGGTCGCGCAGGCCGCCCTTGAGGAACGCCACGATCTCGTTCCTGTACGCGGCCGGCTGGATGAACTCGGGGTGCGCCTCGATGTGCGCGAGCAGGGGCTCGGCGTAGCGCGACAGCCGGAAGAACCAGCTGCGTTCCTTGTCGATCCAATCGACCGGTGTCTTGTGGATCGCGCACAGCCAGCGCTCGCCGTCCTTGACCAGCTGACTCTCGGTGTAGAACGCCTCGCAGCCGACGCAGTACCAGCCCTGGTAGGACGCGAGGTAGAGGTCGTCGGGGTTGCGCTCGCGGATCCGCTTCCACAACGATGCGACCACGCGCTTGTGCTTGGCCTGAGTCGTGCGGATGAAGCGATAGTCCGCGATGCCGAGCGCCTTCCAGCACTCGTCGAATCGCGGCGCGACATGATCGACGAGCTGCTGCGGCGTCATCCCGCGCTTCTTCGCGGTCTCGTCGATCTTCTGGCCGTGCTCGTCGGTGCCGGTGAGGAACCTCGTGTCGTCGCCGCGCATCCGGTGGTAGCGGGCGAGGGTGTCCGCGACGATCGTGGTGTAAGCGTGCCCGAGGTGGGGCACATCGTTGACGTAGTAGAGCGGGGTCGTGATGTAGAACGGCGTGGTCATCGAATCAGGCTCGGCTCGGTTCAATCGTCTGCGGTGGGATCGCGGCTCGGATCGGGGAAGTCATCGTCGAGCGCGTCGAGCTCGGGGTTGCGGCTCGGATCGCCAGCACCGTCGTCGCCGTTGTCGTCGTCGTCGTCGCCGTCATGCTCGCCGGCGAGATCCGCGTGCGCGGCCCGCAGCGCCGCGACCTGCGCGTCGCGATCGTCGTGCGCCTGCGAAGTGGAATCCCCGGCCGTGCCGGAGGCGCCTGCGAGGTCGGGCGCGCCGGGTTGCGGGCGTGGGGTCGTGCCACGGCGCGCCTGGTCGCGGCGCTCGTCGCGGCGCTCGGCGCCTTCTCGCGGCGGTTGGTTGCCGGCGGCGAACAACGGCTTGACCTCGGCCGCCGGTACGACCTCGGTGTCGCCCGGCCCGTACGACACGCGCACGCGCTGGCGCAGCACGTCGACCTCGACGACCCGGCCCTCACCACGTGCACCCACGACGCGCTTGCCGAGCTTGGGGAGTCCCTTGCGCAGCTCCGCGTACGCGGCTTGTTCGTAGACCAGACAGCACTTGAGCCGGCCGCACTGCCCCGACACCTTCGTCGGCGACAGCACGAGCCCCTGATCCTTGGCCATCTTGATCGACACGGGGACGAAGTCGGGTAGCCAGGTCGTGCAGCACAACGTCAGCCCGCACGAGCCGATGCCGCCGACCGCCTTCGCCTCGTCGCGGACGCCGAGCTGGCGCAGCTCCGGACGTAACCCGCTCGCGGCCGCGAGCTCGCGCACGAAGTCGCGCAGGTCGAGACGATCATCACTCGTGTAGTAGACGACCAGCTTGCCGCCGCCGAGCTCGACGCGGAACACCTTGAGCGGGAGGCGCAGGCTCGCGGCCTTGTCCTTCGCGGTGCGCAGCGCGCGCACGACCTGGTCGTCGCCGGCGGTCTCGCCGCGTAGGTCGCTCTCGTTCGCACGGCGGATCACGCGGCGCAGGTTGCGATCGCGCGTCGCCCGCCGCACCGGCACCGTCGCGATCCATCCGAGCCGGCCGCCGCGGTCTGCATCGACCAGCACGCGCTCGCCGGGCGTGAAGTCGCCGTCGCTCGCATCGAACCACGAGACCCGACCAGCGGGGACGAAGCGCACGCCGACGACGCTCGCGACGTCTTCGCCGGCGAGTCGCGCACCGGGCTCGTCGACCAGCGTGTAGCTCGTCGGATCCAGGTCGGTCGCCGGCGGCTCGGCGCCGAAGCCGGACGAGAGTGCGATCGCGGGCGCGGGGCTGCCATCATCGGTGCCCCACGCTTCGCCCGGCGGTGCCGGCGCGTCGTCTTCGTCGTCGTCACCGCGCGGGCGCGCCGTCTGCTTGAGGGCGCCGCCGACGGAGCTGCCGGGCACGGTCTGAGCGGCCTGCTCGGCGCGCGTGCGCAGATCGGTCTGCGCCTGGACGTCGTCGTCGAGCGCAACCGCCGGACCATCCTCGCGCGGGCGATCGCGCCGGCCGCGATCACGATCACGTCCCGTGCGGCCGCGGTCGTTGCGCGCACGCGGTTCGCGCGGCTGGCCGCGTTGCGGATCCGGCGGCTGAGCCTGCGCCGGCGGCTGACCCTGCGCCGGCGGCTGACCCTGCGGCTGCGCCTCGCGGGACGGACCATCGGAACGGGGCGGGCGCTCGCCACGCGGGTTGCGCTCGCCACGCGGGTTGCGCTCACCGCGTCGGTTGCGCGCACTGCGCTCGCCGCGCGGTTGCGCCTGCGATTGCGCCTGCGATTGCGATTGCGATTGCGATTGCGGTTGCGGTTGCGGTTGCGGTTGCGGTTGCGGTTGCGGTTGCGGTTGCGGTTGCGGTTGCGGTGCGCTGGCGCCCGCGTACGGATCGCCCTCGAGGCGCTCGCCCGCGATCGGCGCGCCACCGGAAGGCTGACCCTGCGGTGCCTCGCCACGCTCCCCGCGACCTCGCCGCCGCCGCCGCCGCTTGCGCCGCGGTGCATCTCCTGGTGCGCCGGCTGCTTCGCTCGCGCCGCCGCCCTCACCACCGCCGCTATCGCTGCTGCTCGCCTCGTCTGCCCCCCCGGCGTCGTCCCAGCCTCCGTCGACCTCGTCACTACCGTCGGGCCCGCTCACGACAGCCGTCCTTGTTCCGCGAGCTGCACGATCACCGCCTCGATCGCGAGCTGGGCGTTCGCGTTGTGGATCGTGACGGCCGTGTGCCACGACAACACCATGTGTGCGCGCTCGGCCGCGCGGCGGGCCGTCGCCATATCCGCGCGCTCCGCGGCCTCGCGCGCGACCCCGTGCAGGACCTGCGCGGCCGCGATCAGCACGGGCCCCGCATCGCCTTTGCCCTCGGCGACACGCACCGGCAGGGTCGGATCGTGGCCATCTCCGGCGAGCTCTTCACCGAGCTTCGCGATCCGCTCGGCGCGCTGCAGATCGCCGTCCTGGACCGCGGTGCCGCCGCCGAAACGCACGCGCTGGCAGCGGCTGCGGATCGTCGGGAGCAGCTGCTCGGGGGCGGTCGTGCACAGCACGAACAGGGTGCGCGCCGGGGGTTCTTCGAGCGTCTTCAACAGCGCGTTCGCCGCCGGCGGCGCGAGCGCGGTCGCTTCCTCGACGACGAACACGCGGACTCGGGCCTCGTGCGGCGGCATGCCGATCCGAGCGATCACCTGGTTGCGCACGCTCTCGATCGGCACGATCTGCGCGGCCCCTTCGCGAACGAGCGTCACGACGTCGGGGTGGATGCCCGCGATGATCTTCGAGCACGCTTCACATTCGCCGCAGCCCTCAGCAGCTTGCCGTGCGACCTCGCAGTTGAGGGCGCATGCGAGCGCCATCGCGGTGTCCAGCATCGGCGCACCCGTCGGGCCGCTGAACAAGTACGCGTGCGGGACGCGGTCGCGCGTGATCGCGCGCTGCAACACGGCAACGACGCGATCCTGACCCACCAGGCCATGCCAGATCGACACGAGGCCAAGCTAGCACAGGAGTTTCCTTGGCCGACCCGGCCTGGATGCGTATAGATCTCAGCCGATGACGCAGCACCCGCCCCCGAAGACGGGAACCGAGTCCGCGGAGCCAACCTTCGCGGCGTTCCGCGACGTCCCGCGTACGGGCGTCATCTACGTCACCACCGAAGCGACCAAGCGTGGCTACACGCAGAGCTCGCCGGCGTGGTGCAACCTCGGTCAGGGCATGCCGGAGGCCGAGGCGCTGCCGGGCGCGCCGCCGCGCGTGACCGAGTTGCCGATCCTCGACGGCGATCAGGAATACGCGCCGGTCGCGGGCCTGTGGGAGCTGCGCGAGGCGATCGCCGGGTTCTACAACGACCTGTTTCGCCGGGGCATGGGCAGCAAGTACTCGGCCGAGAACGTCGCGGTCTCGGGCGGTGGACGATCGGCGCTGACCCGCGTCGCGGCGTCACTGGGCAACATCAACCTCGGTCACTTCCTGCCGGACTACACCGCGTACGAAGAGCTGTTGTCGGTGTTCCGGTTGTTCTCGCCGATCCCGATCCTGCTCGAGCCCGAGCGCGGCTATGCGTTCTCCGGCGCCGATCTCCGACGCGAGGTGATGGGCCGCGGGTTGTCCGCGATCCTCGCGTCGAACCCGTCGAACCCGACCGGCAAGACGATCGGCGGCAGCGATCTCGCCGAGTGGGTCGCGGTCGCCCGCGACCTCGACTGCTCGCTGATCTTCGACGAGTTCTACTCGCACTACGTGTGGCGCCCGGATCTTCAGGCGAACGGCGGCATCGAGACCGCGGCGCGCTACGTCGAGGATGTCGATCGCGATCCGGTCGTGATCCTCGATGGCCTGACCAAGAACTGGCGCTACCCCGGCTGGCGCGTGACGTGGACCGTGGCGCCGCGCAAGGTGATCGAAGGCTGCGTCTCGGCGGGCTCGTTTCTCGACGGCGGTGGTTCGCGCCCGCTCCAGCGCAAGGCGATCGACCTGCTCGCGCCGGCCGCCGCGATGGCGGAGACCCACGCGATCCAGGCCGAGTTCGGCAAGAAGCGCGCGAAGCTGTGGAACGGGCTGCGCGACCTCGGCTTCACGATCGATCTGCCGCCGGAGGGCACGTTCTACGTGTGGGCCTCGGCGCAGCACCTGCCGCCTTCGATCAGCGATGGCATGAGCTTCTTCCGCGCCGCGCTCGAGCGCCAGGTCATCACCGTGCCCGGTGAGTTCTTCGACGTCGATCCCGGCAAGCGTCGCGGCGGTCGCGCCTCGCGGTTCCGCCGTCACCTGCGGTTCTCGTTCGGTCCCGAGATGGCGAAGGTCGAGCTCGCGCTCGAGCGCTTTCGCGAGCTGATCGCGGCGGCGCATTAACGCCCGATCCCGCGACGGCGGGACCGCGCCGCCCGCGCACCACGCCGCGTTCGTGAAGCTGCGCTCTGCGCTACAGTGAGGCGTGGGCCAAGCCGCACCGGATCCCGCGTCGCCGCCGCCGAGCAGGCTCAAGCGAGTGCTGCGCAAGATCTGGTGGCTGCACTCCGGGGTCGCGCTCAGCTTCGGCGTCGGCGTGATGCTGTTCGCCCGCGCAGGGCTCGCGCACGCCAACGAGGTCATGATCGCGCTGTTCGCGTCGTGGCTGCTGCTGTTCGTCGCGCTGCGGTTCATCGTGGGGCCCGCGAACCGCCGCGAGCAGGAGACGTTCGCGCGCAAGGGCATCCGCGTCGCGACCAACTACATCATCAAGCAGTTCTACCAGCAGATGTTCTTCTTCCTGACGCCGATCTACGCGTCGTCGGCGACCTGGTCGTTCAAGTCGTGGAACTGGTGGCTCGCGCCGCTGCTGCTGGTCTGCGCGGTGCTGTCGACCATGGATCTCGTGTTCGATCACTTCGTGATGGAGCGGCGCTGGCTCGCCTCGGCGATCTACGGGCTCGCGATGTTCGCGCTGCTCAACGTGCTGTTGCCGCTGGTCGTGGGTTGCGATCATGCGACCGGGCTGATCGTCGCCGGCGCCGCCACGCCCGCCGCCGTGGCGCTGCTGTCGTTCTCGCTGCGCTCCGTGCTGTCGCCGCAGGGCGCGTTGCTCACCCTGTTGATGACCGGCGCGTTGCTCGCCGCGGTGTGGTACGGGCGCGCGGCGATCCCGCCAGCGCCGCTCGCGATGCCGGAGACCTCGGTCGGCCACGGCGGCTATGGCGAGTACGAGTGCCTGCCGGCGAGCAAGCATCAGATCCGGATCGATCAGCTCGACAAGCTGCGCTGCGGCTCGCTGTTGCGCGAACCGGGTGGCCTCAAGGAGCCGGTGGTCCACGTCTGGCTGCACGGTGGCACCGAGGTCGCGCGCGAGACGCCGACGCGCTTCGCGTGCGACGGCGACGGCATCGTGTATCGCAGCGAGCTCGATCCCGCGAAGCTGCCGAAGGACCCGCTCGGCAAGTGGGCGTGCGAGACCTGGACGATCGGCGGTCAGCTCGTCGGCCTGCGCGCGTTCGAGATCATCCCGAAGGACGGGCCGCGGAACCCGATCCGGGACGCGATCCAGGACGCGACCCGACCGCCCCGCGACGCCGGCCCGAACTAGGAGGCCTCAGATCCGCAGCGCCAGGAACAGCTGCGGGCCGAACGAGCCCAACGTCGCGAGGTCGTCCCAGCCGAGGTTGCCGCCGATGTCGAAGTAGTGCCGCGGCGAGTACTGCAGGCCCGCGCGGATGAACGTCTGCGTGCCGGCCGCGCCGTTGGTGCCGGCGCCACCGCCTCCGCTGGTCGCGCCGAGGTCGGAATCGATGCCGATCCGGCCGATCAGCGCGAGCCGGTCGTCGTGCTGGTACTCGCCGTAGAACGAGAACCGCAGGTGTCCGTTGGACTGTTCGGTGTTGGTGCTCTTGTTGTGCGCGCCGATCGCGTTCTCTTCCTCGTTGTACAGGCTGGGCGCGAACACCGAGAGCCGGAGGTTCAACAGGTCATCGAGGCCGCCGATCGCGAACTTGCCGAACACGAACTTGATCGGCGCACCGAGCTCCAGGCTGAACGCGACCGGGTTGATGTAGACGGGCACGCCGACGCGGACCGCGAGCCAGTTCTGGAGCAGGACCGTGACGTCGATGCCGAACGCCTTGCCGCTGTGGAACTTGGTCTTCGAGGGCTGCGCGGTGTCGACGACGTGACCGTCGTACGCGCCGAAGTACAGGTACGTCAGGCCGAGCTGGACCTGCGACGTGATCCCGTACCGCGCGTGGACCGCATCGGACGCGAAGAACGGTGACACCTGGAGGTGCGGCGCGATCGACACCTCCGACATGTTCTGCGGTAGCGTGATCGGGCGGAGCACATCCTGGATCGGATACCCCGTGGTCTTCTTCGCGACCGGCACGACCATGGCCTTGGGCTCCTGGTTGGTCAGCGCGTGCGGGTTGTCGGGGTTCTCGTCGACGCCGTTCATATCCGAGGGCGGCGTGTCCTCGATCGGCTGCACCGCGCTGCCGGCGCTGTCGCCGGAGCCACCGGCTCCGTCCACGGCCGCCGGGGCCGGGGCCGAATCCTTCGCCGGGGCGACCGGCGGCGCCGCCTTCTTCTTCGCCGGCGCTGCGGCGACGAGGCTGCCCGACGCGGCCACCATAGCCCCAAGGATCGTGATCGACGAGATCAACCGGCGAAGTGACATGCGCGGACATTACAACAACCGCGCCAGGCGCCCCCCCGGGATCCGCTTCAAAATGCTAGCAGTGGCCGATCCAGCGGGTCGGCAGCGCCGGCCCAGATCCCGTTGGCGTCGCCCCCGCGGCGCGCTTGCCGACCTTGACGGTCGCGAGCACGGCCGCGCCGAGCCCCAGCATCGCGACGAACGCGCGCCGCGTCGGTGGCTTCCAGATCGTCTTGTCGATCGACCTCGCGGTCACGGCGTGCACTCCGGCGCGTCGAAGCCCTGGACGAGGTCGTCGAGCAACAGCTTCTTGTTGCACGGGTCCTCGGCGACGTCGGCCGACGACCGCATCGTCGTGCCGTCCTTGTCGCCGAAGTCGTCGCTGATGCCCTTGGGCACCTCGCGTGCGTCCTTCGGATCGATCGTCGCGTTCGGATCGGTCGTCGCGGCCGCGTCGAGGAGCTGCTGGTTGAACCACGCGAGGAACGCGACCGGATGATAGTGGTACACGATGCCATCGAGCGGTAACCGGCAGTGGGTCGCGGTCGCGGCGTCCCACCACAGGCCCGGCGTGATCTGGTTCGCGACCAGCTCGTCGATCTCGGCGGGCTTGTACTTCTTGAAGTCCTTCGGGACGCGAAGCGCATCGGCCCAGCTCGGCTCGAACGTCCACTCGGAGACGAACAACGGCACGAGGTAGCGCAGCTCCGCGCCGCCGCCGCTCGCATAGAACGAGGACAGCTCGCTGCGCGAGAGCATGCCGTCCTTGTTGGCATCGATCGCGTCGTCGATCTGCTTCGCGTCGCAGAAC
Source organism: Kofleriaceae bacterium (assembly GCA_039922635.1). Taxonomy (GTDB): domain Bacteria; phylum Myxococcota_A; class Polyangia; order Haliangiales; family Haliangiaceae; genus JABFXX01. The sequence continues at coordinate 5,544 of JBDTEH010000044.1, read as the reverse complement.
CGGACGCCTGGGGTGCCGTCGATCACGGTCCACAGGCTCGCGCCCGGCATGCCCGTGAACAGCTCGCTGATCGAGAAGAACTCGAGGTGGATCTGCGCCTTCGAGAGCTCGGCCGGGCCCGCGCGGCCGATCCGGCCGATCTGCGAGCCCGCCTCGATCGGCTCGTCGAGCAGCACGACGGCGCCGGCCTTGGCGGCCTTCCAGGCCTCGGACTTCTGCGTCCACGCCACCGGTGTCGCGGCCTTGAGCTCGTCGCCGAGGTGCATGTACAGCGAATAGAACTGCACGTGCGATGCGCCGAGGCTCATGTCGTGGCGCAGCAGCACGAAGTTGTTCGAGCCGATCGCGCTGTCCTTGCCCATCCGCGCCGCGACGAGCCGCCCGGGGAACGGCGCGAACACCGGTGCGTCTAGCTTCTCCGGCAGGTGCACGCCGCCGTGCCACAGCCGCGACTCACCCCACGGGCCGACGGGGAAGAACCCGCCGTCGGCGCGCACCTCGTTCGCCTTGTAGAGCTCGGTGGCGTCGTCCTTGAGCTCGTCGGTCTGGTCCGGGATCGCGGGGCGCGTCTCGGCCTTCTTGGGTTCGCCGCGCGGGAACACGGGGAAGCAGAGCGAGCCGCGCAGGCGGCGGCAGAACGGCTCGAACTCGAACGGCCCCGGATCCCACTTCTGATCCCACAGGTGGTAGTGGCCGATGTAGCCCGCGAACCGCATCGACTGATCTTTCGGGATCGTGCCCCATTGCTGCTTGCCCGGCGATTGTTGCGGGAACTCCGCGGGCAGGTTCGGGAGCAGGCGTTGCAGCGCGCGGCCCAGCTTGTCGAGCGATTCGTACTGCTGCTTGGTGTAGTCGTACGCGCGGATCGCGTGGTTGTTGATCTTGAAGGTCTTGATGTCGCGCTTGGGACCGAACCGCCCGCTCGCGTACCAGTTCGGGAACGCGATCGCGTCGCCCTTGTTGCACATCTCGATCCCGATCGAATCGATGTTCCACTCCGCCGCGTGATAGGCCATCAGGCCGAGATCGATGGTCTGATAGATCGTGCCGTCGTTATCGAGCAGGAAGTGCACCGAGAGCCCGCGCTCGTTCTGCAGCACCGAGAAGCACATGTCGGCGGTGTTGCAGCCATCGTGGTGGAGGACGAACTGCCGGATCGAGGCCTTGACCGCCTCGTACGGCGGGTTGTTGCCGAAGTGGCGCAGGCGAGGGCGCAGCGAGTAGCGCTTGGTGTACGGCCCGAGCGGGAGCTTGCCGTACGGCACCCCGCCGACGCAGTAGTTACTGTTGCCCGGGGTGAGCACGCCCGGATCGGTCTCCGTGATCATGCAGACCTCGCGCGTTGCGTCCCAGTAGGGAGGCTCGCGCCACGTCACGATCGGTGCATCGGTCTTGAACGTCTGACCGCCGATGATCAGGTTGCCCGAGGGCCTAACTCCACCCATGCGTCCTCATTGTGGCTCCGCGTCCCTCGCGCTCATTCTGTCAGGAACCTTAGCTCGGTGGCGCCGATCTTGATGGTCATGCCGTGGATCAGGGCGTGTTGCTGGATCCGGATGCCGTCGATGAACGTCCCGTTCGTCGAGCCGAGGTCGATCACCACGCAGCTCCCGTTCACGTCCATCATGAACTGGGCGTGATTGCTCGAGGTGTAGCCATCGGCGAGCTGGAGGTCGCTCGCCGGCTGGCCCCCTACGAGAAACCCGTGGCGCAGCAGCATCCGTTCCCCGGTACGTGGTCCGGTCATCACGAGCAACCCGGGCACCGGCCGGCCGTTCGGGAGCATCCCGGGCGGGGGGCGACTCTGATACGCGCCCTGCGCCGGTTGGCCGGGCATCGGCATCCCAGCCGGTGGTTGCGGCGCGCGCTCCTGCCGCTTCGTGAGCCACCATCCGATCAACGCGAGCACCACGGCGAGCCCGACGAGGCCGCCGCCGATGATCAGGACCCACCGCAGGATCGCCCCGCCGGTGGAGCCTCCGGAGGATGGGAGCACGCACCGGTCGTCGGCGCAGTAGCCTGCGTCGCACGCGAGGCCGTTGCACGTCGCGGCCTCCGGCACCCGGACCTCGTTCGAGGTCGCCTCGGTCCGGCCGGCGAGCACGACGTGCAACTTCTTGCCGGCGACGTCGTCGTCGGCGCTGGCGAAGAATGTGATCACGTTCTGGCCGAGCACCTCGTCGGTGAGTTGCTTGAACGCGGCGTTCCACGTGTCGGCGATCGGCTTGCGGCCCTGACCCGGCCAGCGCAACGTGCCGAACGAACGCCTCGCCAGCTCGCCGAGCACCAGCAGCGGGCGGCGCAGGTCCGCGGGGGAGTAGGCGAGGGCGTGGATCCGCACGCCTTCCTTTGCGGCGCGCGTGCCGATGCGGGTGACGCGATCGTGATCGCCCGAGGCGTCGCGGCCATCGCCGATCACGACGATCATCTTGCGCAGCGGCCGGCCCTCGATCTCGGGCTTGGTCGCCCGCAACACGCGCAGCGCGCGCTCGACCGCGTCGAGCAACGCCGGATCTGCGACCGAGTTATCACTCGCGAGCGCGATCTTGCCCTTCATCGTCTTGAGGGCCGCGAGCTTCGGGCTCGCGGCGGTCTCGCCGTACATCGAGATCGCCACCTTCACGTCACCCTTGAGGTGGTCGAGCATCACGTGCTCGAGCGAGTCCGCGATCTGCGGCAGCGCATCGGCGAAGTCGCTCGTGGCCTGGACGAGGAACACGATCTCGGTCTCGCTGTCGGTGGCGCCGTAGCTGCCCAGCGCGAACGGCAGCCTCTTCTCGGACGAGCCGAGGTACAGCCGGATCGACTTGGGATCGCTGAGGTCGAGCAGCTGGCCCTGGAGCGATAGCGCGGAGAGGTAGACGCGCAGCCGGTAGCCGCCGATCGATGCGGGCTCGAGATCGACGCGGTCGACCGAGGCGCGATAGCTCGGATGCGCATCGTCGGCGGGCTGGGCGCGCGCGAGGGCAGAGGTCGCCACGAGTAGCGCCAGCGCAACGCTCAGCCTCACCGGCCAAGCCTACCAGATGCTCACGCGGGCAGGCGGAACCGGTACAGCACGGGCACGAAGGTCAGCAGATCCATCTCGGCCGTCGTCGTGCCATCGGTCCAGTTGTTGATCACCAGCGGCAGGCCGTGATCGTCGACGCGGTCGCTGAGGATGCCGATGTGGTCCGGGCCCGGCTTGTTCGGAAACGTGTCCATGAAGATCACGTCACCGGGGCGAAGCGGATCGGTCGGATCATCGAGGCTCGCGGTGTGGAGCTCCCAGTGGCGCTTGAAGAACGGCAGCAGCGTGCCGACGCGGCGCTGATCGATGCTCGGATCGCCGCTCCCCTTGACCATGGGATACGCCGCACGCGCCTTGCGGAGGTCCTCGTGGAGCTCCTGCTGGAGATCCATGCCGGCGTTGCGCACGGCGCGGATGATGACGTCGGTGCACACGCCGATCGTGCGCGGCACGTCGCCGCCGGGATAGCTCATCGCGATATAGGCCTCGGCCGCGGGCGTGTACGCATCGGCGTTGAGCACGGTCTTCTTCGCGCCGATCAGGACGTCGAGCGGATCGGGGATGCCGTCGTGGTCGCGGTCGTGCGCGGCGGTACCGGTCGTGACGCGCGCCTCGGCGAGCAACGGTTGTAGCTCGGCGCGATCGCCCGCACGCAGGTGGAGCTCGCGGGCGCCGACCTTCAGGCTGGCGGCGCCGCCGAGCGGATAGGCCTTGCGCGGAAACCCGTCGATCGACACGACGAGCACGGCGTGGGCGTCGTCGATCTGCGCGGTGACGCGATCGGGGGCGAGCTCGGCGGGTAGGGCGAGCTGGACGGCGGGATCGAGATCGCCGAAGATGCCATGGTCGGTGACGCCGAGGCAGGTCTCGGCCCGGGCGGCGGGAGGGGAGCCGGCGGGCATGGCGGGCGCGGCGGGATCGCGGGACAGAGTTGGGGCCGGCGGCGCTGATCGCGGCCCAGCCTCGCTCCGCGGGCTGCAACCGTGCGAGATCATGGCCACGCAAATCGCCAGAATTCCGGAACCGAACCGCTGGTGCGTTGTCATACGACGTCAAGGCCCACTGGGGCTCGATGTCTAGACACCCGAACGGTCGATTCGATTGCAGGCTTTTGATTTCTCTTCTACCGTTCCGACTGAGCGGAGGATCTGATGAGTTACATGGACTTTTCGTCTTGGCCACGTGACCAAGAACAGAGCTTCGTCGTGTACGAGCAGCACTCGCGAGAGGCGCAGAGCAAGGCGTTCACGATCGCCGCGGTCGCCGCGATCGGCGTGTTCGTGCTGATGGTCGGCATCTATGCCGGCGTCGAGCCCGAGCACAAAGACCTCACGAAGGACATGAACATGTCCAACCTGACCAAGAAGCACAAGGCAGCTCCTGCGGAAGAGCAGCCCGCGCCGAAGGCCGAAGCGCCCGCGCCCGCGCCCGCACCCGCAGCGGCGCCCGACGACAAGAAGTAACGAAACCGCCTGTACGTCTCGCGCGGGCGGCACATCCGCTGCCGTCGCAGTAAGCTTCGAGCGCGTGCGGAGCTTGCTCCTCGTTGCGATCGTCGGGTGTGCACCCGCGCCCCGTTCCCCCGTGCCGGTGGTCGAGCGGGTCGTGATCGTGCTCGCGGAGCGTGGCGATCAGGGCATCCACCTGGTCGGCATCGACGAGCATGGCGATCGCCAGTTCGAGCTGGTGCGCGCCGCCGAGGGCAAGACGCGCGATCAAGATCCGGCGATCTCGCCGGATGGCCGCTGGGTCGTGTTCGCGTCGAGCCGCGGCCGTGACTTCTCCGAGACCAACCTGTGGATCGCGCCGGTCCAGCCCGATGCGATCGCGACGCCGCTCACGCGCGGCGGGCCGGGCGGTCGGCCGGATGGGTGGCCGGATGGTTGGATCGATAGTCACCCGACCTGGCGACCGGACGGCAGCGGCATCGTGTTCGACTCGACGCGCGCGCACGGCAACTTCGATCTCTTCGAGCTCGCGATCGATCGCGATGGCAGGGCCCGCGGCGAGCCGCACGCGCTGACCTCGGCCGACGGTCACGAGATCACCCCGACCGCCGCGCGCGACGGGACGATCATCTACGCGTCCGTGCACGCGCTCGCCGCCGGCACGGTGGAGAGCCACCTCGAAGCCCGCGCGCCCGACGGCACGATCGAGCGCCTCACCGATGGCCCGGGCGACGCCGCGCCCGCGCTGTCCCCCGATGGAACCCAGATCGCGTTCGCGCGCCCGGCCGAGCATGCCGGCATGCTCGACAGCGAGCTGTGGGTGATGCCGCGCCACGGCGACGCGACCACGCTGGTGGACGTGCGGCTGACCGACGAGACCGGTCCGGTATGGTCGCGTGACGGCAGGTTCGTGTTCGCGACGTCGGTGCTGCGCGGCGCGCGCGGCAACGCGGTGTTCTCGTCCGTCGTCGTCGTCGACTTGACGCAGCACCCTCGGGTCGCACGCATCCTCCAAGATCGTACCGGCGCGGTCGCGCGGTTCACTCCCGCGATCGCGTCGAGCGCGCTCGATGTGCGCGCGCTCGA
>JBDTEH010000043.1:0-10617 GCA_039922635.1 Kofleriaceae bacterium | reverse complement strand
GCGCGGCCGGCGACCCGATCGCGCAGCGTGAGGTTCTCGGCGAGCAGGGCGCGCTTCTCGAGCGCGCGCGTGATCACGACCTCGATCTCGTCGAGCTTGAACGGCTTGGTCAGGTAGTCGTACGCGCCTTGCTTCATCGCCGACAGCGCGGTATCGGCCGACGCATAGGCGGTCATCACGATCACCTCGGAGTCGATCGGCGCGCCCGCGCGCGTGACCTCGCCCGACTTGATCGCGCGCAGGATGCCGAGGCCGTCGAGCTGACCGGGCATGCGCAGATCGGTGACCACGAGGTCGAACGCGGCCTCGCCGAGCAGCGCGAGCGCGGCGATCGCGTCCGAGACCGTCTTGACCTGATGCCCCGCACGGCGCAGATAGATCGCCAAGAAGTCGCGCATCGACTGTTCGTCGTCGACCACGAGGATCGCGCCCACCTGGGGAGTATGCCACGCCGTGGTACGTTCACCGCGGCGTGCGATCGCTGATCCAGCGTTCGATCCAGCGGCTCGGCCGAGACCCCGGGCTCGCCTACCTCGCGCTCGCGCTCGTGGCGGTGGTCGCGCTCTACGCGCCCACGCTCGGGCGCGGCCTGGTCAACTACGACGACCCCTGGCTGTACACCCACAACACGGTCCTGCATCACCCGTCGTGGGCGGGCGTGGCGACCGTGTTCACCGACCTCGATTCCCCGCAGCGGTTCCAGCTCTCCCCCGAGTACCTGCCGATCCGCGACCTCTCGGTGATGGCCGATTACGCGATCTGGGGCGAGCACCTCGGCGGATTTCACCTGACCAACCTCGCGATCTACCTGGCCGCGATCGCGATCTGGTTCGCGGCGTTGACCGAGCTCGGGATCGCACGGCCGATCGCCGGGCTCGCGCTGCTGGTGTGGGCAGTGCACCCGAGCCACGCCGAATCGGTCGCCTGGCTCGCCGAGCGCAAGGGCGTGCTCGGCATGATGTGGGCCGGCACGTGCGCACTCGGCTACGCGCGATTCCGCGCCGGGCGCAGCGCGTGGTGGCTCGTGCTCGCGGCCACCGGTGGCGTGTGCGCGGTGTGGAGTAAGGCGATCGCCGCGTTCGCGGTCGGGGCGCTCGGCCCGCTCGAGCTCGCGCTGCCCGAGCGCCGCGTGACGTGGCGGCGCAGCCTCGCCGGGCTCGCCACGATCGCGGTCACCACCGGCCTCGCGTACGTGCCGGTCGTCGTGCTCGCGATTCGCTGGTCGATCGTCGGCGGTGCGAGCGCCCCGCTGCCGGCGTCGCGGCTGATCACGGTGATCGGCGTGCACGGGTTCTACCTCCGGCTCGCGGCCGGCACGATCGCGAACGCGGTGTCGTATCCGATCGCGATCGCCGGCCCGAGCGCGCTCGAGCTCGTCGTGGGTGGGCTCGGCTTTGCCGCGGTGATCGCCGCGCTGGTGCGTGGCTCGCCGGTGGTGCGCGCCGCCGCGATCGTGTGGCTGTTCGGCTGGCTGCCGGTCGGGCACCTCCTGCTGCCGTTGCAGATGGTCGTGGTCGCCGATCGGTACCTGCTGGTGCCGTCGCTCGGGTTCGCGCTCGCGATCGCCGCCGGCCTCGCGTGGATCTCGCGGCCGCGCCTGCGTCTCGCGGCGATCGCCGCCGTCGTGGTCGCCCTCGCGCTGCGCGCGCTCGCGGCCCAGGCGGCGTGGGCGACCGACGAGACGTTGTGGCAGCAGGCGATCGTCTCGAACCCGGACGATGGCTCGGCATGGGCGATGTACGTCGAGGCGCTCGATCAGGACGGCCACCGCGACGAGGCCGCGCGCGTGATCGACGTCGCGCTCGCGCACTCGCGGCTGCCGCGGCTCGTGCTGCACGCCGGCCTCGTCGCGTTGCGTGAGGGCCGCGGCGACGATGCGCTCGCGCTGTTCCGCGAGGCCGCGACCCGCGGCGATCCGCGGGCGATGGCGAACCTCGCGAACATGCTGGCCGAGCGCGGCCAGCTCGCGGAGGCGCTGCGCTGGGCGCGCTACGCGACGACCGCGGACCCGAGCTACGCCAACGGCCACCGGATCCGCGGCAAGGTCGCGCGGCTCGCCGAGCAACACTCGCGCGAGTCCCTGCACGCGTTCGAGCGCGCGTACCGGCTCGAGCCGGACGTCGCGATCGATCGCTACAACCTCGGGATCGCGTATGCCGACGCCGGCCGCACCGCCGAGGCCCGCGCCTTGCTCGCGTCGTGCTTGCCGGACCGCGGGGTCGGCGAGCTCGCGCGGCGGGCGCTCGCTCATCTCTGAGGCATCACCACGCTCGACGGCGACGGATCGCCGAGCGCGTCGCGCAGGTCGTGCGCGGGTGCGACGCAGGGCCCGTCGCGATGCCACAGGCAGAGCTGGCCCTCGCAGCCGACCCGGGTGTACGGCGGCGCGATCGCGATCGTGGCCGGAGCGACCAGCGCGTCGAGCGCGGCGGTCTCGCGCGCGAGCACGCCCGGATCGAAGATGCTCTCCATCGGCACGTGGCGGTCGAACCAGGTGTAGCCGCCGGTGAGGTACCACGGCACCTCGACCAGCCCGAGCCCGCACAGCGGCTCGAGCGCGCCGGCCCGCCGCATGATCACGAGGCCGTCGCGCTGGTGGTCGAGCTGCCAGCCCGAGCCGGTCAGCTGGACCCCGAGCGTCGTCATGCTGGTATCGACCCGCAGCGCGAGCCCGAACGACAGCGCGCACCACGCCACGGTGCACAGCACCGCCACCGATCGCCGCACGCGCGGCACGAGCTCGGCCGCACCGAGGCCGGCCGAGTAGATCACGAGCACGATCGCCGGCACGATGAAGCGATACTCCTTGTGGCCGATCACCGAGTGGGTCACGAGGATCACGGCGGCGAGCACCAGCGGCCAGCGATCCCGGCGCGCGCCGACGAGCGCGAGCGCGAGCACGACGAGCCCACCGAGCTGCCAGGTCCGCGCGAGCGCGGCGAGGTAGCCCCACCACGGCGACGTGCCGAACAGCTGCGATCGGCCCTCGATCAGGTTGAACCGGATCGTCGTGACATACGACGCGAACGGCGAGCCCCAGGTCACCCAGTCGAGCGCGCCCAGGCCGAGCACCACGACGAGCCCGGCGATCACGAACGGGGCGACGCGACGGTCCGCGCGCCGCCACGCCAACCCCAGCAGCACGAGCCCGCACGGGGCGAGGTGGATGCGCAGCCCGATCGCGAGCGCGGCGAGCGCGCCCGCGGCCGCGAGCTGGCGGCGTGAAGCCGGGGTGCGATCGAACGCGAGCAGCGCGAGCGCGCCGACCAGGAGGTGCGCGGCGACGACCTCGTTGAGCGCCTTGGGGCCGTAGTACACGAGCTCGAACCAGCTCGCGACGACGATCGCGGCGATCGCGGCCGGCAGGAGCGCGCCGCGCCGCACGACCGCGCGGAACACCGCGATCACCGGGATCAGCGAGACCGCCGCGAGCGCCGTGACGGTGACCGGGAGGTAGGCCGGCCCGGACGCGCGGTCGATCGCGGCGAGCACGCCGGGGAGGAGCCACGACCGGGCGCCCTCGCGGAACTCCCAGGGCACCAGCCCGTCGCCGAACGCGATCCGGTGCGCTTGTTCGGCGGTCTGAAAGATCTCGTCCGGCCACGCGACGTTCGGAAACGCGAGCGCGACGGCGATGCGCACGAGCACCGCGCAGCCCGCGATGACGAGCATCGTGATCCAGCAGCGACGTCCCACGTTGCGCGATGCTACCCTGTTGCAGCGTGCGATCCGTGTTCCTGCGCCGCGACCCGGGTCTGGCGCTGCTCGTGCTGGCGCTGGTGCTCGCCGGCGTGCTGTACGCGCCGACACTGGGGCGCGGCCTCGTCAACTACGACGATCCGTGGCTCTATACCGACAACGCGATCGTGCGCCACCCGAGCCTCGCGAACCTCCACACCGTGTTCACGGACCTCGAGCTGCCGAACCGGTTCACGCTCGGCGCGGAGTATCTGCCGGTCCGCGATCTCTCGGTGATGGCGGACGTCACCGTGTGGGGCGAGCACTATGGTGGGTTCCACGCCACGAACGTCGCGATCTACCTCGCGGCGATCGTGCTGTGGTTCCTCGCGCTCGTCGGGTTTGGCGTGCCGCGCGAGGTCGCGGGGCTCGCGCTGCTGCTGTGGGCGGTGCACCCCGTCCACGTCGAATCGGTCGCGTGGCTCGCCGAGCGCAAGGGCGTGCTCGGCATGATGTGGTCGGGCGCGTGCGTGCTCGGCTACGCGCGATTCCGGGCGAACGGCCGCGCGCGCTGGTTGGTGCTCGCGGTGGTCGCCGGCGTGGCGGCGGTGTGGAGCAAGGCGATCGCGGCGTTCGCCGTCGCGGCGCTCGCGGCGCTCGAGCTCGTCGTGCGGCACCGCGGCCCCGCCGTGCCCTGGCCGCGCCGGCTGCGGGGCCTCGCGACGGTCGCCGTCCTCGCCGGCCTCGCGTTCGTCCCGGTCGTCGTGGTCGCGACGCGGCTCGGCGTGGTCTCCGCCGCGGCGCCGGGCACGGCCTGGTCGCGGCCGGTCGCCGTGCTCGGCGCCCATGGCTTCTATCTCCGGTTGGTCGCCGGGCTGGTCGCGAACGCGGTGTCGTACCCGATCGCGTCGAGGGGGCCCACCGCGCTCGACATCGCGCTCGGCGCGCTCGGCTTCGTGGCGATCGCGCTGGTGTTCTTGCCGCGCTGGAGCTCGCGCCCGTGGGCGCTGCCGCTGCGGATCGCGGCCGTGCTGTGGCTGTTCGGCTGGTTGCCGGTCGGCCACCTCGTGCTGCCGATCCAGCAGGTGTTCGTCGCGGATCGCTACCTGCTGTGGGCCTCGCTCGGCGCGATGCTCGCGCTCGCCGTCGGGCTCACGAACCTGTTCGGCTACCTCGCGCGGCCGTGGCTGCGCGGGCTCGTGATCGCGGTCGTCGTGGTCACCTTCGGCGTGCGCGCGCTCGCGGCGCAGGCGACGTGGGCGTCGAACGTGGAGCTGTGGCAGCGCGCGGTCGCGTCGAACCCGGCGGATCCGAACGCGTGGGCGATGGCGATCGAGGCGCTCGATGCCGAGGGCCGGACTGCCGAGGCCGCCAGGCTCGCCGGCGAGGCGCTCGCGCACGCGCGGACGCCCCGGCTCGTGATGCACGCCGGGCTCGCCGCGCTCGCCGACGGCCGGCCCGGCGATGGGCTCGCGCTGATCACCGAGGCCGCGGCGGGCGGCGAGCCGCGGGCGATGGCGAACCTCGCCAACCTGCTGGCGACGAGCGGACGGCTACGCCCCGCGCTGCTGTGGGCCCGGCTCGCGACGGTCGTGGCCCCGGGCTACGCGAACGGCCAGCGCATCCTCGGCAAGGTCGCGCGCTTGATCGACCAGCACTCGAGCGAGTCGCGGCGCGCGTTCGAGCGCGCGTATCAGCTCGAGCCCGACAGCGCGGTCGATCGCTACAACCTCGGTATCGCGCTCGCCGATGCGGGCGAGCGCGTCCGGGCCCGCGCGCTCCTGGAGTCGTGCCTCGGCGATCACGCCGTCGCGCGGCTCGCGCGGCTCGCGCTCGCTCACCTGTGATCACCGCTCGGGGATCGTGAACCACGCGCCGCTCGTGAGGTCGTCGGCGAACCGCGCGACCTCGCGGGCGTCGAGCTCGCGCGGCTTGGCGTCGATGAACCCGAGCGGCCGGCGCGAGAGCAGGAGCGCGACCGCGACGAGGATCGCGGCGGCCCGCGGCGCGAGCTCGCGGCCGATCCCGTTGCCGTTGCCGTTCCCGTTCCCGATCCCGATCCCGATCCACGCCACGACGGTGAAGTTCGTGATCGCGAAGAACTGCCAGCGGTTGACGTCCCAGCCGCCGTAGATCAACAGCAGGGGCGCGACCACCGCACCGAGCGCGGCGGCGAACGCGGCGTGGTCGCGGCGGTCCGCGAGCGCCGCGGCCGCGACGAGCAGCAGCACGATCACCGGCATCGTGATGCGCAGCGCGGCCCAGAAGCTGTACAGCTCCCAGCTCTCGGCCTGGGTGCGCACGAACAGCTGCAGCGCATCCGCGCGGTACGGGAAGCCGTCGTGGTGCCACGCGGCCGCGAGGTGATCGATCGTCGCCTGTGGCGGGTGGGGGACGAGCAGCACGATCGCGGCGACCCCGATCGCCGGCGCGACCAGCGCGGCCACGCGGCGCGGCGGCAGCGATCGCACGCAGATCGCGGCGAACAGCGGGATGGCGCTCAAGATCGCGAGCTCGTGCACGCACGGTGTCAGCGCCAGCACGGCCGCGGCGGTGCGCAGCCGGCCGCGCCCGACCTGCCACACCGCGAGCGCGAGCATCAGGTAGACGACCTGCTCGAGGAAGCCGATCTCGTCGAACAGGAAGCCGCCCGCCGGGAGCAGGAACCAGCCGATCACGACCAGCTGCTTCGACCACGATTCGCTGCGCACGGCCGCGCGCCAGATCACGTAGAGCAGGGCGGCGAGCACCGCGAAGCTGAACCCGGCGAACAGCCGGTAGTCGTAGCCGAACGCGAGCGTGAACGGCCGCAGCACGGTGCCGACCAGGAACCGGCGGTGGATGCCGTCGAAGATCGAGACCGCCTGCAGGGTCACCGACCAGCGATCGGGGAGCCGCACGCCCGTATACGCCGCGACCAGGATCGCCAACCCGATCGCGAAACGCAGCGCGACGCTTCATCGCCACCTCCACGCTATCACGCGGGCGATATGCGACGATGACCCGAGCGATGGCCAAGCAGCGTTCCTGGCGGCTCCCCGCGATCTCGCTCGCGCTGTACGCGTGCTTCTGGGCGACCGCCAGCGTCGCGGGGTGGTTCGCCGATCGGCCGTTCGCGTACGAGGCGCGCCCGAACTGGCGCAGCGACCTCGCGCTCAGCGCGACCCGCTGGCTGCCGCCGTACGAGACGCTGCTGGCCGGCGCGGCGATCGTGTTCCTGTTGCCGGCGATCGTGGTCGCCGCGATCTACTTCACGCGGCGCTATCCGTGGGATCCGTTCGAGCGCTGGTTCGAGCGCCCGGATGCCGAGCGCACCGTCGTGGTGCTCGCGGTCGCGATCGCGGTCGCCGTCGCGCTGTTCGTGTCGTACGCGCTGATCCGCGGCGCGTCGATCATCGACGACGAGACCGCGTATCTGTTCTCGGCCAAGCTGTTCGCGCACGGCCGGGTCGGCCTGCCGACGCCGCCCGACGCGCTCGCGAACCCGATGATCATCCGCTCGCCGATGTGGACGAGCGGCTATCCGCCGGGTCAGAGCCTCGTGCTCGCGCCCGGGGTCTGGATCCACGCCGAGCACGCGGTGCTGCCCGTGCTCGCCGGGGTGTTCGTCGTCGCGGTGTGGTCGTTCGCGCGCGACATGTTCGGGCCTCGCCACGGTGCGCTCGCGGCGCTGCTCGCGGCGCTGTCGCCGTTCGTGTGGGCGATCCACGGCACCGTGATGGCGTTCGGTACGACCGGCACCTGCCTCGCGGTGTTCCTCGCCGCCCTCGGGCGCGCCGAGAACACCGGGCGCGCCCGGTGGATGGGGCTGGCCGGCCTCGCGGTCGGGCTCGCGTTCATCACCCGCCCGTACGACGCGGTGGCGTTCACGTTTCCGTTCGCGGTGCGCCTGCTGTGGGAGGCGCGCCGCCGGCCCGCGCGCCTGGCCTGGTGCGTCGCGGGGTTCGTGGCGGTGGCGTGGGTGCTGCTCGCGCACGACTACCTCGTCACCGGCCACCTGTTCGACCTGCCGTACAATTCGCCCGAGCGGCCGTCGTTCAATCTCGGGTTCTATACCCACGCGATGCCGGGCGCGCCGCACGTCCACACGCCCGCGCACGCGATCGGCAACCTGATCGGCGTGATCGCGCGGCTCGATCTGTGGGCGCTGGCGTGGCCGGGCAGCCTCGTGCTCGTGCTCGCCGGCTGCCTGCACCGGCACACGCGGCGCGGCGACGAGATGCTGCGCCTCGCGCTGGCCAGCTACGTGGTGTTCTACACGCTCGTGCCGTTCCCGATGGGCACGTGGGACGTCGGGCCGACCTACTACTACGCGGTGATGCCCGCGCTGATCCCGCTCGCGGTGCGCGGCGTGTGGGCCGTGCGGGCGCGTGTCGTCACGATCGATGCGAGGGCGCCGCGGCTCGTCGCGTGGATCGTGCTGGCGGGCCTCGTCGTCGCGACCACCGCGATCGCGCCGATCCGCGCGATCCACGTCACCGAGCTGTCGTCCGAGATCCTCAAGCCGTGGGAGCTGATCGAGGCCTCCGACCTCGGCCCCTCGATCGTGGTCGTGCCGGGCAGCCTGCAGCGCCGCGCGCCGGGCTGGGCGTTCGGCTACCCGTACACGCTGACCAGCGCGCGGGGCGCGATCATCCAGATGGTCGCGCCCTACGATCACAAGGCGCTCGAGGACGCGCTCCGGTTCCTGGGCCCCAAGCCGCTGTACTTCCTCCGGCTCGATACCGCGCGGTTCGCGCAGACCGGCGACCGCGAGTTCTCGCTCGTGCCCGCGGAGGCGACGCGCTGATCACCGCGTCCAGCCCATCTTCGCGGTCCATTCGACGATCCGCGCGTCGATCTCGGCCGGCGACTGGCTCGCGGCCAGGACCCGGCGCGCCACCGCCGGCTCGCCGGCGCGAAACGCCAGCTCGGCGAAGCCGAGCGCGAACTTCGGCGCCTGGGCGATCTCGGCCTCGAAGGGCGCGAGCACGTCGAACGCCCGGCCCCACAGCTCGAGCTTCGCGAGCTCCGAGGCGTGGGCCTGGAGCGCGACCGCGCCCTGCGCCGTTCGGGCGCGCTCGGATAGCTCGCGTGCCGCCTCGATCCGGGCGCGCTCGTCGGCGCGCTGATCGGCCGGCATCTGGACCGCGGCGTCGAGCGCCGCGAGGCTGTCGTCGTACCGGCTCGCGCGCGCGAGCGCGAGCGCGTAGGTCCCGATCAGCGACGAGCACCCGGGGCACAGCGCGACGGCCTCGGCGGCGAGCTCCACCGCGTCGGCATCGTGGCCGAGCCGGCTCTGGAGGTCCGCGCGCAGGTCGAGCAGGGTTGGTCGCGCGTTCTCGAACGCCTGGGTCTCGCCGAGCTGGCTGGCATCGAACGCGAAGTGGACCCCGAGCAGGTCGAGCGCGGCCGGCTGCTTCGCGAGCAGGTGCGCGCAGAACCGATCGATCTCGGTCAGGTGGTTCGCGTCGCGATCCGGCACGAGCCGCGAGATCACGCTCACCACGTTGCTGGCGAGCTGCATGCGGATCCGCGCGGTGGTGTCGTAGGGCTGGTCGTACTGCCACACCGAGAGCGCCTGATAGTAGCGGAGCTCGCGCGAGTAGAAGTTGAACGCCTGGGTCCGCGCCTCGAGGCTATCGGGGTGGAGCGCGAGCTCGCGCGCCCAGAACCCGTCCTCGTCGGCATAGTCACGCGAACGCGCGAACGACATCGCGGCGAACGCGACCGCGCTCGCGAGCGCGGCGGCGACGGCGATCCGATAGCCCCGGCGCCCGAACCGGCGCTCGACCAGCTCGAGCAGGCCAGCGACCGCGAGCACGAGGCCCAGGAGCGGCAGGTACAGGAAGCGCTCGGACAGCAGCGTCCGCATGCCGGTGAACTTGACGTTCGAGGTCGGCAACACCGTCGTGAAGTAGAACGCGATGCCGATCGCGATCAGCGGGGCGCGGCGGCGCAGCAGCCAGGCGGTCGCCACCAGGGCCAGCGTCGACCCCAGGCCGAGCGCGACGTAGGCGCCCGAATACACCATGTGGTGCCGGATCGCGTGGACCAGCCCCTGCTGGATCGAGAGCTGGTGCGGCACGACCGCGAGCGCGATGAACCGGCCGAAGGTCTCGAACACCAGGCGGACGTGGTCCGCGATCGCGACCGGGATGGAGCCGGCGGCGGGACCGATCGGCAGCTCCACCGCGCGAATCACGAGGTAGACGATCGCGATCGCGGCCTGGGGTAGCGCGCCGCGGACCGCCTCGAGCACCGTGGCGCGATCGAGCGGCGGGCGACCGGCCGCGACCCAGACCTCGACCGCCGCGAAGCACGGCAGCACGATCGCCTGCTCCTTGCTGAGGTAGGCGACCAGCGTGCCGGCGACCTCGAGGGCGAGGCCACCCGGGCGGTCCGCCAGCCTGCGCGCGATGCCGAGGCTGGCGACCAGGATCGCGAGCAGGCAGATCACGTCGGTGCGCCCCGCGATCCACGCGACGCTCTCGACCTTGGTCGGGTGGACCACGAAGATCAGCGCCGCGACGAACGCGGGCAGCATTCCGCCGATCCACCGGCGCAGCGTCACGAGCACGAGCCCGCTCGCGGCGCCCTGGAGCACCAGGTTCGTGACGTGGAACATCAGCGGCGCGCCGCTGCCGAGCTTCCAGTCGAGCGCGTAGGTCGCGCTCACCGCCGGACGCCAGTACAGGATCCGGCCGCCGAACTGGACGATCTCCGTGCTGACGTTCCAGAAGTCGGTCACGAACCAGCGTGGCCACTCCGCGAACGAGTGGACGAACACGTTGTTCTGGATCAGCGGGTGGTCGTCGTAGATCCACCCGCCGGTGACGGCGGGGATGAACGCGACCACACTCGCGACGACGACCACCACCAGCCCGGCGAGCGCTAACTGTCTGGAGCGTCCCAAAGGGAGGACATCCTAGCAGGGACGCGCCGGCGTCGCGCTCGCGC
>JBDTEH010000042.1:0-4927 GCA_039922635.1 Kofleriaceae bacterium | reverse complement strand
CGCCCGACGCGATCACGGACATCGGCACGTGCGCGAACCGGTAGTAACCGGAAGGGTGCGTCGTGCGGAGGTCACGGTGGAGCCCGGCCGCGCGTGCGACGAGTCCGACGGTGCCGAGCTCGGCGGCAACCTCGCGGGTGACCCGCCCGATGTCCTCGAACCGCGACTGGACCGAACCGGCCTCCCACAACAAGCGTGTGGCCTCGTCGGTCTCGTGCAGCGCGCGCTCGAGCCGCGCGCCGATCACCGCGGCGAGCTCGGGCGTGACGTCAAAGCGCGTGCCCCCCGGACGCACCATGCCTCGGCCGAACCGGCTCCCGCACAGCTCGGCGCTGAGGTTGAGGTAGTCGCCGCGGAGGCGACCGCAGAACGCCGCCGTCGGGAGGAAGCCGACGTCGCCGGAGATCGCCCCGAGATCGCCGACGTGATTCGCGAGCCGCTCGAGCTCGAGCGCGATCGCGCGCAGCGCGAGGCCGCGCGCGGGGACGATGACGTCGGCGAGCGCCTCGACGGCCTGACAGTAGGCGGTCGCATGACCGATCGTCGTGTCGCCGGCGAGCGTCTCGGCGTAGTGGATCGAGCGCGCGCTCGGCCCACCGATCAGCGCGCGCTCGACGCCGCGATGCTGATAGCCGAGCGAGACCTCGAGATGCAACACCGTCTCGCCGTAGCACTGGAGGCGAAAGTGACCGGGCTCGATCACCCCGGCGTGCACGGGCCCGACGGCGACCTCGTGGACCTCACCGCCTTCGATCGCGTAGTAGTCCGCCACGCCGACCTGCGGTGGCGCCGTCGTGCGCCGACCTCGCGGCGGTTGGAAGCGCACCGGCTTGAGCCACGGATGGCCCAGGGGGATCACGCCCCATTGCTCGGCGATCTCGCGCTCGAACAGATGGACCTCCGGGCAGGCCGGGGTCATCGACGGAAAGCCGGCTGCCTCGACCTCGGTCCGCGCGAGCTCGACGACGCCGTCGTCATCGGCCGCGAGCACCACGACCAGCGCGAGGCGATCACCGTGGGGATGACCGAACAGCGCCGAGACCCGCCGGCCTCGCGCGCGCGCGCCGATCACGAGGTGCCGAAAGCTCTCGAGGTCGTGATGGGGGACCGCGCCGAGCGGCCGGGCCTCGCCGTTCGGCATCACGAGCACGCTCACGACCGCATCTCCACGAAGCTCGCCGCCGCGTGCAGCGCCGAATCGAGCCAGCCCGGCACGTACAGGCCGAGCACGAGGACGATCGCGAGACAACACGCGGCCGGTACCAGGGTCAACGTCGCCTCGCGCTCGCGCGTGGTTCCGGCAGGCGCCGGCCCCTGGACGACCCGCACGACGACCCCGCCCATGCCGATGAACACGACCGCGAGCAGGCCCAGGAACAACCCCGCGGCCCAGTACTGTCCGGCTCGAAACGCGGCGCGCACGATGATCAGCTCGCTGAGGAACAACCCGAACGGTGGCGACCCGGTGATCGCGAAGAAGCCGGCGAGGAACAGGCTCGCGGTCGCGGGCACGCGGTGGATCGCGCCGGTGACGTCGGCGACGAGCTTGCTGCCGTACGTGCGGTGGAGGTTGCCGGCCGCCATGAACAGCACGCCCTTGCCGAACACGTTGTTCAGCATGTGCAGCAGCGCACCGTAGGTGCCGAGCCCGCCGATGCCGAGCCCGAACGCGATGATCCCCATGTGCTCGACGCTCGAGTACGCGAGCATGCGCTTGTAGTCGCGCTGGCGGATCATGAACGCGGCGGCGACGCCGATCGAGATCAGCCCGAACGCGAGCAAGAACGTGCGCGCGAGGCCGCCGTCGCCGGCGGCGTTCATGATCTGCACGAACCGCAACAGCGCGCAGAACGCGCAGGTGGTGAGTCCGCCGGCGAGCAACGCACCGACGATCCCGGGAGCCTCGCCATAGACGTCGGGCTTCCACGTGTGCATCGGCGCGAGGCCGATCTTCGTGCCGTAGCCGACCAGCAACAGCACGAACGCGGCGTGCAACCACGGCTTGGACAGCCGGGAACCATCACGCACCAGATCCTCGAACCGCAGCGACGTGTGGAGCCCGTTGTGGAGCGCGGCCGAGGCCAGAAAGAACGAGCCGAACAACGCGAACGCGATCCCGACCGAGCCGATCAGCAGGTACTTCCAGGTCGCCTCGAGCGACTGCGGGGTGCGATGGAAGTAGACGAGCGGCGCGGTGGCGAGCGTCGAGGTCTCGATCCCGACCCACATCAAGCCGAGGTGATGGGACAGCACGACCAGCGCCATCGTCCCGTTCAGCGCGATCAGCGCGGCGCAGAAGATCCGGTTCGGACGCTCCGGCCGCGCGGCGAGGTAGGCCGGAACGTAGAACGAACAGACCAGGTACTGGCCGCTCACGATGGCGAGGCACACGCGCCCGAGTGGGCCGACCGCGACCCAGCCGTCCAGGCTCGCGACCGGCGGTGCGAGCACGACGATCACGGTGAGGGCGGCGTGGACGACGGCGCTCGCCGGCACGAGCCAGGCGCGCGCGCGGGGCGAAGGCACGAGCAGCGCGCCCGCGCCGAGCGCGACCGGAATCAAGATCAACGCGAGCAGCAGCACCGCATCACTCCTTGAGCTCGTGGAGCTCGGCCGCGTCGATCGAGCCGAAGTCGCGGCTGACATGGTTGATGATGATGCCCATCACGAAGATCGCGACGAACAGGTCGAGCAGCACGCCGATCTCGACGAGAAACGGCAGCACGTCGAGGAGCGCGAGGCCCATGATGAAGATCCCGTTCTCGAGGATCAGGTAGCCCACGACCTGCGTGATCGCCTTGCGCCGCGTCGTCAGCACGATGCAGCCGGTGATCACCGTCGCGAACGAGCTCGGCAGGATCAGCGAGCCCGTCAGCTCGGGCGTGAGCGGCAGGGTCTGCGCGAAGATCACCGAGAACACCGTGCCGAGGGCGCCGATCACGAGCGAGGGGAGCAACCCGATCAATGGCTCGACGTCTCGCACGATCGCGGCGTCGCGCATCGCCTTGGTTAGCAAGCGAGGGATGACGACGGCCTTGATCGCGATCGCGGCGAGCGCGACCACGACGACCTCGACCGTGACATCGGCGTGCGCGCTGATCGCGAGGATGCCGAGACACACGCCCTGGATCGCGGTCGCACCGATCACGCCGCGAAGCCTGCTGGCGCCCAGCACGTACAGGTTCACCAGCAACACGGTCACGAGCAAGGGGTCGAACACGGCGGACATGTCACCTCACGAGCAAGACGAGCGCGAGCGCGCAGAACAGACAGGCGGAGAGCAACAGCGCGGGCACGTACGTCATGCGCAGCCGGGCCATGACGGACTCGATCACGCCGATCACGATCGCGACGACGACGAGCCCGGCGAGGTACGTCAACCACGCGAGCCACCCCGGTGACGCGATCGGGATCGCGATGCGCACGAGCAGCGACGCGAACACGAACAGCTTGATCGCGGCAGCGTAGAGCATCACGCCGAGCAGCGGCCCGCCGTGATCGAGCACCATCACCTCGTGCACCATCGTCAACTCGAGATGGGTCGCCGGATCGTCGATGGGGATGCGGCTGTTCTCGGCCAGGAGCACGACCAACAGCCCGGCGATGACGAGCACGAGCGATGCGCCCGCGACCGACCACGCGTGTGCGATGGCCGGGCCCAGGAACTGCGAGAGCGAGAGCGAGCCGGTCGCGCGCGCGATCGCGAGCAGGCCGAGGATGAACGCGGGCTCGGCCAGGCACGCGAACGTGGCCTCGCGCGCGGCGCCCATCCCCTCGAAGGCCGATCCGGTGTCGAGCGCGGCGGCCATCGTGAAGTAGCGCGCGAGCCCGAGCACGTAGGCCAGGACGATGAAGTCGCCATCGAACGACCACAAGGCGCCGCCAGCGCCGCCGATCGGTACGAGTGCGGCCGCGACGACCGTGCAGATCCATGCCACCACCGGCCCTGCCACGAACATCCACGTCGTGGTCCGGCTCAGCACGGTGCCCTTGCCGAACAGCTTCGCGAGGTCGTAATAGGGCTGGAGCAGCGGCGGGCCGACCCGCCCCGCGAACCTCGCCTTGGTCCGCGCGATCACGCCGAGCAAGAACGGCGGGATGACCAGGATCGCGGTCACGCGCGCGATCGTCTCGGCGATGTCCTGGATCGTCACGGCAGCACCCAGTAGTCGCGGAGGCTGACGATCGCGATCGCGATGACGACGGCGATCACGACGTAGAGGATGTAGAGGTGCAACAGCCCCTGCTGGACCCAACGCAGCTGGCCGAAGCGGCGGGCTCCGCGATCGAGCAGCGGCTCGTACGCCGCGCGCGTGAACGGGTCCTGACGATCCGCGCTGAGCTCCCCGGTCGGGGGGAACAACTCGGTGCTCTGCGGCACCACGATCCGCGCGCGCATCACGCGCGGCAACAGCCGGTGGATGCCCTCCGCGAACGAGGCGGCGCTGTACTGCATGCGCGCGGTCGGCGCGACATAGCCACAGCTCCAGGTCTCCACCGCGCGCGCTCGGCGCACGAGCCGGCGGATCACGACGAACGCGACCGCGCTACCCGCCCACAGGAGGATGCCGAGCACCGCGAGCGGCGCGAGCCCCGCGGTCACGGAGGAGACGTCGATGCGCGCGCCCGTGAGCTGGGCGATCACCGGCTCGAGCGCGCCGACCATGGCCGGCATCACGAACGGGAGCGCGATGGTCGCGACCGCGAGCGCCGCCATCGGGCCGAGCAGCCCCTTGCCCGACTCGTGCGCGCGGCCCACCAGCTCGCTGCGCGGCTGTCCGAGCAGCCCCAGCCCGATGATGCGCACGAAGCACAGCGCCGCCAACACGCCCACCATCGCCATCGCGGCGACGGCGAACAACAGCAACAGGCCCGAGCCTGCACCGGCCTCGGTTCCACCGTGCACGAGCCCGAGGTAGATCAGCCA
>JBDTEH010000041.1:0-14216 GCA_039922635.1 Kofleriaceae bacterium | reverse complement strand
ATATCGCGTACGGCCAGGATGCCGAGGGTAAGGAGCGCGACGGCGAGCTCGCGCTCCACGTTCACACACCGATCGCGACGCGCGTGCTGGTCGGCGTGACGACGAATTATCGCGACGCGCTCGGCAGTGGCGGCGACCTCGGCGTGCTGCGCGATGCGTTCGCTGGGTTCTCCGGCACCGTCGTCGCCGGACCGATCGCGGTGACCGCGATGGCGGGGATCGCGGGGCTGCAAACGATGGGGATGACGTCGATGATCGCTGGCCCGTCGGTGTCACTCGCGGTCGGCACCGGGTTTTAAAGGATCCGGACGCGACTCGGCGCAGAACGCCCCAGATCGAGTGGACACAGCGATTGACTCCACTGCATTCGAGACGCACGTTGTGGCTGGATGTTCCTCATCCTCATGGTGGTCGGCCTCGCCGGCCTCGCGGTGATGGCGTTACCGGCTCTCGGTCGCCACGGGACGGTCGGTCACGGCGCACACGCACTGCACGCGGGTCACGTGGCGAACGCCGGCAAGGCGCTGGTCCACTCGCGCGCGACCGCGATCACCCGGTACGTCCCGTCGCCGCGGCTGGTGTTGAGCATGCTGGCGCTCTACGGCGCGTTCGGCAACGTCTTCGTCGCCGCCCACCTGCCAGCCTGGTCCGCCGCCCTCCTGGCGATCGTCCCGGCCGCGCTGGTCGAGCGCTTCGCGATCACGCCGATCTGGCGCTCGCTGTTCAGGCTCGAGCTCCAGGCCTCGGGCCCGCTGGGCGAGATCGTGATGTCGGAGGCGACCGCGGTCACCCCGTTCCGGAGCGGGCGTGGGGTCGTGTCGGTCGTGCGCGAAGGCCGGCTCGTCCAATTCTCGGCCCGGTTGATCGAAGCCGATGCGAACCTGCCGGTGCGGGTCGGCGATCGGCTGCGGATCGAAGATGTGGAGGGCGCGCGCGAGCGCGTCACTGTTTCAGTGGTCGGGGGTTCAGCGTAAGGCACCAGCGGTGCCAGAAGGAATCGATCGTGGAGATCCAAATGTCGCTCATCATCGCCGTGGCGGCCGTCGTCGCGGTGCTCGTTCTCACCTCGCTCATCATCACGACCTTCCTGCGTAGTGTCGACGCGGGCGAGATCTTGCTCGCGAACCGCGGCCACGCTCTGCGGATCTATCGTGGACCGTGCAAGGCGATGATCGTGCCGGTGATCACCCAGACCCGGCGGATTCCGGCACAGGCGATCAACGTCGATATCGAGATCACCGACCAGACCGCGGATGTCGATCCCGAAGGCCGGCCGGCCCCGGTCAAGGTCACCGTCCGGGCGTCCGCGATCGTCAGCGTCGGCGAGGATGAGGCGATGGTGAACACCGCCGCGAACAAGTTCTTCTCGAAGCCCAGCGGGGAGCAACTCTCGACCCTCACCGACGTGCTGTCCTCGGCGGGGCGCCGTGCGATCAACTTGCTGTGGCACGACCAGCTGTTCAACGCGCGGAGTGCGACCGCGCCGCTCCCGCCCGCCGACGTGGTCAAGCGCGGCGAAGACGACGAGCTCGCGGTCATCATCAAGGACGCCTGCTCGCGCGAGTTGCTCGACCTGGGGCTCTCGTTCAACAGCCTCAACATCAAGGCCGTGCTCAGCGAGGTCGCCGAAGCGCGGCGGCGCGAGTCCGCGGCGCGCGCGAAGGCGAGCGCGGACGTGGTCCAGGCGCAAGAGGAGCAGCGCGCGCGCATCGCGCAGCTCGAGGCCGCGCAGGCGATCAACGATCAGGAGCGCGCGCTGAACATGCAGATCGCGAGCAACGGTGCCTCGATCGCGAACGCCGAGGCCGAGAAGCAAGCGATGGTGCGCAAGCAACGCGAGGCCGAGCTGGGGGCCAATCAGATCACGCAGGCACGCGCCGACGCCGAACAGAACGTGATCGAGCAGGAAGCCGAAGGTCGCGCACAGGCGGCGAGGATCCTCGCCATCGCCGAGGCGGAGGCCGCCGCGATCCGGCTCAAGGCGCAAGCGCTCGCCGAGTCCGGCGAGGCGTACATGGATCTGCGCCGGCTCGAGCTCGCGCCGGCCCTGACCCGAGAGGTCGCGACCGCGCTCTCGAACGGTCAGTTCGTCAACTTCGGCTCGACCGGGACCGGCCACAGCGCCGTGGCCTCGGGCTCGGACGACGTCTTGCGGGTCGTCCAGACCTTGCTCGCGGCACAGGTGATCACGCGCAACGACGGCGCGGTCGACAACCGTCGCGGTCCCGCGGCCGCGGCGGCGCACACCACGGTCGCCGCGCCCGCGCTGCAGGCCGCGCCGAAGCGCTCGTAGCGGGCCGGAACCACTCGCGATTCCGCTCGCGAGTTGACATGCTACCAGAATGATATCATCTTGATGTCAGACT
Organism: Kofleriaceae bacterium; assembly: GCA_039922635.1. Taxonomy (GTDB): domain Bacteria; phylum Myxococcota_A; class Polyangia; order Haliangiales; family Haliangiaceae; genus JABFXX01. Next base: position 11,850 of record JBDTEH010000041.1, on the reverse strand, counting down.
TCCTCGGAGCATGACGATGGCAATGAAAGAACGTGCGGCGATCTCGAGCTCGGGCTGGCTGGGCATCCTCGTGGGGCTGGGCCTCATGCTCGGCTCGTCGGCGATCTTCGCGCAGATCCGGTTTCATCAACTCGAGCCCGCGCCGTATCTGTTCGGTGGGTTCGTGATGATCTTCTGCGGCATCTTGGTCCTGAAGGGGAACTTCGTGATCGGCCCGAACGAGGCGCGCGTGCTGACGTTCTTCGGCCGCTATACCGGCACGGTCCGCGAGTCGGGGTTGCGCTGGGCGAATCCGTTCGCGACCAAGCGCCCGATCTCGCTGCGCACGCGCAACTTCGAGACCGCGAAGATCAAGGTCAACGATATCGAGGGCAACCCGATCGAGATCGGGGCCGTGATCGTGTGGCGCGTCGTCGATACCGCCCAGGCGATGTTCGACGTCGAGAGCTTCACGACGTTCGTGCAGATCCAGGCCGAGACCGCGCTGCGTAACCTCGCGATGCACCACCCGTACGACGGCCACGACGACACGATGATCAGCCTGCGCGGCCACTCCGATCAGGTCGCGGAGCTGTTGCGCAAGGAGGTCAACGACAAGCTCGGGCTCGCCGGCGTCGAGGTCGTCGATGCGCGGATCGCCCACCTCGCCTACTCGCCCGAGATCGCGCAGGCGATGCTGCAGCGCCAGCAGGCCGGTGCGATCATCGCGGCGCGCACGCGGATCGTCGAGGGCGCGGTGTCGATGGTCGAGATGGCGCTCGAGCAGCTCGCGAAGCGAGGCATCGTCGAGCTCGATGCCGAGCGCAAGGCGGCGATGGTGTCGAACCTGCTCGTCGTCCTGTGCGGCGAGCGCTCGACCCAACCGGTGGTCAACGCCGGCTCGCTCTACTAGTGGCTGCCAGTGGCCGAGCGCAAGCCATTCCTGTTACGCGTCGATCCGGCCGTGCTGGAGGCACTCCAGAAGTGGGCCGCGGATGACCTGCGCTCCTTGAACGCCCAGATCGAGTACGTGCTGCGCGACGCGATCGGGCGCGCCGGGCGCGAGATCAAGAAGAAGCGCGCGTAGCTTTGCGGTACGCTCGGCTCATGAAGTCGCTCGTCGAGCACCTCTCCAGCTACGCGACCTACCACCGCGACAAGCGCAACATCGCGACACACCTCGTCGGCATCCCGATGATCGTCGTCGGCACGCAGGCGGTGCTCGCGCGCGTCGGGTTCGGCCCGCTCAACGCGGCCGTGGGCGCGACCGCCCTCGCGAGTCGCTACTATCGCAAGCTCGATCCCGAGCTCGGCAAGGTGATGACCACCGCGCTCGGCGCGACGTGCGTCCTCGGCAACGGGATCGCCGCGATGCCGATGCCGGTGTGGGCGGTGGCGTCGACCAGCTTGTTCGTCGGGGGCTGGGCGCTGCAGTTCCTCGGTCACAAGTTCGAGGGTAAGAAGCCCGCGTTCCTCGACGATCTCGCGAGCCTGTGGATCGGACCGCTGTTCATCGCCGCCGAGGTCGCGTTCGCGCTCGGCCACGCGCCGGAGCTGCGCGCCGAGATCGAGCGCGCGGCCGGGCCGACCCACTGGGGGACCCCGGCGCCGCTGGCGACCGCCGCGTAACCAGAGCCCAGAGCAGCCTAGAGCTCGATCGAACGCGCGAAGTTCGCCGCGTTCACGCCATCGCGGAAATATCGCAGCTTCGCCGTGCCGATGATGATCTCGGAGCCATCGGACAGCGGCGCATCTTGACCGGCGATCAACAGGATGCCGTCGACCCAGGTGTGGTTCTCGGACTTGTTGTCGCTGACGTGGTGCGCACCGTGGTGCCAGTCGATCAGCGCGTGGATGCGCGAGACCGTGTCCTTCTTGACGACCAGGTCGGCGTCGTCGGAGCGGCCGACCCGGATCGGCAGCTCGAACTTACGTAGGTTCCAGACACTGCCATCGTGGGTCACCACCCATGCGGCGTGCGGCTCGCTCATCCGGGGATCCTACCTCGTGCCCCGGCGACATCGCGGTCACGGCCGTTCAGAAATCGAGCGATCGGAGCCGAAGTGGGGCGCACGCTCCGCATGGACGAACAATGCGGGCGTTGCTCGTTCCACGGCTGGCACGTTTCGGAGGTACGCTAGGCTCGGATCGATGGGGGAGCGGGCTCCGTACCGGGTGGTGTTCGAGCGCTGCGGCGTACCGTTATTGATCCTGAAGGCCGGTACGATCGTCGACGTGAACGAGGTGCTCGCGCGGCGCCTGGGTTACGCACCGGCGGCGCTGCGCGATCGCGACGCGAAGGAGCTCGGCATCGAGCTGCACGACGGCGGCGCCACGCTGGACACCGCGACCGGGGCGAAGCTCGCGGCCCGCATCTGGGTCGAGACGGTCGAAGACCACACGCTCGTCACGTTCGGTGATGTGCGCGAGGTCGGCGGCGTCGAGCACGCGCTGCAGACGCGCGATACCCCGGCACTCTCGGCGTTCGAGCGCCGGCTCGGGGTCCAGCGCGAGCTCGGTACCATCCTCGCCGGCGCGCGCGACATCGCGACGACGCTGCCGCTGGCGATCGCCGCGCTGTGCGAGTACGACCAGTGGGACGGCGCTGCGATCTGGTTGCCGGCGACCGACGGGACCCTCCAGTGCCTCGCGACCTGGCTGCGGCCCGAGCTCGCCGCCATTCCTCCCGAGGCCGCGCCGCTCCCCTCTGGACCGGGCCGCGAGATGGCGCTGCTCCGCCGCGTGATCGCCAGCGGTCGCGCGGAGAAGCTGTCGCTCGCCACCCCGGACCCCGATCACGGTACCGCGTACGGTGCCGGGCTGCGGCTGATGCTCGGCACGCCGGTGTTTCTCGGCACGCGCGTGCTCGGCGTCGTCGCGCTCGCTTCACTCGTCGAGGGCTCGCTCGAGATCCCGGAGATCGGGCTGCTCGAGTCGGTGGGGCAGATGCTCGGCCTGTACATCGAGCGGACGCGCGCAGAGGCCTCGCTGCGCGCGCAGGAGCAGCGCCTCCAGCAGGTGATCGACACGCTGCACGAGGGCCTGATGCTCATCGACGAGACCGGCTCGGTGCTGTACTTCAACCCGCGCGCACAGGAGCACTACGGGTTCACGACCGACGACGACACATGGCGTAGCGCCCTGTACGACCGTGGCGCGTTCGAGACCCGTACGCTCGCCGGCACGCTCGTACCGCCGGAGCAGCGTCCATCGGCACGGATCCGCGAGGGCGAGCTCGTCCGCGATGTCGAGCTCTGGGTCACCCGGACCGCGACCGGTACGCGCCGGGCGCTATCGTTCTCCGGCGCACGGCTGCGCGAGCCGGATGGCCGGCAGATCTCCGTGCTCGCATTCTCCGACATCACCGCGCGGGTCGAGAGCACGGCGGCGATCGTCGAGCTCAACGATTCGCTCGAGCAGCGCGTCGAGGCGCGCACCGCCGAGCTCGCCAGCGCGAACGCCGAGCTCGAGGCGTTCTCCTACTCGGTGTCGCACGACCTGCGTGCTCCGGTCCGTTCGATCACGAGCTTCTCGCAGATCATCGTCGATGATTTCGATGATCAGCTGCCGGTCGAGGCGCGCAGGATGCTGGCGCGCGTCCACACCGCCGGCGTCCGGCTCGGCCATCTCGTCGACGATCTGCTGGCGTTCTCGCAGCTCGGCCGTCATGCGCTGCGCTGCCGCACCGTCGAGCTCGACCCGCTCGTGCGTGGTGTCGTCGATCAGGTCGCCGGTGAGGACGCGCGCCGGCTCGATCTCGAGCTCGCGACGCTCGGTACCTGTGAGGCCGACGCGTCGTTGATCGAACAGGTGTGGATCAACCTGATCGACAACGCGTTCAAGTACTCGCGGACGCGGGATCGGATCCGGCTCTGCATCACACGCCAGGATCGCGATGCCGAGGCGGTGTTCACCGTGGCGGACAACGGCGTCGGCTTCGACATGAGCTACGTGGACAAGCTGTTCGGGGTGTTCCAGCGCTTGCACTCGAGCGAAGCGTTCGAAGGCACCGGGGTCGGCCTCGCGAACGTGCGGCGCATCGTCGAGCGCCACGGCGGCCGCGTCGCGGCGCGCTCGATGCTGGACGCCGGCAGCACGTTCGAGTTCACGCTGCCGTTACGGCGCTAACAGCGCCGACGCAGGACGCTGCGGCTGCGCGCGCTGCGCCGAGGCCAGCGCCATCATCGTGGTCAACATCATCATCGCGATCACGGGGAACGCGAGCTTCTTGGCGGTTCGCTGCTGTGGTTTCGTGAGCTTCATCGTTTTCGATAAATGGCCTCGAAACCGCCCACGAGTCCAGTTTTCAGCGGTCGGCGCCGGGTGGCGCGACGACGAGCTGATCGTCGACCTGCGCGACGCCGTCGACGGCACGCGCGCGTGCCGTCACGCGGCGCAGTGCATCCGTGTCGGCGACCTGGCCGCGCAGGGTGACGCGATCGCCGTCGACCTCGATGTCGACACCCTCGCCGACTGCGGCGCGAACCCGGACGTGGAGCTCCTGCTCGCCCGCGTCCATCGCGCGAAACCCTCGACGCGCTTGTTGCACTTGCTCGGGGCTTGGCCGCCACGAGCCATCCGGTTCGAGCACGGTCTTGCGAGTGATCTCGTCGTACGTTTTCGGCATGATTACCTCGCCATCACCTGGTTGATCGCCGCGATCAGGGTCAACGCCCTCATCGGCTTGCACAAGTGTAGATCGAACCCCGCATCGAGGGCTCGCTCGTGATCTTTGGTCCGGCTCTGCGCGGTCAGCGCGATCGCCGGGGTCGTGATCGCGCGGCCCCGGAGCTCGGTGATGAACTGGTAGCCGTCGAACCCGGGCATCGAGATATCGCTGACGATCACGTCGGGATGCATCGCGTCGACCAACGCCAGCGCCTGCGCGCCCGAGGTCGCGGTGAGGACCTGCGCGCGCGCGTTCGCGAGTAGCGTCTTCACGAGGTGGAGCACGTCGAGATCGTCGTCGACGAACAAGACCTTCACGCCGTCGAGCATCGTGGGACCAAGCTGGGTTTCGGTGGCGAGCACGCCTGGCGGTAGTGCAGACGCCGCACCAACGCCAACCCCGTGAATCTCCTATGTCACGGCGAGCGCCAGCGCCCGCCTCCACATCGGAGCTACACCCCGTGAGAGCTGAGGCCTGCGACCGCGGTCAAGTCAGCGTCGATGCCGCGAGGATGGTCCAGGCCTGGATCACCTGGACGAGCGTGGCGGCATCCGGCGCGCGATACGCGCAGGTCAAACCACCGGTGCGCCGTGTGCTCGGCACCAGCTCGGCCGCGTCGGCGCACGCGGAGTTGACGAAGTCGAGCTCGAGCTCGTGAGGCGGCGCAGGGCAAAACGGCGGGGCCGGCGGGCGGCGCACCGCAGCGGCGGCGGCGGCCCGGATCCGCTCGCACGCGACCGCCGGCAACCACGACCGCGCCGCGTAGCGCGTGATCGCCTCCTTGACCGCGACGGTCGCGACCTCGCCGAGGTGACCGCGCGCCTGTTCGCACGTCGTCCGGTCACCGGTGACCAGCGCGACCGGAACGCCGAGGGCGCCGCAGACCGCGGCGTTCAGCGCGGTCTCGTTCCAGTCGCGGCCCGCGACGCGCAGCCGCGCGACGACCCGGCCGTAGTAGGTGTGGTCGAGGATGCCGGCGTGGCTCCCCGCACCGGCGTGGTAGCCGACGAACAGTGCGCACGCGGCCTCGCCGGTGATGCCCTGCACCATCGAGAGGGGCTTGAGCGAGCCAGAGATCAGCTCCACCCGCGGATCGAGCTCGTCGAGCACCAGGTTGCGCATGTCACCGTGACTGTCGTTGACCACCACGCTGGTCGCGCCACCGTCGTAGGCGCCGGCGATCGCGGCGTTGGTCTCGGCGGTCATCCACCGCCTCGCGCGCTCGTAATCATGGCCGGTCCGGCGGGTCTGATCGACGTGGACGATCCCCGCGATGCCTTCCATGTCGACCGAGATAAAGACGAGCATGGCGCGGAGGATACCTGTAGCGGTACGGGCTAGCTCGACGTGACCGCGCGGATCGAGCGCACCGTGTCACTCGCGCGCCGATAGATCACCTGGACATGCGTGACGTACCGGGTGAGCTCGACCGCGGCCTCGAGCGCGGTCGAAGGATCGTGCTCGATCGCGGCGAGCTCGAGGTCGTCGACGATATGCTCCACCAGCACGAGCCCGAGATCGCGAGCGCCGGCCCGCAACCCCGCGACGGTGCGCGAGACCGTAGCCGGATCATCGCCGTGCAGCGCATCGACGATGGCATGCGCTCCGAGCTGAGCCTCGACCAGGAACCGCGGGATGCGATCCGCGAACCATGGATCCGCGTGCACCGGCTCGAAGACGATCCACGCCTCCGAACGATGGGTCGGGTCGGCGAACGGACCGTCGCCCTCGATCGAGTTGCGTCCGTGCGCCTTCGCGCGCAGCAACGCCGCATCGGCCGCGCCGATCAGGCGTTCGACGGTTCGCTCCGGCGTGACCTCGAACGACGCGAAGCCGGCGGTGATCGTCACGAAATCACCGCATCGCGACGCGCCATGCGGGATCCGCATCGCCTCGACCGCCGCGCGCAACCGCGCCGCGACGATCCGCGCGCCAGCCGCGTCGGTGTTCGGCAACACCGCGAGGAACTCCTCACCGCCGTAGCGACCGAGATAGTCCGAAGGTCGGCGCAGGCAGGTCGCCATCACCTCGTTGACGCTGCGCAGGCAGGCATCGCCGCCGAGGTGACCGTAGAGCTCGTTGTACGCGTGGAAGCAATCGAGATCGATCATCACGAGCGCGAGCGGCAGCCGCTCGCGGCACGACCGCCGCCACTCGGCCTCGAGCAGCGCGAGCGTGTGGCGGCGGTTCGCGACGCCGGTCAGCGGATCGACGCACGCGAGGCGTTCGAGCTGTTGCTTCTCGTGCTCGAGCGCGACGACCGCCGCGGACAGGCACTGCTCGCGCTCGCCGCGCCGCCGCACCGCCTCGCGCGTCCGTAACGCGTGGCGCAGCCGCGCGCGCAGCTCCTGCGGCCGGACCGGCGTGACGACGCACTCGGCGGCGCCTGCGAGCAACACGGCATCGATCCGATCGCTCTCGCAGATCACGATCGTCATCACCTCGCGATGTCCGCGCGTGATCTGCTGCAGCGCCGCGAGGCTGTCACCCGCGACCGACCAGACGACCAGGTCCGGCGGCGCGGCGCGATTCGCGATCGCCATCGCGGCGGCCTCCGGGGTCACCGTCGCGGTGATGGTGCAGCCCGCCTCGTGCAGCGCATCACGGACTTCGCCGACGGTCGACACATCTCCGGCGACGAGCACCGCTTCGAGCACCGCTTCGGGCACCGCTTCGAGCACCGCTGATCCTAGATCCACTCTCCATGCCAGGTTCGGGGCGTGACCCGATCGGTGTAGCGAGCGAAATCGCGGCCTTCGGGTGGGATAGCCGACGACCCGCGCGTAGCTACCACCGAGCGCACACGCACGCGGTGAGCGCGGAGTGATCACTCGCTGCCGATCGTGTAGCGGTCGCGACGATCCGACGCACATCAGCCCATCGGAAGATCTCGGGTGGTCGCAATGGTGCGCAGATTCGTGCAGTCGTGCGCTCGATGGCGCTTCGCGTCCACTACGCTCGCGCCCATGAAGTCTCTCGCGAGCGTCGCCGTCGTCGCCGCCCTCGCCGTCGTCGCCGTCGTCGCTGTCGTCGCCTGCGCGACCAGCCGCAGCGAACGGCCACGCACCTCGGATGCGTCGTACTTCGATGCTGCCTGGTGGGTATGTCGCCCGGATCTGCCGAGCGACGCGTGCCGCGGTGATCTCGCCACGACAGTGATCGCCGCGGATGGCTCCAGGACGATCGAGCCGCACGCACCCGCGCACGACGCGACCATCGATTGCTTCTATATCTACCCGACCGTCGATCTCAGCATCATCCCGGGCAACCACGTCGACTTCTCGGATCTCTCGAAGATTCGCAAGACGGCGGCCGCGCAGATCGCGCGGTTCTCCGAGGTCTGTAACGTGTTCGCGCCGCTGTACCGGCAGGCCACGATCGCGACGTACTTCTCGACCAAGGGCGATCAGCAGCACTTCTTCGACGTCGCGTACTCCGACGTCGCGGCCGCGTTCGACGCGTACCTCGCGCGCTTCGATCGCGGCCACGAGATCGTGATCATCGGCCACTCGCAGGGCTCGCAGATGGCCGCGCGCCTGCTGCGAGAGCGCTTCGATCGCGACCCGGCGATGCGCGCGCGCCTGCTCGTCGCGATGCCGATCGGCTTCACGGTCGATATCCCGGACGGCGCGACCACGGGCGGGACGTTCGCGACCCTCGCACCTTGTGTTCGTGCGGACGAGACCGGCTGCATCGTGTCGTACCTGTCGATCCGCGACGGCGATGCTCCAAACAAGCTCACCAACCAGGTGCCCGAAGGTCATCACGCACTCTGCGTCGATCCGACCGACCGCGCGACGCTGCGCGAGAGCGTGTTCCCCGCCGAGGGCAAGCGCGACATCGCGACCCCCTACGTCTCGGTCAAGGACTTTTACGCCGCCCACTGCACGCACGACCCGAAAGGCCGCGACTATCTCGCGTTGAGAGAGGTCCCGCAGCCCGGCGACCGGCGCCCGCACCTCGTCGATCTCGACCACAGCGCCGGCGGACTCGGGCTCCATCGCTACGACCTCCAGTTCACGCAAGGCGATCTGATCGAGCTCGTGCGCACAAAGGCTCGTGCGCCAGCTAGCTCGCCGGGCGCTGGGCGGCGCTAGAATCGCCAGCGTGAGCGATTCGCACCCGGCCTGGATCGACAAGGTGGCGCAGTGGAGCCGCTACCTCGGAATGAATCCAACCCGCGTGCGCTGGAGGTTGATCCGGTGGCACGGCCGCCGCGAGGGCGACCGCCGCCGGCTCGAACAAAAAGTCGATCACATCAAGTACGCGCACAAGACCTGCGACCAGTGCGGAGCGGTCCAGGATCATGCCGCGAGGGTGTGTAGCTCGTGCGGCGCGAAGCTCGCCACGCGCACGCTCCAGGTGCTGCGCCGGCTCGGCGTCATGACGCCGGAGGCGCTGTCGTGCTCGACGGTGCTCGCGCTCGTGATCATGACCGCGTACGCGCGCGTGTGGGTCGCCCAGGGTGGTGGGTTCCACGCGCCGCCGGGAGCGCTGTTGCTCGACTTCGGCGCGGACTGGCACGTCGGGTTTGGCGGCGACTACTGGCGCCTGCTCACCGCGGCGTTCCTGCACATGGGGTTCTGGCACATCGCGTTCAACCTGATCGCGCTCGCCTCGGTCGGGCCGCAGGTCGAACAGATCTGGGGGCGGCTCGCGATGTTGTTCGTGTTCGTCGCCACCGCGGTGTTGGGCTTCATGCTGAGCGACCTGTTGCAACCGAACGTGTTGACCGCGGGCGCGTCGGGCGGCGTGTGCGGGTTGATCGGCGCCGCCGCGGGCTACGGCCAGCGCCTCGGCACGACCCGGGGCCGCACGATCCGTAACGACATGGCGAAGTGGTTCGCGTACACGATCGTGTTCGGGTTCGCGATGCAGGCGAACAACTGGGCGCATCTCGGTGGCGCCGCGGCCGGCGCGGCGTTTGGCTATACGATGCGCCCCGCGACCTGGAACCGCCCCGCGCTGGCCGGGTTGCGCTTCGCGGTCAAGCTCGCCGGGGTCACGGCGACGGTCGCCGCGCTCGCGATCATCCTGACTCGTACGCCGAGCCCACCCTCGACCGGCGATCCGCTGATCGGGCGGCTCGACTTCACCGCGCTGGTCTGCCGGATCCAGCGCGTCGACCCGGCGGCGGCACGTGCGCTCTACGTCACCACATTCGCGTCGATCGGCCTGGTCGGGTGGAGCGCCGACGAGGTTGGCGAGACCTGCATGGCCCTCGTCGGCCTGCGTGATGCCTGCCGGCACGGTAGCGTGGACGCGCCGTGCAGCGCGATCGAGCGCGCGGCCGCGGATCTGTGATCCAGGCGTCAACAATGCCCCGCCCGCCTCCCCGGGTGCGCTGCTACAGTTGCCGCCATGATCAACCGACGCGATGCGATCAAGCGCATCGGCGGCCTCGCGGGTGCCGCGGGCCTGACGAAGATCTTGCCCGCGTGCTCCTCCGACGGTGGCCCCGTCGGCATCACGACCTACGTCTACATGATGATGGAGAACCGCAGCTACGATCACTTCTTCGGCTCGCGGGTCACGCTCGAGGGGCTCGCCGGCGATGGGCCCCAGCTCACGGCGACGAACCCGGACCTCGCCGGCAACCCGATCCAGCTGTTCCAGGCCCAGCGCGATCACCTGTGCGATCCGGATCCCGCGCACGGTTGGGACGCCTCGCACATCCAGTGGAACAACGGCGCGAACGACGGCTTCGTGACGACCCACCAGATGATGTACCCGGGTGCGATCGATCCGATGCAGTACCTCACCCGCGAGGACGTGCCGGTCAGCTACGCGCTCGCCGACGCGTACACCGTGTGCGATCGCTGGTTCTGCTCCGTGATGGGCCCGACCTGGCCGAACCGGTTCTACTGGCACGCGGGCAGCTCGTTCGGGCTGATGAGCAACGACCTGCCGTCGAACCTCGACCAGCCGTCGATCTACCTCAACCTGCAGGCCAAGAACGTCGACTGGGCGTACTACTACGGCAACATCCCCGTCGTCGCCGCGATCAACAACCTCGGCGATCTGTCGAACAAGGTGCGCCGATTCCCGCAGTTCTTCGCCGATGCGAAGGCCGGCGTGCTGCCGCCGGTGACGTACATCGATCCTGCCTTCGCGATGAACGACGACCATCCGCCGATCCATCCGATCAACGGCCAGGAGCTGATCTCGTCGGTGTACCAGGCGCTCGCCGAGTCGCCGCAGTGGAAGAACATCCTGTTCGTGCTCACCTACGACGAGCACGGTGGGTTCTACGAGCACGTCTCGCCGCCGCAGACCCAGGACGACCTCGCGGCGCAGGGCTTCGACCAGCTCGGCTTTCGCGTCCCCGCGATGGTGATGGGACCCTACGCGAAGCGGAACTATCACTCGATGGTGCAGTACGATCACACCTCGGCGTTGAAGACCCTGCAAAACGCGTTCGACCTCGACCGCCTGACGATGCGCTCGGATGCCGCGAATCCCCTCGACGATTGCATCGACATGGACCGGCTCGCGAAGGGTGATTGGGCTCCGCCGATCGAGCTGCCGACGATCGACGTCACGGACTGGCCGATGGGCACCGAGTGCACGCCCACGGGGTTTCGCCCGGTCGATCCGGTGACCGAGTGGGCGAACCAGCATCCGGAGCTCGTCAAGGGCTACGACCTGCGCGGCGAAGAAGCGGAGTATCGCCGCACGATCCGCGACTTCCTCGTCGAGCGCGACCTGTATCGTGGCTACCGACGTGGCTAGTTACGTGCTGTACGACGGCGAGTGTGGGCTGTGCCATCGTTCGGTCGCGTTCATCCTCCGCCACGAGGCGGATCACGAGCTGATGTTCGCGCCGCTGCAGGGCGAGCTCGCCGCCGCGCTCCGCGTGCGCCATCCGAACATCCCGGCGAACCTCGACACCGTCGTCTTGGTCGCCGATGGCCGCGCGTACCTGCGCTCGAAGGCGTTCTTGTACCTCGCGAAGCACCTGCGCGCGCCGTGGCGCTGGGCGCACGCGATGCGGTGGCTGCCGGGGTTCATGCTCGATCTCGGGTACCGGTTGATCGCGAAGGTGCGCTATCGGATCTGGGGCAAGGTCGAGGCATGCGAGCTGCCCGGTCCGGACCAGCGCGCCCGGTTCCTCGCGTGATGTGCGGTTTGCTACGATCGGGCGCTGCCGCCGCAGATCGTGTATGACTGGCGAGACTGGCCTCGCCCCCCGTGTTCGCACG
>JBDTEH010000040.1:0-5825 GCA_039922635.1 Kofleriaceae bacterium | reverse complement strand
GTCGACGTCGATCTCGCGATCGGCATGGAGCGAGTAGCCTTCAACAAACGCGGTGCGACGCGACGCGGACGAGACCGCCGCAAATCGCGCGAGCGCGGGCTCGGACAGCGCGGCGGCTTGGTCGTGGGCGAGGGCGTCGGGTGGCTCGTCGTCGTCCTCCGCGAGACGCTCGACACGCGCGTGGATCGTGCGCGCGATCTGCGCGAGTAGCCGGCCGACCTCGGCGTCACTCGGCGGCGGCAGCGGATCGACGAGCCCGAGCCGTCGCGCTCGGCGGCGTTGCCACGCGAAAACCTTCGCCAGAAACCGAGTCACGACCCAGCCGAGGAGGTTGCTATCGCGGGCGAGTAGGAACCGCACACAGCGCGGCAACGATAGGACCCACTGGCGATACAGCACGTGCGCGGGAACTCGATCACCACACGTTGCGCGTTTGCGGGATCGCTGATGTGGATGCCGAACGCGCCGTGGAGGCAACGGCCGTGGCCCGACGGCCTCACCCACCTCGTGCTCGAACCCGTCGCATTTCTGCGCCGGCTCGTCGGCATCATCCCGCCGCCGCGCCGACATCTGATTCGTTACGCCGGCGGGTTCGGGCCCGCCAGCAAACACCGCGGAAAACTGCGAGCACTCGTCCCTCCCGATCCCGATCACCCGGCCGACCCGAGCTGCACGCATTCCGAATCGGCTCACAGCTCGCGCCCCCGCCGGCTGCCGTGGGCCGACCTGTTGCGACGCATGTTCGCCGACGACGTCCTCCGCTGTCCTTCGGGCGGGCGCCGCAGCGACGTCGCGTTCGTCGCCAATCCCTCGATCGTGCGCGCGGTCCTCGACACCCTCGGCCTTGCCGCCGAACCCGCGACCTTCGCGCCCGCTCGCGCCCATCCCAGACCGAGTTCGGGTGGGACGATTCCGCGTAACGGCCGACCGCCCGCCTGTCGGCATGGGCTCGTCCGTCCTCGCGGCGCCCCAACGTCGGCGGGCTTACGTTCGCGGCAGATCCCGAACCGGACCTCTGCCCGATCCTCTTGATGGCCACCAACTTATGAGGAGCTGTACTTAGATTGGCGCCTCGGGTACGCGCTCTCGTGCGCCGCCTTCGCGGCGCGGAAGACGCTCAGGAGGCGGCCTTGGACTCGAGCACGAGCTCGGGGCGGGCCCGGTGCTCGACGACCTCGCGCGTGACGACGCACTCCTTGACGCCGGTCAGCGACGGAATCTCGTACATCACGTCGAGCATCACTTCCTCGAGGATCGCGCGCAGGCCGCGGGCGCCGGAGTTGCGGCGCGAGGCCTCCTCGGCGATCGCGCGGAGCGCGTCGGGGCGGAAGTTGAGCTTGACGCCCTCGAGCTCGAACAGCCGGTGATACTGCTTCGCGAGCGCGTTCTTGGGCTTCCACAGCACCTCGGTGAGCGCCTCGACATCGAGCGCATCGCACGAGACGATCACGGGCAGCCGGCCCATGAACTCGGGGATCATGCCGAACTTGATCAGATCTTCGGTTCCGGCCTGGCGGCGCAGCGCGTCCTTGTCGTCCTCGCCGGTCGTGACCTCGGCGCCGAAGCCGAGGCCGCGCTGCCCCGTGCGGCGGCGGACGATGTCCTCGAGCCCGTTGAAGGCGCCACAGCAGATGAACAGGATGTCGGTGGTATCGATCTGGATGAGCTCTTGTTGCGGGCGGTTACGCGCGCCATCGGGCGTGATCGTCGCGGTCTTACCCTCGAGGATCTTGAGCAGCGCCTGCTGCACGCCTTCACCCGAGACGTCACGGGTCGGCGACGGCGACCCGCCCTTGCGGGCGATCTTGTCGATCTCGTCGATGCAGATGATGCCGCGCGCGGTCTTCTCGACATCGCCACCGGCCGCGCGGAACAACGCCTTGACGACGCTCTCGACGTCCTCGCCGACGTAGCCGGCCTCGGTGAGCGTCGTCGCGTCCGCGATCGCGAACGGCACGTCGAGCTTCTTGGCGAGGGTCTGAGCGAGCAGGGTCTTGCCCGAGCCCGTCGGCCCGACCAGGAGGATGTTGCCCTTCTGGAGCTCGACATCGCTCTGCTTGCCGCGCAGGCCGATCCGCTTGTAGTGGTTGTAGACCGCGACCGAGAGAGCGCGCTTGGCCTGTTTTTGGCCCACGACGTAGCGGTCGAGCTCGTCGACGATCGCGCGGGGAGGTGGATACTTTGGCCGCTCCGACGCCTCCTCTTTCGCGAGGATGTCGTTACACAGGGTCACGCATTGGTCGCAGATGAAGACGCGCGGGCCCGAGATAAGCTTGCGAACCTCTCGCCGCTGCTTTCCACAGAACGAGCAGTGGAACTCTTCCATCCGGTCTCAATTCTTACATGTTCCGCGGCGCGGGCAATAGCCGGAAACCAGGTTCCGGTGGGCAAACGGCGGTAGGCGCTTAGACGACTTGACGCGGCATTCCATCCCCGGAGATCACTTGGGTGGCTGATGCGTGCGGTGGTGATCTGCGAAGATCCGGAGCGGGCGGCCCGTGAACCCGGGTCGGTCGTCACGTTGCTCGCCGAGCTCGGTGGGAGAGTGTCGGTGGGGCGGTTCGATCTCGGTGGCCTCGACGAGGCCCAGCTCACGCTCGCCCCCCCGGTCTGCATCGTGGTCGAGGCCGGTGACGAGCTAGCGCGTGCCCACAAGGCGATCCAACGGATCCGCGACCATGGCCCGCTGGTCGAGACCCCGATCCTCGTCGCGGTCACGGTCAGCCGGTTGCCGGCGCTCGACTTCTCGATCGGCTACGACGATTTCGTGTTGATGCCCATCGTGCCGGCGGAGCTGTACGGCCGGGTCCGCCAGCTCGATTGGCGTGCGGCGATGTTCGGCTCGGAGGAGCTGATCAAGGTCGACGACCTCGTGATCGACCTCGCGGGCTACGAAGCGAAGATCGGCGGCCACCGGATCGACCTCACGCACCAGGAGTTCGAGCTGTTGCGCTACCTCGCACAACACCGCGGACGCGTGTTCACGCGGCACGCCCTGCTCGAGCGCGCGTGGGGCTACCAGTATGCGGGTGGGACTCGCACCGTGGACATCCACGTTCGACGCGTGCGGTCGAAGCTCGGCGCCGCCGGTGAGCTGATCGAAACGGTTCGCAACGTCGGCTACAAGATGCGCGGCTAGCGAACACGCTGCTCGAACCACGTGTATCCTGAAGCCGTGGGTCGTGCGTCGATCGTCGGAGCCGCCGAGACCAGCGTGGGCAAGGTCCGCGAGCACAACGAGGACGCGCACTTCATCGACCCCGATCTCGGCATCTTCGCGGTGTGCGACGGCATGGGCGGTCACGCCGCCGGCGAGGTCGCGAGCGGCATCGCGGTCCAGGTCGTGCGCGAGCAGTGGGCGAGCGAAGCGACGTTGCAGGCGATCGACGCGTGGCTCGAGCAGGGCACGATCGAGGCGCGCAAGGCGATGCTCGCCGCCGTCCACCACGGCGTGGTCGCGGCGCACGATGCGATCATGGCCGAGGCCACGCGTGACCGGACCAAGGGCGGGATGGGGACGACGCTGGTCGGTGCGCTCGTGGTCGGCGGCGACATCGTGTTCGCGCAATGCGGAGATTCGCGCGCGTACATGGTGCGCGATGGCATCGCGATGCAGCTGACCGAGGATCACACGCTACTCGCACGCCTGTTGGCGGCGGGCGTCGACGTCGACACCTCGAACGAAGGCTCGCGGTTCAAGTCGATGCTGACCAACGCGCTCGGCATCGGCGAGGAATGCAAGGCGGCGACGTTCGTCGTGCCGCTCGCCGATGGCGATCGGTTCCTGCTGTGCAGCGACGGCGTCACCGAGTACGTGGGGGAGGCCGAGATCGGCGAGGTGCTGACCGCGCAGCCTTCACCGGCCCGCGCGGCCCAGCGGCTCGTCGAGCTCGCGCTCCAGCGCGGCGGTGGCGACAACGCGACCGCGCTGGTCGTGCGCGTGCTCGAGGCTGGCGAGACCGCGCGGCCCGCGGACCTCCTGCACCGCGAGAACAAGGCGATCAACGCGTGCCCGCTGTGGGCGAAGGTCACGCCGCAGGGCAGGCTGCGCGCGCTGCGGATCGCCTTGCCCCGCGATCACGCGCAGGACACCAAGGTGCCGGCGCAGACGCTCGGCGATCGCGTGGCGTGGATCATCGTCGACGGTGAGGTCGAGCAAGACGGCGTGCTGCGCGGGCCTGGGTCGCTGCTCTATCCCGAGGCCCTGCTCGAAGAAGCCCAGCTCCCCGACAAGGATGGGCTGGCGATCGCGGTCAGTGACGTGCGCGCGCTGGCGTTGCGCTGCGATGACTTTCACGAGGTCTGCGAGGACGACGCCGAGCTCGGTGAGGTGTTGCTCGCGGCGCTCGCCGCCGAGATCGCGACCCGGCGCTCGCGTCCCATGCCGTCGCGGCTCGTGGTCGGCGAGCTCACCCCGGGCCTCGAGAGCGCGCCGACCGATCCGAACATGCGTGCGGTCGGTCCACCACGCAGGGCCGAGCCCTCGCACCCGCCCAGCATGGCGGCGGCGTTGCCCTCGGTACCCAAGCCGACCGCGCCCCGTCTGGGCAAAGCGCCGACCCCGCCGGCCGGTCGGCCGACCGCGCCGACCGCGCCGATGGGCATGGCCGGGATCGGGACCGCGCCGACCATTCCACCGCCTACCCGAGACACGTTGCCGGGCGTCGCGGGTGTCGCGGCCACCGATCGCGCTCGCACCGTGATCGATGATCGTCCGCCGCAGGATCGCGCGAGCACCGTGCCCGAGGACGATGCGATTCCCGTCGCGATGGCGCACACCGACACCAAGAACGGGCCGGCGCTAGCCCCCGTGAAGGGTGCGGCGCCGGCCGAGCGGCTGATCGTCCCGAGCAGCGAAGTGAGCCTGGCCAACGATCTCGTCGACGAAGCCTTCGACGGGCTATCACGCGAGCCGATCAAGGCGTTCGGCGGCGAGAGCGCATTGCGGCCGCCCGCGCGTCCGGCGAAGCTGCCGCTGCCCGCTCCGGTCGAGGACCCGGAGGTCTCGATCGAAGCCGACGAGCCGCCGACTCTCGAGAAAGGACCGACGCAGATCGCGCGGAGCCGGGCCCGCGCGATCGGCGATCACAGCGAGCCCGAGATCTCGATCGAGCGGTTCGTCGAGCTCGAGGTCGAAGATCCGCTGAACGCGTCCGCGCGCGACGAGAGCTCGGCGCCCGAGATCATGGTCTTGACGCCGGGCCGCGCGATCACGGCAGATGACACCCAGCTGGTCTCGGGCTCGATCGACTCCGACGCTGGCGCGAAGAAGCAGTAGGCGTTCGGTCGGTCAGGGCCGGGTGTACTCGGTCAGGTCCATCGCTACTTCGCCGAGCTCGGTGTGCGCCGTCATCTTGATCGGGACGCGGTCGGCATCGTCGGAGATCCATACGTCGAACGTGCGCGTCGCGTTCCCGGCCTCGACCTTGAGGTTCGGCCTGGCGTGAAATGCGGCACCGCGCAGGTGCACGGTCTTGCGGTTACCGAGCGCTGACCCGACCGTTTCGGTGCCCACGAACGTCATGTCGATCCGCCACAACCTGCGTCCTCCGACCACGTAGACCTGCTTGGTCGTGCCGGCAGCGGCGCGCCAGCCTCGCAGCTGCGCCATCGCCGAGTGCGAGTCGTAGACCGTGACCCTCCCGAAATCGACGCGATACGTGTGCGGGGTCGGATCGCCTGGCTTGGTGTACGTGACGTTCGCGACCGAGCCGGTGAACTTCGCCTGGGCCGAGCTCGACTTATCGTTCAGCACGACGCTGGTGTCGAGCACCAGCGGACGACCGGTCACAGCGTCGATCGTCGTCGTCGCTTCGTCGACGATG
>JBDTEH010000039.1:0-18331 GCA_039922635.1 Kofleriaceae bacterium | reverse complement strand
CGTGCGGGGTGGATGCGGCAAGAACGCGCGATGGCGTGCTCGCCGCTGGGATCAGCGCTTGGTGACCTCGGCCCGCCAGGTCTCGGGGCCGTTCTCGACGACCTGGAACTCGAAGCTGCGCGCCGGTTCGGTCGCCTCGAGCGTGTAGTACATGCAGCTCGGATCGTGGTCGAGGGTGAGGTGGAGCGTCGCGCCCGGGATCAACGTGCGGTAGGCCCCGAGGATGGTCTCGAGCCGATCGCGCGGCTCGACCTCTCGCATGTCGAGCGCGTGCTCGCGCGTGCTGGAGGCGTGGCCGCAGCCGGAGCTCCCGCGGGTCTCCACCCAGCGCGCCCAGCGCGCCAGGATCGCGGGCGCGTGGGACGACGGACAGAGCACGATCGGCCCGGTGAACCCGGACAGCGCGAGCTCGCCGAGCAGCGGGCCGATCCCACGGCCGTCTTGATCGCGCTGCTCCGGACCGCCCCCGTGGAGGCGGACCAGCGCGAGGTGCTCGCCGGTCGCGAGCAACACGGCACTCGCGGCCTCGAGGCGCGCGACGGAAGGCTCGAGCTCCCACGCCACGCCGAGCGCCGCTGCGTCGTAGGCGCGGATCGTGGCGACGGTCGCGAGGGCCTCGTCGAGATCGGTGCGATGGCCGAGCAGCAGCCGCCCGCCGGCGTGCTCGAACGCCGGGACGACGCGATCGAGCAGCGCCGGCTCGACGCCCTCGGCGGCGACCGACACCGGCGCCGCGAGCGCGCTCGAGGCCCGCGCGAGCGCGCCGGCCTCGTGCTCGTCGAGGTGCGCCACGCGGAGCGCCAGCACGCGGGCGTGCGCGGCGTGGACCCGCTGGGCGAGCTGTTCGAGGTCCTGACCGGGCGCCAGGACGAGCTCCTGGCCGTCGAGCCCGCGAGCGCGGCACGCAGCCTCGACGGCCTCGAGCGAGAGCGCGGGTGCGGCGTCGCTGCTCAGCGCGAGCATGTCAGGCGCGCCGCCCGATGCTCACGCGCCAGACCACCGGCCCTTGCTCGAGGTAGGACCATTCGAACTGGTCGGCGCGAGTCGCGGCGAACTGATGGCGCAGCGGCGCCGGATCGTGGTCGTTGATCAGCGTGAAGTTCTCACCGGGCGCGAGCGCGTCGAAGGTGCGGAAGATGGCCGGGTGCTTCTCGCGAGGCGGGACGATTCGGATATCGAGCTCGATAGCAGACATGCTCAGGACTCCTTAGGGTTGCTGGTGACGGACGGTGACGGACGATGACGGATGAACAGGCGAACGAGGTCAGGGCCTTGTTCGCGGATGTCGTAGACAAAGCCGCGCTCGGACAGCTTCGGCAGCAGGTATTGCGGGACGCGGACGTTGAGCTGGACCAGGGTCTTGCCGCGCGGCATCTCGGCGAGCGCCTCGAGCGTGCGGACCATCGGCTCGGGCGGTTCGAGGCCCCGAACGTCCAGGATGATCATGTCGCCGTCGCCGTCGGTCACAGGGGCCGATGCCGGTGCCGGTGCCGGTGCGGGTGCGGGTGCCGGCCCGGTCGCCGCGGCTTCATCGCGGTAGAACCACACGCGCCAGTCCTCCGCGGCGAGCTGCTCGGTCGCGTGCGCCAGGCCCTGGCGGGCCAGCACGGCGTAGAGCGGTGCAGGCTCGAACGTCGCGCGGACCCGCAGCGCGCTCCCGGCGGGCAGCGTTCGTGCCGCCTCGAAGATGCGCTTGAACGGCTCGATGCCGGCGCGCAGGTCTTCGCGAACATCGCACTCGACGAGGCACTCGCTCGGCAGGCGAGTCAGCGCCTCGGGGATCGGCGGCAAGCTCGGTGCCGTCACGGTGGGCAGCGCGGTGGGCGCGGTGGGCTCGGCGCCGTGATCGGTGGAGGGATCGGAGAGCGCCCGATTGAGCCGCTCGACGAGCTCGCCCGCCTCGATCCCGGCGATCCGTGCCGCCTGCTCGATCGTCACGAGCCTGGCCATGGTCTTGCGCATCGCCGCGCTGCGCAGCTTCTCGAACGCGGGCGAGGCGGCGACGAACACCTCGAGCAACTTCGCGTCGCGCGCGAGCACCGCGCCGACGCGATCGCCGATCTGGATGCGCGCCGGTGGCGCAGCGGTCCCGGCGCGGCTCACAGCGCA
This sequence comes from Kofleriaceae bacterium, assembly GCA_039922635.1. Classification (GTDB taxonomy): domain Bacteria; phylum Myxococcota_A; class Polyangia; order Haliangiales; family Haliangiaceae; genus JABFXX01. Next base: position 16,222 of record JBDTEH010000039.1, on the reverse strand, counting down.
CCCTCCCTGGCGAGGCCCGGATGCCAGCGCGGTTCCCACACCAGGTGCGGGTTCACCTCGGTGACGCCGGGTACGCTGCCGAGCGCGTTGAGGATGCCACCACGAATCGTGGCTTCCATCGGGCAGCCGCGGGTGGTCAGCGTGAACGTGACGTCGACGGCGCCATCGTGAACCTCGAGCTCGTAGACCAGCCCGAGCGTCACGATGTCGAGTCCGATCTCCGGATCGATCACGGTCTCGAGGGCCTCCTGGGCGAGCTGCAACGTTGCTTGATCTGTGTCACTCATGCGGGCCTCCTGCGGGCAAGACGAACCATCACGACCGCTTCCATCAGCACCCCGATCGCGAACACCACCGCGAAGCCTCGCGCCAGCGCGACCGAACCGAACGCGATCGCGAACGCGAGGCCGACGTAACCGGTGACGAGCACCAGCGCATCGAGGTTGGCGGCGCGCTGGGAGAACAGCTCCGCGACCTTGGGCACCTTGCGGAGCCCGACGAGCGGTCCGAACCGGTGGTACCAGACGAGGAACGGGATGATCTTGTAGTACTGGCCGGCGACGAACAGCGAGATCGCGCCGAGCAGCACCCAGAAGTACGTGACGAGCAGGTGCAGATCGGAGAGCCCGCGCGAGAACGCGAACGGCGCGATCACCATCGCGGCGAGCATCCCGACGATGCCGGCGCCGGCGAGCCGCATCCCGGCATCGAGCGCGCGGCGCTTGCGCGCTCGAAAGAACAGCACCGCCTGCACCGCGAACGCGATCACGCCTCCGCCGGCGAGGGCGCCGCCGACCTCGTCCACCGGCACACCTCCCGTCGGCAGCGCGAGCAGCACCGTACCGGAGAACAGCAGCACGAGCGCGATCCACGCGGGTCGCTCGTCCGCGCCGTGCGAGAGCAGGAACATCGGGAACAGACGATGGGCGACCCCGACGATCGTCATGAGCACGACGCCGACGATCGCGACGTGCGCGTGCACGGCGATCACGTGGAAGTGGTGGATGCCGAGCGACTGGTCGAGCTTGAGCTGCATGAGGACCCCGTAGAGCGGGGTCACCACCAGGAACAACGACACGCCGGCGAGCGCCCACCACGTGATCGATCGTTCGCGCACCACGGCGAGCGTCGCGGCGAGGTTGACCGCGAACGAGACGAACGCCGCGGACAGCGTGATCGCGCCGGCGATCACGACGCCAGGATGCGCGGTGACGAGCCCGGTGATGAAGCCTGCGGCGCCCACGATCTGCAGCACGAACGTGACGTGTGCGAACGCCTGCCAGCGCAGTCGCCGACCGATCGCGACCGGGAGGAACTGGCACAGCGCGCCGAAGATCGAGAGCATGATCCAGCCGAGCGTGAACAGGTGCACGCCGGCGACGACCCGCGGCACGAAGAACACGCCGTAGGCGAGCTCCGGTGCGAGCTCGACCAGCGCGAACGCGCCGATCACGAAGAACCCTAGTGCGGCCGCGAAGTACTCGCCCGGAAGGATCCAGGGGGGAGCGCTCGACAGATCCTCCGCGGCGGAACGGGAGGGCACCGTCACCCCAATCGCGGAGATCCGATCCGGCATCTGCATCTAACCCTCACGTAAGGATGCGAGTTGAATGCCACACTAACCTACTGTAATCACTGGTGTGATTACGAACGTATTGCGTTCGCAGTACGCGAGGCCGCAGTATTTGCGCGAAACGTGGGCTCAGTGGCTAGGCGCCGCGAGGTGGGTCCGGACGTCCCACAGCTCGGGAAAGAACGTCAGCTCGAGCGCCCGCTTGAGAAAGCCGACGCCGGAGCTCCCGCCGGTGCCCGGCGCGAAGCCGATGATGCGCTTGACCGTGGTCATGTGACGGAACCGCCACAGCTGAAACCGCTCCTCGACGTCGACCAGCTTCTCGCACATATCGTAGGCGGCGTAGTGCAGGTCCGGCTGCGCGTAGATCCGCCGGAACACCTCGAGCACCTCGGGGCTCTGGATGTAGGGCTGGGTGAAGTCGCGCTCGACGCGGTCGGCCGGGATCGCGTGGCCGTGCCGCGCGAGATAGCGCAGGAACTCGTCGTAGAGCGACGGTGCGGCGAGGCGCGCGGATAGCTCCGCGTGAATCCGAGGATCGTGAACGTGCGGCTTGACCGTGTTCGCGTCCTTGTTGCCGAGCACGAACTCGAGCGCGCGGTACTGGTAGCTCTGGAACCCGCTCGCCGTCCCGAGCGCATCGCGGAACTGGAGGTACTCGCTGGGGGTCATGGTCTCGAGCACGGCCCACTGTTCGAACAGCAAGCGCTGGATATGGGCGACGCGCGCGAAGATCTTGAACGTCTCGCCGAGCCGATCGTCACGCACGTGCTGGACGGCGAGATCGAGCTCGTGGAGGAGCAGCTTGATCCACAGCTCGCTGGTGTGATGCTGGATGATGAACAGCATCTCGTCGTGCGCCTTCGTGACCGGGCGTTGCGCGGCGAGGAGCTCGTCGAGGTGCAGGTAATCGCCGTAGCTGCCCCCCTTGGGGAATTTGAGGTGGATCGTGTCCTCGAGCTCGCGCCGGTTCTCGCTCATGCCGGCACTCTACGCATAGAGCGTCCGGTCGGCTACGCGCTCCTCCACCCGAGAAGCCGCACCGTGGCTGGCCGCGGGGCCACGGCTGCACGCGATCGAGCTCGGCGGCAAGCCCGCCGAACCGTACCAGCTCGCCGGGTTCCGCTTGCAGGGCGGGGCGATGGTCCGGACGTGAACCGGCGCTAGCCGAACAGCGCCGGCAGCTCGCGTGCAGACGGACCGAGCACCACGTGATCGAAGTGCGACGCGTTCACCGGCGCTTCGAGGTTGACGAGCCACGACGCGCCCCCGAGGCGCTTGGTCGCATCGACCAGGCCGGCCGCCGGATACACGAGCCCCGACGTCCCGACCGCGATGAACACGAGCCGCTCGCCCGCCCTCGCCGCGAACGCTTCGATGCGATCGAGCGCGCCCGGTGGCAGCGCCTCGCCGAACCACGTGACATCCGGACGCAGCAGCGCATCGCGGCCGACCGCACGGCACTTGCCACACAACGGCGCGACGTTGGTGCGGTAGGCCGTGGTGTCGGCGAACGGCGGACGATCGCATCGCGTGCAGCGCGACCGCATCAGCGCGCCGTGCATCTCGACGACCCGCTCGCTGCCGGCCGCGAGGTGCAGCCCGTCGATGTTCTGCGTGGCGAGCAAGAACCGATCGCCGAGCCGGCGCTCGAGCTCGACGAGCGCGAGGTGGCCCGCGTTCGGCACGATCCCGGTGAGCGCGGCGCGTCGCTCGGAGTAGAACGCCCACACGAGCAACGGATCGGCCGCGAAGCCGTCCGGAGATGCGACCCGGGTGACGTCGTGGCCCTCCCACAGCCCATTGGCGTCACGAAACGTGGGCACGCCACTCTCGGCCGAGATGCCGGCACCCGTGAGGACGAGGACGTGACTATCAGCCGCCAGGGTCAACATAGTTCTATTAGTGTCACGCAAACACTAACTAGGCAAGCGCCGTGTTCTGCTCACGCCGGGCGGCGACCGATCACTTCTTCTGCGGGGCGATGCCCAGATCATCGAGCGGTGGCAGGTCGCCGATGTTGGGCTGCAACACGATCTCGATGCGGCGGTTCTGGGTCCGGTGCTCCGGCGTATCGTTGTCGACGATCGGATCGAACTCGCCGTAGCCCGCGGCCGCGAGCACCGTCGGCTTCATGCCCTGCGCGACGAGATACTTGACGACCTCGACCGCGCGGCGGGTCGACAGCTCCCAGTTCGACGGGAACAGCTCGGTCCTGATCGGGACGTTATCGGTGTGACCGGCGACCAGGAAGTCGCGATCGGGCACGGTCGCGAGCACCTGCGCGACCTTCGCGAGCGCGGCCTTGCCGATCGGCTTGACGTCGGTTCGACCCGAGTCGAACAGGATATCGGTCGGCAGCGCGATGATCATCCGGCCGCCCCGCACGACCACCTTGAGCTGACCCGCATCGATCATCGAGCGCAGCTTCGCGATGATGCCGTGGTAGGTCGCGAGGCGCGCATCGGACGCGGCCTTGGCCTTGCGGAGCTCCTCGAGCCGCGCCGCGGTCGCGGACATCGCCTGCGCGAGTTGCGACTTCTCCTTGACCAGGCTATCGACGTTCTGGCCGAGCTTCTCGAGCCGCGACTTCATCGTGGTCACGAGCTGGGTGTCATCGTCGAGCTGGCTCTGGAGCTCGGCCTTGTCGGCGGTCGCCTTGTCGAGCGCGGCCTGGACATCGGCGAGCTTGCCCTGCAACTCGAGGTACTGCTGCTGCGCCGCGGCCTCGCGCTGCTTCGCGCTCTGGGCATCGGCGTCGTGCTGCTTGGTCAGCGCGTCGACCTTGCGGTTGTAAGTACCGGTGCTCACGCACGCGGTCGTCAAGACTGCGATCAAAGCCAGGATCTTCATCGACGCCATAGACGGCGGCCGGCCCCCGTTGTTCACGGATGTGGCGAACGGCCACGAGCGCGACTCACCGCGCGCTGCGCTTCTGCTCGCGCAGCATGAACAGGTAGAGGCTCTCCAGCTTCGCGCGCGCCCACGGCGTCTTGCGCAGGAACTTCAAGCTCGACTTGATGCTCGGATCGGTCATGAAGCAGTTCATCCGGGTCCGCTCGGCGAGGTCGGTCCAGCCGAAATACCCGACCAGCTCGGTCACGATTCGCTCGAGCGTGATCCCGTGCAGGGGGTTGTTCGACTGCTCCGCCACGCGACACGATCGGCCGGGCGCGGGCGATCGTCAAGCAGGCCCCGCGGCGGAGCTGCACGGCCCCGATTCCCTCTGATATCTTCGAGCCATGGTGGACCCGGACGGGGTGGTTCTCGCGCGCCGAAATCGCGACGGGGTCAAGGAGCTCGTCGCGCTCCACGCGACGGTGCGGCTGCTCCGCGACGCCTCGCTGCCGATCGACGCGTTGCTGTCGCGCACGTGCGCCCTGCTGCCGCCGGCCATGCAGTTCCCCGACGACGCGGTCGAGGTCAGGGACCGGCTGTTCGAGCCGTTCTTCACGACCAAGCCGGACGGCGGTGGCACGGGCCTGGGCCTGGCCGTGGTGTTCGGCGTGGTCCAGCAGTGCAACGGGTTCGTCACCGTCGACAGCGAGCCCGGTGCCGGCGCGCGGTTTCACCTCCACCTCCCCGTGCGAGTCCCGGTTGCTGCCCCGTGATCTGGCGCCGCCGCCGCCGTTACGAGGACTCGTGGCCGCCGACGCGCCGGCGATCTTCGCGATGAGCCGGCAGGCCGGGATGCGCGAGTGGCTTCCCGATCAGGTCTACGCCGACCTCGATCAGGCGCGGGAGATCGTATGCCGGTTGATCGGCTTCTATGCGACGCCGGATCCACGCGTCACCCCGGTCGTGCTCGGCGTGTGTGCGCCCGACGGTCCGCTGATCGGACACGTCGGCCTCAGTCGACTGGGCGATGCGATCGAGATCGGCTACGCCATCGACGAAGCCCAGCGCGGCCGTGGCTTCGCGACCGCGGCGGTGTGCGCGATGACCCGATGGGGGCTCGTCGCGTTCGCGCTGCCGAGCATCGATGCCATCGTCGCCGCCGACAACCTCGGCTCGTGCACCGTGCTCGAACGCGCGGGCTTCGTGAAGATCGGCGAAGCCCACCGCCCGCTGCACGGCGTGACCCGGCTCGTGCGGACCTATCGTGTAGCCGTGCGCCGCGACACCAGTTGCTCGACGACATAGTCCTGCAGCATCCGGCGCTCGCGGCGTGACGCATCCTTGATCCGGAGCCCCGCGCGGCACCAGAACCGCGGCTGGCCATCGGCCCTTCGTCCCGGCATCGGCGTGAGGTAGGCGTGGGTCACGACCGCGCTCGCCCACACGATCTCGTCGATCCCCGGCAGCTCGATCTCGAGCTGGACGATCGACCTCGCGGCCCCCGGGTCGAACGGGCGCTCGAGCCGCAGCCCGAGCGTCGACAGGTTGCTCATCGAGGCGTGGTGCAGATCGTCGTCGGAGGCAACGCCGCAGAACCCGTCGACCGAGATCCGCGGCGCGCGACGGCGTACGTCGAGAAGGTTCATGAAAACAATTCTAGGAAGCTCCGCGCGGTGATCCAAGAAATCGGCGCGGCGCGCCGGAGCTCACTTGCCGCAGATCGCGTACGCGGCGCGCCGGGCGCGCCCGCAGGGCCTTGCGGGCCTTGTTCGCGATCAGCCCGAGATCCTTCACGATCTCGCCGCCGTGCGACTTCAGGGCAGTCGTGTCGTTAGGTGGGCGAGATGCGAATCTGGATCGGACTCTGGGTCCTGGCACACGCCGCGGCCGGCGAGGCGAACGAACGGCCCATGCCGCCGGCGGCACCGCCGACGTCGCCACCGGCGGCCGCGCCGCGCCGCACCCCGGTCGCCGCCCCGGAGCTTGCGCCGGCGAACGAGCCCGCGGCTTCGATCGGCAAGCCGGCACCCGAGCCGGTCGACACGCGGTGGTACTTCGACGCGATGCTCGGGGTCGGCAGCGAGCACCTCGATCTCGGCCTCGGCGTGCGCGGCGGCAAGACCCTCGACAACCATCTCTATCTCGGCGGCCTGCTCGTCTATCACCTCGGCAGCAGCGCGAGCGCGAGCGCTGGCGGCACGATGGTCACGAGCTCCGTCTCGGGGTTCTACCTCGGGCCCGAGGCCGGCTACGACGTCGCGCTCGAGCCCGGACTCGTGCTGCGACCGTACATCGGACTCGGCCTCGCCGAGGCGTCCGCGTCGAGCTCGGCCGGCACGTCGGCGAGCTCGTCGGAGGTCTCGATCTGGCCGGGCGTCGCCGCGCACTATCACCTCGCCGGCTCGAACTACGACGTCGGCGGAGATCTGCGCTTCGTCACCGGTCCCTGGGGCACGTCGGTCGGGCTGTTCGTGCTCGGCGGAATGCATTTCGGATCATGACGGCGCTCGCAGCACCACGCGGCCGTGCCGCGATCTGGCTCGTCGCGATCGTCGCGGCGGTCGCGGTCGCGATCGTCGCCGTCGCCGCCGCACGCTCGCCCGGTCGGACCGATCCGAGGCGCGGTGTCGTGCGCATCGTGATGAAGTCGTCGTCGGGCACGGGCTTCTTCGTCGCGGGCCCCGACGCGTCCGCCTACGTCGTCACCGCCTACCACGTCGTCGCGAGCGGCGAGCCGATCCTCGTCGAGCGCCTGGTCGGCGACGCGACGCCGTATGTCGAGGCGTATCCCGAGGTCGAGATCGCCGCGTTCGACAGCGAGCTCGATCTTGCCGTGCTGCGGCTCGACCACGTCGGTGCCGACCACTTCACCGCGCTCGCGCTCGCACCGGCACCGATCAAGGATCAGGCGATCGAGTCCTTTGGGTTCCCCGCGAGCAGCCTGTCCCGCGCGACCGGCATGATGTCAAAGCCCGGCAAGGTGCTCGGCCTCGTCAAGCTGCCCGCCTACGACGGCGGCGAGATCGTGCGCGAGGATGCGGTCGATGGCCTGTTGATCTCGGCGGAGATCGAGCCCGGATTCAGCGGTGGCCCGACCTGCAACGAGCGCGGCGAGGTCGTCGGGGTCAACGTGACCAAGGACCTCGTGCATCGCGCGCAGAACGGCGCGGTCAGCGTGACCGCGGTGCGCGAGCTCCTCGGCCGGATCAAGCTGGTCGAGGTCATTCTCGCGACGGTGCAGGCGGTGCTCGCGCGCGTGCAGACCGAATACCTGTTGTTGCCGATCGAGCGCCGCGCGGCGGCGCCCGCGCACGACTTCATCAACACCACCGACCTGCCGCGCCTCGAGCAGCTGATCGCCGAGGTCCACCAACTCGACCACGACACCGCGCGCGATCCCAAGACGATGCTCAGCGGTCAGGCCCTGCTCGGCGTCGCGCTGATGCGCCTGCCCGGCCATCCGCTCGAGACCTACACCGCGCCGGCGACGCGGCGCGCGCTCGACGACTGCCTGCGCCGGCAGCGCGCGTTGAGCGACTTTTTCGGCAAGCTCGTCCCGGGTGACGACGATCCCGCGCCGGTGTCGTGCGCGGCGCTCGCGCTGAGGCCGATGATGTGGGACCTCACCGCGCTCGCGCTGCAATGGGAGGGTAAGGTCCGCGAGGTCTCGGTGATCAAGGTCGAGACCGTCGACGCCGAGGCCCACCAGTATCGCGCGCAGATCCGGCTGTCCGGAGTCGATCACCTCGTCGACGTGTGGCTGTCGACCTCCGGTGGACGGCTGCGCATCGACCTGTTCGACAACCGCGGCATTCCAGCCGGGCTGGCGGTCACGCGTTCGGTCGCAGCATCGGCGTTCGAAGGCACGTGGCACCGCAGCGAGCCACGTACGACCCGCGCCGCGGGTCTGGACGTGGACACCGACGAGACGCTCGTGGTGTCGGTCGCGACCGACAGCGCCGTCTCGGTGACCCACGACCTGCGCCGCCACATGTACGGCCGCGTGCCGTGCGGCGGCGGCCGCAAGCTCGACCTCGGGCTCGAGCAGGCGTTCACGGGCACGCTCGACCACGGCAGCGTCGTCGCGTTCCGGCACACCGACGCGAAGGCGATCGGCGCCGACATGGGGCGCTGCTGGCGCGCGTTCACGTATCAGCCCGATCAGGTCGCGGTGTTCAAGCTCGTCGATGACAAGTTGCTGATGTATCGCACCGACGGCGTCGCGTTCCCGGAGACCGCGGAGTTTCACCGCTGAGCGAAGATCTCGTCGGACGCTACGTCCAGCGCGCGGGATCCGGCAGGTACTGCATGAAGACCTTCGGATCGACCGGACCGAAGCCGAGCGGGCGGTAGACCTCGTGCGCGTCGCGGGTGCCGAGCGTCCAGCGCCGCACGGTCGCGAGCTCCGGGTGGTCGAGCAACGCGCGCACCAGCGTGCGTGCGATGCCACGGCCGCGCAGCGGCTCGCTGACCACGACATCGCACAGCCACGCAAACGTCGCGCGATCGGTCGCGACGCGGGCGACCCCGACCTGCACGCCGTCGACGTACGCGCCGGCGACGAGGCTGTTCGCGAACGCGCACTCGACCACCTCGCGGCGGATCCCCGGCGACCAATAACTCGCGCGCAGCCACGGGTACACCACGTCGAGCTGCACGCGGCGCGGATCGGTCGAGATCTCCATACGCGAGCGATACCGCGCCGCCCGTGCCGTGCGAAGGGTCAACACCGCGAGCTCGACAGGGACAGCTACGTCGGGGCGAGGTGGCGGGGGCCCACCCAGACCGCCCCGGCCGCGATCAACCGGCGCTGTTGTTCCGGATCGGCCGCGAGCGCCTCGAGCGAGTGCGTCGAGCTCAGGTCCTTTACATCGTGGACCCACACGCCGCGAATCCCGAGCTCGTGACGCGCGACGCGATCGGACTCGAGCTCGTGATCGACCATGCGATCGTGGGTCGGCGCCGCCGGCCGCAGCGCATCGATCGTCACGCGGATCCGCTTCGCCGCGAGCGCGGCGATGATGCGAACGAGATCCGCTTCGCCCATCGACAGGTCCTCATCCATGCCGGCAGCGTACGCTTCCTCGTTCGCCTCCGTACGCTCGCCGTCGATCGATCGATCGCGCATCCGAGCGCGGCGACGTCCGGCGCGTGCGCTAACCGTGACCGAATACAACGATTCGAACCTGGCCCCGTGGCCCCCGAAGCGCCGGCGAGGCGGTCAGTCGGGCTGGGTGTCCTGCGCGAACGAGATCAGACCGACGTCGAGAAATCGATCGGTGATCACGAACTCCTCGTCATAGGAGCCGCCCCACGGATCGGCGGCAGTCACCCGTACGTGCGTGACGTCGACCGGGATCTCGAGGCTGAAGCCGAGCTCGGCGCAATCGAAGCTATCGCTCGCGACCAGGTGTCCGGGGTCGAAGATCTCGACGTGCGCGGTGCTGGTGAACAGGCCGGTGTGGCAAGCGCCGGCAACCGACTGACCGTCGCGCCAGGATCCGGACACCGTGGTGGTATCGGTGCAGGCGCCGGTCATGGCGAGGGCCGCGAGCGTGCACAATGCGGGGAGCTTCATCGCGATCGAACTACAGCAATCCGCGCGCCAGCCGATCGTGGTGAGCTACAGCACCTTCGCGAGCTAGAGCGCCGCCTCGCCCGGCGGTCGACTCGGCGAGCAAATTGCCTCCCCTGGGGGCCGCGGCGGCGCTCCAGGTGACCCGGGGAGACGCCTGGCGCCAGCGAAGTTCGCGGCGAGCCGCCCGCGCTGATAACTTGTAGGTGCATGGACAAGCCAGCACGAGTCGGCCGGATCGTGGCGGTGGGCGGTGGCAAGGGCGGCGTAGGCAAGTCGCTGGTCTCGACCAACCTCGCGGTCGCGCTCGCCCGCGCCGGGGCGAAGGTCGTGATGCTCGATGCTGACCTCGGCGCGCCGAACCTCCACACGATGTTCGGGATCATGCGACCGCAGCGTACGATCGAGGACTTTCTCTCGGGCCGCAGCGCGACCCTCGACGAGGTCGCGCTGGCTACCCCGATCCCCGGGCTGCGCTTGATCGCCGGTTCCGAGGGCGCGCTGGGCTCCGCGCACCCGACGTTCCAGAGCAAGCAGAAGCTGCTCGGCGAGCTCGCAAAGCTGCCGGTCGATTGTCTGTTGATCGATGTCGGCGCCGGCGTCGATCTCGACACCATCGACTTCTTCAACGCGGCCGACATCCGCTTGATCGTGATGGTTCCGGAGATCACGTCGCTGCAGAACGGCTACGCGTTCCTCAAGATCGCGCTGTTCCGCCGGCTCCAGCGCGCCGCGGCCGGCCTGCGCGCGGCCGAGAAGCTCGACGCGGCGTTCGGCAAGGACGCGTTCGAGATCGGCAGCACGATGGATCGGGTCTCGACGTTCTTCACGATGATCGAGGACGAGGTCCCCGAGCTGGTCGCCAGCTATCGGTTGTTGCTCGCCGAGTTCAACGCGCTGCTGGTCGGCAACATGTTGCACAAGCCCGCCGATCGCAACGCGTTGTTCGCGATCCAGCGGATGATCCGCGAGCGCCTCGATATCAACGCCGAGGTCGCCGCCGGGCTGCGCCACAACCCGCAGGTCCGCGCGTCGGTCAACGATGGCCGGCCGTTCGCGACGACCGCGCCGCACGGCGATCCGGATCTGCGCGAGATCAACCAGCTCGCGCAACGGATCCTCCAGCAGGACATGGCGCCGCTCCACAAGCTGCGCGAGGAGTTCCTGCGCGCGCTCAAGCGCCGCCCCATCGATCCAGCCCTCGACGCGAAGTTCGAGTTCGGCCTCGAAGGCATCGCGGCCGCGCGCTCCGCGAAGCCGGTGCGCGAGCCGGCGACGCCGGCAGCCGAAGCGCAGGAGTTCACGTCGGAGTTTCGCCAGCTCCAGCGAGTCTCGGAGCGGATCAAGCTGTACATCCCCGTCGAGCTCGACTTCGACGGCCGCACCTACCTCGGCCAGCTCACCGAGGTCAACGAGGGCGGCGCGAACATCTCCGGCGTGCGCGCGGCCCCGGGGTGGAAGGCCGGCACGCTCCAGGTCATCGGCGACAAGCGGATCGGAGCGATCGCGATCGCGCTGCATTCGAGCGACCCGGCGACGGGCAACATCATCGTCACGTTCGCCGATCGCGCGGCCGCGGCGAAGCTGGTCGCCGAGCTGCGCCGCCGCAACCCGAACGCCGGTTGACGGCACGTGGCTATGGATGGGCCCCCGACCCGGCCCGTAGCTCGAGCTTGTCGAGATCGACCGAGCACGTGATCGTCAGTCCGCGCACGTGATCGATCTCGACACCGGTGATCGTGGCGGGCAATGCGGCGAGCAACGACTGCACGCGCGCGTTGATCTGCTGCTCGAGCACCTGGTCGAGTGCGGGGATGGGCATCGTGCCGACGCTGGTCTTGACGACATCGATGCGGAGCTGGCCATCGCGCAACACCGGGCGGAGCGTCGCCGTGGCATCGGTGGTGTGGCCCAACACCTCGACGTTCGCGTGCACGATGATCACGCCGTCGCGCAGCTCGGTCCGGAGCTGCGTGGGCGCCACCGCCACACCGGGGGTCTCGAGCGCGGCTCGGCGTACGATCCCGGTCAGGAAGGGTTCGCCGAGTGTCACGGTGATCGGTGGGTTCTGGGGCAGCGGACGCGCGACCGCGACCACCTCCGCGTGGGTCTGGTTCGCGAACATCGCGTAGGCGAGCGTGCCGGCGACGCCGAGCGCGATTCCGAACAGGAACAGCAACAGCCGCATGGGGTTGCGAGTTGCAAGCGGGGTGCCGCCGCGAAGCATCACCCAGGGGTGAGGTGGTGTCAGCGCACGAGTCGCCATCGGACCGCGCCGGCGCGCTGAACTACCGACGATGTTCCTCTCCCAACTTGCCGTGGTGTTCGTCGGTATCGTGGGCGCTCATCACGAGACCGTCGAGCACCAACTCGCACCGACCTTGGAGAAGGCAGGCGTCGCCGAGCTCGCGATTCCCGATCCAGAGCTCGGCGCGATCCTGAAACATACAAAGCAAAGTCGCGCGATCGTCCAGAAGATGCACGTCGGTGGCGTGATCGCCGCGCAGCTCGTCGGCCGCGGCAATGCGCGCACGTTCCGCGTCGTGATCTACGACGCCGCGGGCAACCTGTCGTCCGAGACCGAGTCGCCGATCTCGGCGAAGGGCCTCGCGAAGATCGATCTCGAAGTGTTCGCGATCAACGTCGGGGACATCGCGGGCGCGAGCCCGAGCCCGAGCGCGCGGCCTCAGGCCCGGCGCGTTGCGAAGGTCGACGACGCGCCGCTGTCGAGCTCGCACGTCGATGACGACGCACCGCCGGGGCTCGGCAGCACACCCGCCACCCACGACGCCGCGCCACCCGCGGTCGCCACCGCGTCGGGCGACGACGCTGCCGCCGGATCCGCGCCGACGACCGTCGAGCAGGCCGCGCCGGGGCCGAAGGGCCACAGCAGCGTTCACGTCGAAGTCGGGGTCCTGCTCGGCATGGTCGGTCGCTCGCTCGCGACCGATCCGGGCACCGTGAAGTCCTACACGTCGAGCCCGGTCGGCACGTTCGGGTTCGAGGGCGCGGTCGGCATCGGAGCGAAGGCCCGGCTCGCCGGCGAGTTCGAACATACGGTCGTGATGCACAGCGACGTCGATGGTGCGCAAGCGTCGACCGCGATCGGCCGTTACGAGCTCGCGGCGTCGTACGACGTCATCCACGACGCCTCGGTCCAGCTCGCCCCGATGGTCGGCTTCGGCGCGCGCTACTTCGCGATCGACGCCATGTCGTCGACCAAGACGCCGGACGACCAGTACACCTACGTCTTGCTCGGCGCGAGCATTCGCAAGTCGCTCGGCACGAAGTGGGCGCTGCGCGGCGTCGCGGCGTTCGAGCCGGTGGTCGGCGGCGTCGAGCCGAAGATGGTGAACACCGCGTCGCGCTGGGGCTTCGACGTCGGTGCCGCGCTCGAGGTCCAGGCGACCCAGCACGTGTTCGCGCGCGCCTCGTTCGACTACCAGTCGTTCAGCTCGTCGTGGTTCATGATCGGCGGCACGACCGACGCGTATCCGGGCGGCTCGGTCGCCGCCGGCGCGACGTTCTAGACGTTCGAGCTACGCGAGCGCCGGCGCAGGACGAGGCCGACGAGCAGCACGCCGAACAGGCTGCCGCCACCGCCGCCGCCCGCGTTGCAGCCCGCCATCTGGCCGCCCTCTGCGCCACCACCACCACCACCACCACCGGTGTCCGAACCACCTCCGCCGGCATCGCTGCCGGTATCGCCGCCCGAGCCGGTGTCGCCGCCGCTGCCGCTGGTGCCATCGCCCGGGACGAGCTGGATCAGCGCCTCGATCTGATCGTCCGGCGGGCCACCGTCGCCGTTGTCGCTGAACCACGCGGTGCCGTCCTGGACCACACCGAAGTGCTCGCTGTACATGCCCGGCACGCACGCCGCGCCCGTGGGTCCGTCGAACGCGAACGCGAACGTGCCGTTCGCACCGGGCGCGACGGTCCCGCTGATCGCGGCGGCGCGATTCGGCGCGACCCAATCGGCGCCCGCGAAGATGCTGGTGCGATCACGCGCCATCGTGGTGCCGAGCTTGGTCGAGCTGTTCCAGCTCTTCGTGCCGGTATTCTTCAACACGATGTTCGCGGCGACGGCCTCGCCACACTTCACGACCATCGCCGGCGCGGACGCGAGCGGCCACGACTGGCTGACGTACGACGCGCCGTACGGGATCGATCCGTAGGCCGCGAGGACCGCCTTCGCGTAGGTCACGCGCTGGGTCTGGATGCACGTGCCACACACCTCGAACTTGGCCATGAACGCGACCGTCGCGTCGGTGACGTTCGTCGAAGCCTTCAGCTGCGCGAGCCCGTAGCCGGAGAAGGTCTGGAGCTCGTACCAGATGAACTCGAGCTGGAGATTCAGCGATGTCTGCGAAGCACCTTGTTGCACCGCGTACGCGTGGACGTTGTCGTTGGTCGAGGTGTCCCAGCGTCCGCCGACCGACCACTGCGCGATGCCGCGGCCGGGTCCGCCCGCTTGGACCGAGGTCGGGCTCACGCCAGATTCTTGGTCGAGGTTGCCGACGATGCCGGCGGCCTGAAAGTTCGTCAGGCCCTTCTGGATGAAGAACGTGAACGCGGCCTGGTCGTTCGCGAAGGCGGTGGTCGAGGCCTGTTCGGTCTCGCCGATATCGCCGGCATCGGGCGCGTTGTCGACACAACCTACGAGGACAAGTAAGACAAGAGCGGTGCGCACGGAGCTCGAAACAGCAAGCCCAAGGCCACCGAGAGCCCTCGTGATTTCAATGGGTTGGGAGGCGAGCTCGGCCGATCGCGGTCTGCTGTTTGCGAACGAGCGTGGGCACTCGGGGTGCTCACATCCCGCCCTTCGTACGTACACGCTGCTCGAGCTCCTCGAGCCGCCGCCGCGCCGTCGCGAGCTCGTCGCGCAGCCGGAGGATCACCTCGATGCCCGGCCAGCCGACCTCGAGCTCGCGATACAGCGTCCGCGCGACGAGCACGTGCTCGACATCGACCGTGACGACGTCGCCGTCGTCGCGGCGCACGATCTCGCCCTCCTCGACGAGCCGCGCGATCAACTCGTCGTCGCCGTCGACCAACTCGAGCAGGTGCTGATACGTGAAGCGGGTCATAGCTCGAACCCCTCTCGCACCGGCTTGGAGTAACCGGCGGTGCTCGCGCGCAGCGCCTCCGCGAGCGCTTCGTCGGCACGATCCGGCATCCGCACCGACAGCGCCACGATCATGTCGCCGTGCGTGGCCTTGCGCGCGACGCCCTTGCCGCGTAGCCGCAGCTTCGCGCCGTTCTGCGAGCGCGGCGGGATCTTCAGCACGACCGGTCCGGCGAACGTCGGGACCTCGATGCTCGCGCCGTTATAGGCCTCGTCGAGCGTGACCGGCAGCTCGATCGCGAGGTCGAGCCCGTCGCGGCGCACGCGCGGGTGCGGCGTGACGGTGATCGCGATCAGCAGATCGCCCGGCGGCCCACCGCGCGGGCCCGGTGAGCCCTTGCCGGGGATCCGGATCGTCGAGCCGTCGTCGGCACCGGGTGGGATGCGCACGCGCTGCGTGCCCGTCGGCAGCTCGAGCGAGATCTCGGCGCCCTCGATCGCCTGGCGCAGATCCATCTGCATCGAGGCCTGCAGATCGTGGCCACGCGACGGTCCGCGCGCGCGCCCGAACATCTCCGCGAAGTCGAAGTCGGCGGGGCCCTCGGCGTAGCTCGCCGCGCGTTGCTGCTGGCGCGTGCCCTGCCACCGCGCGTACTCGCGTGCCTTGACCGCATCGAAGCCGCCCTGCAGCGAGGCGTCGCCGAACTCGTCGTACGCCGCGCGCTTCTTGACGTCGGACAGCACGTCGTACGCCGACGACACCTTCTTGAACGCCTCCTCGGCCTTCGCGTTGCCGGGATTGACGTCGGGGTGATGCTTGCGGGCCAGCTTGCGATACACCTTGCGGATCTCGTCCGCGCTCGCGTCCTTCTTGACGCCGAGCATGTCGTACAGGGTTTCGGCCATCTCGGGCCGAGCTTAGCGAACTCTTGCAGGCCGCGCCGACCCGCCGTGACCTGACCGCGCGGACCGGCGATGCCGCCTACCCGGATGGCCGCGGTCCACGTGAGGTAATGGCGGTGTCCCGCCACCGATCACGGCGCCGGGCGATCGCGACGGCCTCGACAATCGTCTAGCGTCACGGCGTGACGGCTGTACGCGCACTCCTGGTGCGTAACCGCGAGTTTCGGCGCCTGTTCGTGGCCAGCGTGGTGTCACTCGCGGGCGATTG
>JBDTEH010000038.1:0-13810 GCA_039922635.1 Kofleriaceae bacterium | reverse complement strand
CGCGCCCGACCACGAACGTAGCGGCGCGCTACCGGAACGCGCTCCGAGCCAGCGCGATGCCGCCGATCATCGCGGCGACGAACACCAGCACCGGCGTCGCGGCGGTCCCGATGCTGACGAGCGCGGGGCCCGGGCAGTAGCCAGAGAGGCCCCAGCCCACGCCGAATAGCGCGGCGCCCAGGACGAGGCGGGGCTCGACCGCAATGCGCGCCGGCAGGTGCACCGTGGAATCGAAGAGCGGCGTGGCGCGGACGTGCACGATGCGGGCGAGCGGCGCGTGCACGGCGATCGCGCCGGCCATCACGAAGGCGAGCGTCGGATCCCAGCGTCCCGTGACGTCGAGGAACGCGGTGACGCGCCCCGGATCGGTCATCCCCGACACGACGAGGCCGAGCGCGAACAGCGTGCCCGCGATCGCAGCGATCCCCCAGCCCTTCACGCGTGCGCTCCGACCAGCGCGACCGTGATCGCGCCGGTGAGCATGAAGGTGAGCGTCGCGACGATCGAGCGCACGCTGCCGCGCGAGATGCCGCACACGCCGTGGCCGCTCGTGCAGCCGTTGCCGAGCGTGGTCCCGACGCCGACGAGCACGCCGGCGAGCGCCAGCACCGGCGTGCTGCGGACCGCGGTGCCGAAGCTGTGCGGGGCAACGAGCGTGCAGAGCGCGCCGACCGCGATCAGCGCGAGCATGAACGGCACGCGGAAGTCGCGTCCCCCATCGTCGTCGAGAACACGGCCGAGGGTCCCGCTGATGCCGGCGATCCGGCCGTGACCGAGTAGCGCGAGCGTCGCGGCGAGACCGATCAGCGACCCGCCGAGCAGGGCGCGCAGGAGCGAGGCAACGGTCACGGCGTCCAATATAACGGATGCCGGGCCACGCGCAAGCTCGGCGGTGGGCATCGCGGTTCGCCGGGCACGTGGCGCGGACCCCCAACGGGGGGCTGCAGCCTCATGCGCGCACGACCTACGTATGCGAAATCAGTACGACATTGGATCGGCGCGGGTTTCGCACCAGCAGGTGGGGTGCGCTGGATCGTGGTCGCGAATCTGCTGCTCGGGGCGTGTTACGCGCCGAGCGCCCAGTCGGGGAGCCCGTGCCCCGACGGCGTCTGTCCGGCGCCGCTGGTGTGCTCGGAGACGACCCAAACCTGCGAAACCTCGCCCGGCATCGTCGAGGTCACGGTCGATGCGCAGCTGCGCGACGGCTGCACGCCGAGTCCCGAGCTATGCGGCGACGGGATCGACCAGGACTGCGATGGTCTCGATCCGCCGTGCGTTGCCAATGACGAGCCGGCCGGTGCGATCGACATCACCGCGGGTGGCACGTTCACGACGAACCTGCGCTACGCCCACGACGACGTCGCGGCCAACGGGTGCAGCGGAGACGGCGGCCGTGACGTGTTCTACTCGATCAACCTGGCCGCGCCGCGGGTCTACTACTTCGACACGTTCGGCTCGAGCTTCGATACGGTGATCCGCGTCTACGCCCGGTCGTGCGCGACGGTCGGCTCCGGCGCGATGGCGCTCGCGTGTCAGAACGATGCGTGCAACGTCCAGCAGAGCCAGGTCGCGGTGTCGCTGCCCGCCGGACCGAGCTGCGTCGTCATCGATCAAGCGTCGAGCAACGAGACGACGGGCGACGTGAAGCTCGCGGTGTTCGCGGGGAGCCGCGACGGCATGCCGCTCCCCGCCGGCACGCAGACGCTGACCGGCAACACCTCGACCGCGTCCAACGTCATGGATCCCAGCGACACCAACTGCGACGGCCCCGGCGCCGGCGGCAACGACCTGGCCTACTTCTTCACGGTCTGCCCGGCCCAGACGTTGCTCCTCGACGCTGCGACCTGCGGAGGCGCGAGCTGGGACACCGTGCTCTACGTTCGCGATGGCAACACGACGCAGATCGCGTGCAACGACGACGGCAACAACTGTGACGGCAGCAGGAGCCGGATCACGAACGCTTCGATCAGCGGCGGCACGTTGTACTGGTTGGTCGTCGATGGCTTCGATGCCGATAGCAGCGGCGCGTACACGCTGAAGACCAACTTGCGTTGAAGCGTCCGCCCAACCGCGGTCACGCCGGCGGCCGGCGACTAATCGTCGGCGGCGCCGGCGGCGATCCAGTCGTGGACGAGCGCGAGCTCGCACGGCGGCAGCGAATATGAAATGCCTAGCTCGCCGATTGGCATCTGCGATCCTGCGCAGGGCTGCGCGAGCGTGAGCTTGCGATACAAATAGCTGCTGTCCGGATCTCCAGGCGCGACGAGCACGGCTCCGCACGATTCATCGGTCAGCGGGTTTGCATAATTCGGAGGCATCCGACCGATGAGGTTCGCGTAGCTGTCGGCGATACCGAGATCGAGCTCGACACCTGCCGTGTGGCACACGACGCAGCTCATGTGAAAGATCTGCTTCATGTTCGTAAACGTCGCCGCGGCTGCGATTTGATCGGAGCAAAGCCCGGTGAACGCATCGGGCGCTTGCGGATCCTGATGGCATCCGAAGAGCACGACGATCGCGAGGCTACGCATGACGACAACTATAGCTCCTCGATTCGATGCGAAGCTGGGACGCGTTCGCGGTCAGCGAGCGTTCGTTGCACACAAACCACGGAGCGTCGGCGAGATCACAACCTCCGAACAAGACCATCGCGAACAGCGAGCGGAGCGCGCGGCATCGCCGGTTGCGCGTTTTCGGCCACGTACGCGGCATAGCTGACTGGTCGGAGCTGGTCGAGCAGCGCACGAACGGTGCGCAGCAGTGATCGACGAGTCGTCGGCCGCGCCAGATCGGGCGGATGCACGGCGAGGCGCGTATCGCACGGCCGGCGACGGACCTGGACACGCGCCCAACTTGCGGTCGCCGACGCTTCGACTACCGTCAGCGAGCCCCACCCGATCAATCGCCTCGCCAGGACCCGCTCGCGAATCACGATGCCCGCGAACGTCTCGTAGAACTCGTACCCGCGTGCGCGGATCGCGGTCGCTGCACCAGAAGACAACATCCACGCGGGCGGCACGAATCCGCGGACTCGATTCGCGAGCCCTGCGCGAACGAAGATCGCATCCGCGTGGTCGAGTCGGGCATGGGTCGTCGCGGTGTCGCATCCAGCAAGCTCTCCTTCACCACGTGCGAACCACCGCGCGGCGAGCCAACGCCAGGGTGTGCGAGGCGCCGCGTGCATCTGGTGTGTGTACCCGTGGGCGACCAGGGTTGCACCACGGCGCTCGTGCTCGTGTACGAATCGTAGCGTCGGCTCGTGCTGATCGAGCGGCACCTCCTCACGATGAAACGGAATGACAAGTAGGGTCAGCGCCGATTCAGGCACGCCCGCGTCAGTCAGGATCGCGACCGCCTCGCGGCACCCACTCAGCGTCAACGGCGAGACGTCGTGGATCGAGATCAGGAGCTGGGGTTTCACGCCTCGCTCGAGGTCGTGCCGGCCATCCGTTGCCATAGATCCGAGAAACGGGTTTGGTCCCAACGCGCGACCATCGCCTTGCGTGCGGATTCGGCCACCGAGCGGCGGTGTTGCGGAGACTCGTCGAGGGCGATGAGGACTTCGACGAGCCCGTCGACGCCGAATTCGTAACAGTAGCCGCTCCGGTCCGCGACCACCAGCTCGGCGATCGCGGAGTCCGCGGGAACGATCACTGGAATTCCGCTCGCCATCGCTTCCATCGTGGCGAGGCCAAGGGTGTCGATCCTGCTCGCAAAGACGAACGCGCTCGCAGACGCGTACAGACGCTTGAGCGTATCGCCTCGCTGTACGCCGACGAACACGACGTGTGCCTTGCCTGCGGCCAGCCGCTCGAGCGCGGCGCGCTCGGGGCCATCGCCGACGATCACGAGCACGGGGGCGCGCGGCGTGTTCTGGATCCGATCGATTGCCTCGATGATCACGTCGACGCGCTTCTCTCGCGAGAGCCGGCCCACCGTCAGGATCACGCGCTCGCACTCGACATCGATTCCGAGCGCCCCGAACGCGGTCGCCTCCGCGTACGCAGGCGAGAACTCGTGGGGATCGATCGCAACCGAGACATGCTCGATTCGAGCGCTTGGAACCCCGAGTTGGAGCAAGCTCTGGCGCGACGATTCCGAAAACGCGAACACCTTGTCGACCGTCTTGTAGAACCACGTCGTCAGCGCGGACGCAGCCTTGTGCAACAGAGCGCTATTCGAGAGTTGACTCAAGAGCTTCAACACTTCGGTGTGGTAACTGGCGGTCACGGGGAGCCGGAGCAGGCGCGCTGCGATCAGGCCGACCAAGCCCATCGGCCCTGGGGTCGCGAGCTCGACGTGCGTGATGTTGTTGCGCCACAGCCAGTCGATCGTGTCGAGGAGCGAGGGGACATGCAGCTCGAGGTCGGCGTAGAGCGTCGTGGTCTCCGAGAGCACGGCGGCGAGCGGACGGTAGACCACGTCGTTCGCGTCGACGGGCCGCGCACCACAGTATGGGATTCGCACGTTCCGACCCTCGCGCGTCGCCTCGCGCACGAACCGGCGCAGCGAGCTTGTTACGCCGTCGACGTGATCGATCGAATCCGAGAAGATCGCGAGGCAAGCGACCTGAGGTGGTCGGGGCGACGCTTGCCACGCGGCCACGACATCCCGCGCCTGCTTGCGCTGGCGAGCAAAGTGATCGACCGCGAACAGGTAAGGAACCGCCGTGACGAATGCACCCACCGTGTCGCGCACGGCGCCGAGCACGCGATACATGTCGAGGTCGCGAACGCCCTCATGGAGCTCCTCGAGCGCATGGCTCATCAGCCCGTCGTGGATGCGCCGGAACTCCGTCATCACGTCGGCTTGGCTATCGAGATCGAGGTGGGGTCCGCGTGGCACGGCGGTGCGAGCGGCACCTTTCAACATGCTGCGGATCAACTCGTCACGAATGCCGGTCGGATTGTCGGTTCCCACTTCGCGGCCGGCGAGCACATCGACGAGGTCGACAAAGGGATCTCGGTAGGCCGGATCCTCGAGCCTTCGACCCGACAGAAAGCCGTAGCTCACGCGGCTCGTGGTCATCGCCATGACTTCGAGCGCCGCGGACTCCCCACGAGTGATGGCATTGCCCTGCGCTACCGCACCGAGAAACGCGTCGACGCCCACACACCCTTCGACCTGCGTGTAGCAGCCAGCACAGTGACGCTCTGTGTGAGCGTCAGACCCTGCGACGAAGCGCGGCACACCGACCCCGGATCGCGGAAGACGATGGCGACGTGCAAGGCCGTCGAGGATCGCGTCGTCGAGGCCTTTGCACAGCGTGCGGAGGTCGACTTCGAGGCATTGCGGGCTCAATCCGTTCGTGCTCTCGAGCAACGGAAACAACACCAAGATCTTTTCGAGCGCGCCGACACTCAGCTTCCAGTTGGGGCTGAACAACGGGTGCGCACACGCGTGTGTGATGCTTTCACGACGAAGCACCTCGACGAGGTCGTAGACGCTCGATCGCGCGGCCTGCAGACGATCGTGCTGCGCCGGGGTGATGTTCCACGCAAGCACGTGGAGCGCACAACCATCCTCCGGGAACACCGTCGAGACCTCCTCCGACAAAAAGAAGTCCGGTCGTGTGATCAACTCGAGGCCACCGGCAATCGTGTCGTGGTCGGTGAGCGTGACGAGATCCATGCCACGCGCTTTGCACAGTCGATACTGAGCGGCGGGCGTGGCGAAGCTTTCGGGACACCCGAAGGATCGCGAATACCACTCGTCGTTTACGGCCGAGGCGGTTGAATGGACGTGGAGATCACAGTTTGCCCACGGCACATGTCTACGTACCGCGAGCCCACTGATTCCTCAAAACAGATCGACCGTGAAACGAATCATGAGCCGGAGATGATGATCAGATGATGAACTTCGCGTTTCGGAACCGGCAAATCCGGGCAGGTAGCCTCGCGGAGCCTAGAACTCGCGAGTGAGTGCGACGCCGAGGTGGCGCTCGGTCACCGTGGGAACCAACTGCCATGACGTCGCCTCGTCGAGATCGCCCCGCCGGTACCGATCGAGGTCGTCGATCTGATCAGCGGGCTGGGTGAGGATGATTGCCTCACCTACGAGCGCTCCCCCGACGCCGTTGAGGATCCCCGAGCCCCAGTGATGAAACGCCCCGAACAACAGGGTAACGCCACCGTTGAGCACGACATTGCCAGCGTGAACGAACCACGCGCGTTGGCGACGTTGTGTGCGTGCATCCGCGACCAGCAGGCGCTCGGCCTCCTGCAGCGATCCACACGTGTCGCCCTTCGCGATCCGTGCGTCCAGTGCGCGATGATCGTCGATGACTCTCGGTGGCCACAGGAGGATGGGAACGATCCCGACGATGGTCGTGGCGGCACCGAGCCCGAAGTCGATCCGGTGGTCGCGCGTGTCGCCGAGGATCGGAATGAGCGCGAGGTCGATCGCCGTCGCACCGATGATCCCGATCGTCCACCCCTGCGTCCAGATGCGTGACCGTCGGGACGTACGCGCGAGCCGGCTCTGGATCCACGCGAGCCGGGTCTGGTCGTCGAGCGCTTCGAGCTTCGCGGTCCCTGCCCCGACGTGAACGGGACATCCAGCGCAAGGTGTTCCTCGAGCGAGCACGAGGACAACGACCAAGCATCCTCTCCACACCGTCGACATGTACCACCCGCCGGTGGTGGTCGCCGCAGACTCGACCAATTTCGCGGAGGCACCACGCGCCGGGTCAACGCAAGAAGTAGCCGCTCACGCCGAGCACCGCGCCGATCGACGCAACGAACACGCCGAACCAGAACAGATATTTTCGCGTGACGAGCAACGTCACAGAGATCGGAGACATCCGCATCGACCCCGCCGGCGCTCGCCCTCGTGACGTTTCCCACGTACTGGCACGCGCGAGTCTGGCCCGAATATCGGCTGTCGCGCTGCCGAGCTGCCGAGCTGCGTGAGGTCCGGCCTGGACCTGTGCGCCAGGAACTGGATCGTTGCTTGATCTGCCGTAGGGCCTTCGCATTGCGCGCGGCCTGAGCAATCCTGGGGCGTGGCGCAGATCGAGATCCTGCGGTGTCGGGCCTGCAACACGCCGCTCGTGCTCGGGGACGGCGCCACGATCACGTGCCCGGGCTGCGGCGCGGAGACGCCGGTCCCCGACACCTACCGCGAGCTCCAGCGCGCGCGGCACGACGATGCGGCGCTGCGCGTGCAGGCCGAGGTCACGCTGCGCAAGCTCGCTCGACCGCCGAGCGTGGTCGTCGAGGTCCTCGCGCGCTGTCTCGATCTACCGATGATCCTGTTCGTGATGCTGTTCGGCGTCCAGATCGTGCTGTTCACGTTCCTCGAGGCCGACAAGGCCAGCCGCTGGCTGGCGCCACGACTCCATCTCAAGAGCGCCGACGATGTTCCATTCGGCTACATCGTCGCGATCATGTGCGGCCTGATGCTCGTGATCGCCTTCGTGCCGCGCGCGCTCGGCATCTACGCGAACCGCCGCGCGACCGCACGCGGCAAGCTCGTCGCTGCGCTTCGCGCGGGGCCGCCCGAGCGGCCGGGGGGCCCTTCGACGTGCCGTGCCTGCGGCGCGCCGCTCGAGCTCGCCACCAACGCGATCGTCGCGACGTGCAGCTACTGCGGGGTCGAGAGTGCGGTCGTGGTCGACGCGGGCAGCGTGGCGGCCACCGAGCGCGTCGTGCGCGACCTTGGCAAGACGATGACCGATGCGGCGCGGTGTGATCGCGCGGAGCGCCGCGCGGCCCGGCGGCTCCTCGCCCGCGAGCTCGGCCGCTACACCCTGCGGACGGTGGTGCTCGGCACCGGGTTCGCGCTGGGGACCCAGGAGACCCCAGACAAGCACCCGACGACCGTCGCGATCGTCGCGATCGTCGCGACCGTGCTGCTGTTCATCTTCTTCGTGCTCCGGTCGCGGACGTCGAGTACGAACGACGACGCCGCGGAGCGCCGCGCGGGCAACGATATTCCGGGCTGGGTCGGGATCGTCGGCCCGCTCGTGATGGCGTGGCTGATGCTCAAGATCGCCCAGGCGACCGTGTTCTGACCTGCGGCTGCGCTGTTCGTCCTTGGCCGCGGCTCGATTCACCGTCGACCTCTCGGTCTCCGCGCAGCGCCTCCTCGGCTACTGTAGCGGCCCCACGCAGCTCGCGATGTCGAAGAAGATGAACGCGAGCGCCTTCTCCTGCGGCGTCATCGGCGCGAGGTTGCCCATCATGTCGACCGCGCAACCACCGGGGAACGCCACCGCGGGATCCGAGGTCGAGCCCGACGAGACGTGCATGTCGCTGAACACCACCTTGCCGCAGCGCTCCTCCGCGGCCACACCCACCGGCGTGGTGAACTGGACATCCTGGACGCTCGACAGGCCGCCGGTGCCCTGGACCGTCGGATCGATCCACACCATGCGATCCGACATCGACGGGTCGCTGGTCAGCATCGTGTAACGCGCCTCGGAGACCGGGATCCGGCCGTGCGTGGTCGACGCCCCGACGTTGTCGAGCCACGTCGCGAATGACATCCCGTGCGGCACGGTCTCGTCGATCGACGCGATCGTGTCGTCCTGAAGCTCGTCGTTGCCGAGGTTCCAGCTGGCCAGCGCCTCCCAGTCGACCAGACCATGGGTGGTGTTGTGGTTCAGGCCTTCGCCGCCGATCCAGATGTTGTGCCAGTGGCTCATGAAGATCCGGCCGCCCTCGCTCGCGTAGTCATGCACCGCCTGCATCGCCGCCTGCGGCTTGCTCGCCGCGTACTGGCCGCCCTCGCACGACAGCATCACGATGTCGTACTTCTCGAGGTTCGCCTTCGTGCCCCACAACGTCTGGGCATCGCCGAAGCTCGCGTTCGCGCCGCCCGGCCACGTCGCCGAGAACTGGTTCGCGCCCTGGCCCTTGTTGTTGGTGGTGCCGTTGTCGACGTAGAGCTGGACGTGACCGCCGCCGGTGTCGTTCGTGATCTCCGACGGATCGATGCCGAGCTTGTACGGCAGGCACTCGAGCGCATCGAACTTGCCGGTGGTCACCGCGATGTACGGCAGGTCGACCTTCGGATTGCCGTTCGCGTCGAGCGCGGTCAGCGGCGTCGCGTCGGTGCGGCTCTTCGGGAACGTCGTGTCGGTGGGCGCCACCGGCTGGTCCGCGCACGCCGCGACATTCGGCACGACGAGCTGGCGCCTCCACTTTCCGCTCTGGATCACGAGCGGCACGTTGGCCGTGGCCGGCACGTTCGGCAGCGAGAAGTGGCCGGCCTCGTCGGTCGTGGTCTGGACGATCGCGCCACCGGGCAGGGTGGCGCTGCACCTGTCGCAGGTGACGCCGGCCGGCAACGCGCCCGGGTCTCCGGCGGGGACGTAGACGTTCACGCCGTAGAGCGGCAGCGTCCCGTTCGGGGCGAACACCGTGCCCGAAATCGTGGTCTCCGGCAGGCCATGGCCGACGCAGTCGACGATGAAGCACGACAGCCCGGCCGCACACGCATCGGGCGGCGGCACGACGATCGAGTCGACCACGCCGGCGTCGCCGTGATGGGCGTGATTCGGGCCGCAGCTCGCGAGCAGGGCAAAGACCAGGGTCGGTCGAAACATCCGGCGCACCCTAGTGCGCCTGGGTCGTGGACGGCAAGCGCTAATGATTCGCGTTCGCTCACGACTCGGTCACGCCCGTGACGCCCTTCTGGAGCGCCTGGACGCCACTGCCTGGTACGACCACCCGGAGCAGGTGGTCGCGCTCAGCGGACGATGCCGAACAGGCGATCCGACTCGGCCTGCATCATCACGCGAAACCGCTGCGCCACGACCGGATCGAAGCGCGGGTTCGGCTTGCCGAGGATCTCGGGCGCGCCCACGATCGGGGTCCAGTAGCCCTCGCACTCGATCCACGCCTGGTGGTGGGTGCCGTTCTCGGCGAGCACCAGGTGGTGGTTCATCTGGTTGCCGGCGGCGTCCTTCTTGTACGCCATCTCGGTGTGGACCTTGACGTAGAACTCGAGCGTGCAGGGCTCCTTGCCGCCGCGCGCGCGGACCTGGGCCGCCTGGTAGAGCGGCATGAACGCCATCGCCGTGCGCCCCATGTCATTCGGATCCGACATCTTCGCGGTGAAGAACGTCTTGGCGGCGAGCCAATCGGCATCACCGACGCCATGGGCGGCCGCGACCGCGTTCTCCTTGGTGACATCGCCGCCAGTGTCGGCCATCAGCGCGCAGAGCTCGGCATACTGCTCGATCGGGATCATCGGGTCTCTCCTGGTGGGTTTGTGGAGGTAGAGCCGGCAGGCCGCCGGATGTGACCGGAGCATCGGCTGAACCCGGCTCGACCATTCGGCGAGTGTCCTGCCTTCCCCAATTGCGCCGTGGCTACACGGGCCAGCGTCGCAACACCCTGGGGCCTCCGGAGGTCGTTGCGCGACCTGCGCGAGTAGCACCGCGGTCCCTCAGGGTCGACCGAGCAGCAGGCCCGTGAACGCGATGACATCGCCACTCGCGGCGATCGGTTGAAGATCGACGAGGACCTTGGTCTTGGTGGATGCGCGCAGGCCGACGAACCAGCCGGGGTGGTCCCAACGAACCTCGGCGAAGGTGCTCGCACCGAGATGCGTCGGTGCTCGCGGCCCGGTACCAAACAAGATCGGCGCTGCGACCGCGAGATCGGGTTGCAGCCAGGCATCGAGGCCCGCGGCGATCACGACGATCGGGCTCACGTGCACGTTCGAGATCGCGAGCGCGATCCCGCCAGAGCTCCCGCCGGGCCCCGTGCCAGCGTGCGGTGCGATGCCGACGATACAGTCGGGCCACTTCGTGAGCACGTCGAGCTCGAGCTCCAGGCCCCAGGGCGTGGGGCTCACGTGCGTGCTTGCCCACAACTCGGCGGGACCGACACGGATCGTGGGCAGCGCGCCCGTGCGTTTGCCCTCGACGAGAAACCGCCACAGGAGATCGTAAGCACTGTAGAGAAACGTCGGATTGACGAGCGACGTGATCGCGACGAGGGCGAGGTAGCGATGCTGGATCGACTCGGCCGATACGCCGCCAAAGTGATCTGCTTGCAGCGTCGTCCAGTGCCGCACGTCGCTTTGCGCGAACGGCACGGTGGCCTCGATGATCTCGTGGATCGGAATCCCGAACATCAGGCCGGAATCGAGGTGATCGAGTCGCCCGCTCTCGAACGCGGTATGCAGCGCGTAGCGTGCCTCGTGCGCTTCGACCGCGATGCCCGCTTGATCGATCAGGAGGTTCATGTCGACCGTCGAGCTCAGCGATCCGGCGACGACGTGCGTCGCGCTCGGGCTGAACGAGTACGGTGGCGGCAGCTCGAAGCTGTACGTGGCGCGCCCGCCGAACTCCCGGATCCGACCGCCGTGTCCCGCGACCTCGTGCGGGATCACGGTCACCTCGGAGGCGATCGGAATATCGAACAACAACAACTCGGCCGCACGGGCCACGCCGAGTGCAAGCGGATGGCGTTCCGGATCGCCTTCGAGCTCGCCGACCCGATGATCCTTCACCCAGAACGCGAGCCGAAACGCGTCCTGAACATTCTGCGTGATGACCTCGGGTCGCGCCGCGAGATCGATCGATAACCGGACCGGCGTGGTCGGCACGCGATCGACATGGGTGCAGCCGCCGGCTGCGAGGACGAGTACGATGCGCGACGCCGACACGATCCTGCGTGCCGAAAGCAATGTGCGGGCCACCTCACGAGCACCGCGGACGGCACGCGGTGCGTACGTTCTAGCGTCGATCGCTCGGATGTTTGCCTGGATGACTCAGATTTTCGAGCGGGTTGTGTGACTGGGTGACACCCGCGGAACGGCGCGAGGGGTCGAACACGGCCTGCGCGATCTATCGGCGGGTGGCGGCGGAATGATGCTCGCGCCAGCGCTGAAACTCGCTCGGCCGCAGCCGATGTCGAGCGATGTTCCCTTCGTGGAGGCCGTGCAGCTCGGCGAAGGCCATCGCGATCAGCACCAGAGCGGATCGCGGCTCTCGACTAGACCTTGTTCGCGCGCGCACGGATCGATCCGGCAAGGTCGAGTACGGGGCGTTCGCCGCGTCGCTCGCACAGAGCCGCTTCCGCCGCATCGGAGCAATAGCGCACGCTGGCCGCACAAACGCGGCAGGTGCGCTGGCCTGCGTCGCCGGCAACCGGCTCGCATTCATTCCACCCCGGGCATTCGGTCCTCGGGCACGCCGGGCGCGTGCGGCACACGATCGCGCGCCACGCGGCGTCAGATCCTGCGAGGATCGTGGCGAGGTCATCGCACTCCGCATGATCGACCGAGAGCTGGCCGTGGCTGCAGTAGCCCGTTGCGGCGCGCACGTAGCTCGCCTTCGCGGTGTGGCCATGTTGCTCGAGCCAATCCGCGTAAACCGTACGGGCGGTGGCATCGCACGGGTGATCGCGCAACGCAGCAACGAGCTCCGGTTCGACGGAGTTCGGTGGCGATGTCTCCCGCGCTCGGGGTCGGACAAGGCCGTGCGCCACGATGGCTCTGGATCGAGAGGCCGATGCCCTCGCGACCGCAACGACCAACAGCAAGAGCACGCCGATCGATCCGACGATCGCGCCGATGGCGGGTTCGCCTCCGTGAAGGTGCCGGATCGTGTCGCTACCAGGCTCGTGGCTCGCTCCCCCACCTTCTCCAACACAGACGAAGAACGGGACCGCGATCACGATGCCGAGGAAGAGGCACACCCCCCCGCAGCCTCGAACAACGTCTGTCCACCGCACGCCGCAGTTTACTCGAGGTGCGATCCAGAAAGCTGAGGCGTGGCTCGATGGCACGCTCACTAGTCGGAAGGACCTCGTTGTCCATCGCCCATCGCGTCGGACGGTACGGACAACGATCATGCCCCGGAAGCGAGGTCATCGAAACAGTCCACGCGCGGCGAGGCCGGCCACTGGCCACCGACGCCGCGCGCGACGTCGGCGTCACGAGCACGAGCACGAGCACGAGCACGCCTACCCGACGTTCGTCGACGACGAGCCCGGCTCGAACTGATCTAGCACTCGTTGCTCAAGCAAGGGCCGAAAGCAATGCTCGGAATGCGCCGACGGCCCGCTGTGCAGCGGCGTCCTGGCCCCGACTGTCGGTCGCCATGAACCTGCCGTACTTCACAGCTCCAGCGACGTCGATGGTCGCGAACTCCTCGCGCAGGATGTCGAGCGTAGCGGTGAGCTCGGAGAAGATGGCGCTCCCCGTGATCTCGGCCGCGAGCGCCGTCTGCCCACCCGGCCAGCATTCGGCCAGCCAAACGAGATCGTACGCGTCCTTGTTCTTGTTCCGTCTCCGGAGAGCGTCGGCCTTTGCAGCCAGGTAGGCTGCCGGTCCTGCGACTCGGAGCTCCTGCTTTGTTCGTCCGCCGCCGTCAGGCAGGTCAACGTCGAGCTCGACGATCCGGAAGTCACGAGCGATGAGCCCGCCGGTAGCCAGCACCAAGGCAGACAGTCTTCCCCCGGCCACGCCTCCGGGCCGGTGAAGCCTGCCGGCCTCGCGCCCTTCTGCCATGGCACAAAAGAACTCGACGGTAACGTGCACACCCTTGCCTCCGATCCACCTCCAGCTGATCGACTTTCCGCCCTCTCTCGCCATCTCGAAGCCGGCATCTCGCAGGCACGTTTCTAGTCGATCGTAGGCTCCGACATCGCCCTCCACCAGTGCGACGCTCAAGCAGAGGTCGAGGTCGGTCGTTCCGATGTGAGGTTCCAACCCAACTTCGACCTTGGGGACCAGGAGCGACGGCACCAGCCCACCGATGATGATCACGTGCGCGCCCGCGAAGCCGAACGCCCGGATGATGCGTGCAGCCTCGCCTTGCAGCTTCGACTTCAACACCGGGTCGTAGTCG
>JBDTEH010000037.1:0-32223 GCA_039922635.1 Kofleriaceae bacterium | reverse complement strand
CGTCTGCGAGATCGAGCCACGTGTCCTCGCCGGCGAGCGAGCCGCCGAACGAGACGAGCTCCCAGGCGACCGGCGTGCGCCGGTTCGTCAACAGATTGATGACATCGCGAATCTGATCGAGGCCGCGCAGTCCACCGAAGTGAACCTCGCGCAAAGCGGGCGCCGCGATCGCCGCGACCGCATCGACGAGCTTCAGCAACGCCGCCGTCGAGATCCGCTTGAACGCGAGCGCGCAGCGCTCGAGCGCCGGCAACTGCGAGCCGGCGAGCGCCTTCGCGAACGTGGGCTTGAGGTGGTCGGACTCGAGGTGGAGCTCGCGCATCACGGCGTGCTCGAACGGCTCGAGCGCGAGGCCCCCGGCGATATACGTGCGCTCGACCGCGGGAAACGCCCCGAACAGATCCGCGAGCTGGCCGAGCGAGCCATCGCCGGTGTTCGGCCCGACCAGCGCGGTCACCGACCCGAACTGGTGGTGGCCACAGGCCGAGGACAACAACTCGCCTGGACTCGCCGGCGCGCACAGCAGGTCGAGCCGTCGCGGCGCCTCGCTCGCGATCCGCTTGACCAGCTCGGCACACGACGTGACCTCGCCGACGAACCCGACGCGCAGCTTGCCGTACGCGCTGTCGATCCGGATCCCCCCACCGGTGCGCGAGCCACGCTTCTCGATCGTGACCCGCTCGACCGGCTCCGGGGTCACGTGGACGATCGCGACGCTGGCGTCGTCGCGCGTGCGTTCGACGCAGAACGCGCCGTGATCGTTCGCGACCAGCTGATCGATCGCCGCGTCGGTGGCACGCGCGTGGACGATCGTCGCGGTGTTGTCCGCGAGGTCGACGCGCTCGATGCAGCCGCCAAGGCGCGCGTTGCCGTGGACGACCTCGTGGCGCGCGACGTACGCGACCCCGGCGTGCCACGCGACCGCGTGCGGCCAGCCCGGCGCGAGGCCCTCGGCGAGCTGCACGGACTCGCCGGTCGCGAGCTCCACGCGCACCAGCGTCGCGCCAACCGCGACCACGAGGTGCTCGGTGCCGGCCGCACACAGCGCGAACGGCTCGTGCGCGGAGAACACGAGGGCAGAGCCGCCCGTGCCCTTGACGTAGATGTCGCCCGCACCGTGCAGCGTCCACGCGAGGTACCGGCCCGCGACGATCAGCTGATCGATGGTCCCCGCGAGCGCGATCAGATCCTCGACGCGGCCACCCTCGACACGGCCGATCACCGAGCCCTGGGCCCCGCCGAGCGGGGCGCCCGCGCGCGCGACGAACGCGGCATCGCGATCGGCGGTCACGCAGGTCACCCACGCGAGCCCCTGCCCTTCGAGGGTCACGACGTCACCTCCGGCACCGGCCACCCCGCCATCGCAGCGCGCCGCCCGCAGCGCCGCACCGTCGTGCCAGACCAGCTGCGCCGCGGTGGCCGCCAGTCCGCGCAGCTGGGCCGGTGGCAACGGGATCCCGCGGACGACCGCCAGCTTGCCGCGCTGGCTCGCCGCGACGATCTGCTGTAGCCCCGCGGGATCGGGCTGGTTCTCGGTCCAGTAGATGGTGTTGTCGCGGGCCGCGAGGCGCCCGCCGCCGACCGCCGTGTAACTGCTCGAACCCACCTCCCCGAATTTACCCGATGCACGCCGGGAGATCTGGTGTTACGAGTCGCTGCGTGGGCTGCCCGAACGACGAGACGCTGCTGGCGATGGTGGACCACTCCATCGACCCGGCGCGGTTCGGCGAGCTCGAGATCCACCTCGATAGCTGTCAGGACTGCCGCAAGGCGGTGGCCGCGCTCGCGCTCGGGTCGCGGTCGCCGAGCACGCCCGCCGTGCCGTTCGCGGGGCTCGAGCTCCAGCCGCGCACCGTGATCCTGGAGCGCTACGAGGTCGCCTCCGAGCTCGGCCACGGCGGCATGGGCACGGTGTACCTGGCGCATGATCGTTCGCTCGGCCGCGACGTCGCCTTGAAGCTCCACCTCGTGCACGCCAGCAGCGAGCGCCTGCAGCGCGAAGCGTTCGCGATGGCGAAGCTCGCGCACCCCAACGTCGTCAACGTGTTCGAGGTCTCGACGTACGACGACCGGGTGTTCGTCGCCATGGAGTACGTCAAGGGCGGCACGCTGCGCACGTGGCTCGCCGCCTCGCCCAGGACGTGGCGGGAGATCGTCGCGATGCTCGTCGAGGCCGGTCGTGGCCTGGCCGCCGCGCACGCCGCCGGCCTGGTCCACCGCGACTTCAAGCCCGAGAACGTGCTGGTCGGCGAGGACGGCCGCCCGCGGGTCGGCGACTTCGGCCTCGCGCGCCCCCACAGCGCCGGCCGTGCACCGTCCGATCCCGAGGCGCTCGCGGTCGCACTGACGGTGACCGGCGGGCTCGCGGGGACGCCGGCCTACATGGCCCCCGAGCAGATCGACGGCGGCGACGTCGGCGCGCGCTGCGACCAGTTCGCGTTCTGCGTCGTCGCGTGGGAGGCGCTGTATGGCGCGCGCCCGTTCACCGGCACGACGCTATCGTCGCTGCACGCGGCGATCACCAAGCACGACCTCCCGCGGCCGAGCTCGCGCGTCCCGGATCGCGTGCGCAGGGTGGTCGAGCGCGGGCTCCACAGCGATCCGGCGGCGCGGTTCCCCGATATGACCGCGCTGCTCGCCGCGCTGCACGCGGCCGCGACCCCGCGCACGGCCCGCAACGTGATCGTGGCCGTCGCCGCGGCGGTCGCGATCGCGGGTGGCGCGGCGGCCATCGTCACGACGATCACCGCGCGCCAGCGCGCGACCGGTTGCGAGCGCGCCGCGGCTGCGGTCCACGCGCCGTGGAGCGCCCCGGCGCGTGCCGCGCTGGCCGCGAGCTTCGTGGCGACCGGCAAGCCACTCGCGATCGAGGCGTACGAGCGCACCGCGGCGACGCTCGACCGCTATGCCAGCGCGCTCTCCGACCAGGCCCGCGCGACGTGTAGCGATCGCGACCAGCCGGAGCGCGTGCACGCGGCGCGCACGACGTGCCTCGCGCAGCACCACGACGAGCTCGCCGCGGTCGTGGCCTCGCTCTCGCACCCGACGGCGGGCCTGCTCGCGAGGGGTCCGGACGCCGCGTGGGCGCTCTACGATCCGAGCCCGTGCAGTGACGCCTCCGTGGTCACGACGCAACCGCACGCCGCCGCCGATCTCCAGCGACTCGCCGGGGTCAAGGCCGCACTCGACACCGGCGACTACCGGGGCGGCGTGGCGCTCGGGACCACGCTCCTCGCCGACGCGCGCGCGCGCAAGGACCAAGGCCTCGAGCTCGACGTGCTGATGGACCTCGCACAGCTCGAGACCGAGCTCGATCCGAAGGTCGCGCGCACCGAGCTCGACGACGCCGAAGCGCTCGCCGAGGCGCAGGGCCGCGACATCGACGCCGCGACGATGCTCGATCAGCTGGCCGAGGTCTCCGGCACCGAGGCCCACGATCACCCCCTCGCCCATCATCAGCTCGCGCTCGCACGCGCCAAGCTCGCGCGGATCGGCGGCAACACCGTGCTCGAGGCCCGGCTCGCGTTCACCGAGGGCCAGGTCTTCATGGACGAGACCAACTTCACCGAGGCCGCTCACTCGATGGACTCGGCGATCGCGCTGTTCGAGCGCGCGTACGGCACGAACAACCCGAACGTCGCACGCGCGTACGGTGCGCTGTCGCAGATCCTGCGCGGCGCCGGCCGCACCCCCGAGGCGCTGGTCGCGGCGCGGCACACGCTCGAGATCGCGCTCGCGACCCTCGGCCCGAATCATCCGACCACGGCCGGCGCACAGCTGACGCTCGCGCAGGTGTTGATCGACGATCAGCAGAACGCCGAGGCCCGGCGCCTGCTCGAGCAGGCCGACGCGACGTTCGCGCGGGTCTACGGCGCGATCCACCCGGCGCGCGCCGCGGTGCAGGGCAACCTCGTCAACCTCGCGCTCACCGAACAGCGGTGGGACGACGCGCTCTCGGCCGCGACGCTCGCGCGCGAGATCCTCGCCGCCTCCGATGGACCGGACGCGCTCTCGGTCGCGGGGCCGGAGCGCGATCGCTCGGTCGCGCTGGGCGCGCTCGGCCGCCTGCCCGAGGCGCTCGTCGCGGCGCAGCGCGCGCTCGCGATCGTCGAGCAGGCCGGTGCCGACGGCGAGCAACGCCTCGCCGGTGCGCTCGCCGACCTCTGCGAGGTCGAGATCGCGATGGCCAGGCCGGCCGACTGCATCCCGCACGCGCAGCGCGCGGTCGCGGCGATCACCGCGCGTGGTGCCGCGACGGATCCGGTCGAGCTCGCCGACGCGCGCTACGTGCTCGCGCGCGCGATGTGGGAGGCGAACCACGACCGCCCCCGCGCGCGCCGGCTCGCGGTCCAGGCCGAGGCCGAGCACCCGCTCGCCGAGCGCCGCAAGGTCATCGCCGACTGGCTCGCGCAGCATCGCTGAGCGGTCAGAACAGCCGGCCCTGGTTGCCCGCGCCGCCGGTGGGCGCCTTGGTCGGAGGGACCAGGCCCAGGTGCTGGAACCCCGCCGCCGTCGCGATCCGTCCGCGCGGGGTGCGCCCGATGAACCCGACCTGGAGCAAGAACGGCTCGACGACCTCTTCGAGCGTGCCGCGCTCCTCGGACAGCGACGCCGCG
This sequence comes from Kofleriaceae bacterium, assembly GCA_039922635.1. Lineage (GTDB taxonomy): Bacteria > Myxococcota_A > Polyangia > Haliangiales > Haliangiaceae > JABFXX01. Next base: position 27,607 of record JBDTEH010000037.1, on the reverse strand, counting down.
ATGGCCTCGATCCCGACCGGACCACCGTCGAAGCGCTCGCAGATCACCGAGAGGTAGGCGCGGTCGAGGCTATCGAGGCCGGTGTGATCGACGGCGAGCCGGTCGAGCGACGAAGCGGCGATGTCGCCGTCGATCGCGCCGTCGCGCTCGACCGAGGCGAAGTCGCGCACGCGGCGCAACAGCCGGTTCGCGATCCGCGGCGTGCCGCGCGACCGGCGCGCGATCTCGCGCGCTCCGTCGCTATCGATCGTGATGTCGATCAGGCGCGCCGAGCGCTTCACGATCGCCTCCATATCGGGCAGGTCGTAGTAGCGGAGCTGCCAGTGAAACCCGAACCGATCGAGCAGCGGCGCCGACAGCAGGCCCATCCGCGTGGTCGCGCCGAGCAGCGTGAACCGCGGCAGCTGCATCGTCATGGCCTTGGCGTGCGGGCCGTCGCCGATGAAGAGATCGAACCGGAAGTCCTCCATCGCCGGATAGAGGTTCTCCTCGATCACCGGATGGAGGCGGTGGATCTCGTCGATGAACAGCGCGTCGCCCTCCTCGAGATCGGTGAGCAGCGCGGCGAGCTTGCCCTTGTGATCGATCGCGGGCCCCGAGCTGACGTGCAGGTTGACGCCCATCTCGGTCGCGATCACGTGTGCGAGCGTGGTCTTGCCGAGGCCGGGCGGTCCCGCGAACAAGAAGTGATCGAGCACCCACTTGCCCTGCCGCGCGGCGTGGACCGCGACGCGGAGGTTATCGATCAGATCGCGCTGGCCGATATACTCGCCGAACGTGCGCGGGCGCAGCGCCGTCTGCCACGCACGCTCGGTGCCGCGCTCCGCGCTCGCGACCTCGCGATCGCCCGGTTCGGGCTCGGGCGCAGGCCCAGGTAGCCCAGCGGACCCGTGAGGCCCGGGTGGCCCGGGTGGCCCGGGTGGCCCGGGTGGCCCAGGTGGATCGATATGCTTGTTGCGCGCCATGGCTATCTCGGCATGCTCCGCAGCGCCTGGCGGAGCAGCGCTTCGATCGTCGCCTCGGCGGTGACCGCGAGCTCGGCGGTGGCGGCCTCGGCCTCGTTCGGGCTCCAGCCCATGGCGACGAGCGCGACCCGGACCTCGTCGACCATGGGATGGCCCGTCGACTTGCCCTTGCGCACCATCCGCGCGCCGCCGGGGACGCGCAGGCTGCCGTCGGCGTCCCAGTGCAGCATCAGCTCCTCGCACTTGTCGTGGAGCTCGACCACGAGCAGCTCCGCGGTCTTCTTGCCGACGCCCTTGATCCGGGTCAGCCCCGCGACGTCCTCGCGCGCGATCAGCGCCGCCATCTCGCGGGGGCTCGAGCCCGACAAGATCGCGATCGCCGTCGATGGCCCGACGTTCTTGACGGTGATCAGCAGATCGAACAGCGCGCGCTCCTGGGCCTCGAAGAACCCGAACAGCGTCAGCTTGGTCTCGGTCGCGTGCGTGAAGATCCGCAGCACGACGCGCTCGCCGTCCGCGGGCAGGCTCGCGAGCGTGTACGCCGACACGATCACGTCGTAGCCGACGCCGTGGCAGTCGACGACGATCCGCGGCGGATCACGCTCGATCAACGTGCCGTCGAGCCGCGCGATCACTTCACGACCACCCGGACCGCGCTGATCAGCTTCGCGGCCGACGGCGTGGTCGTGCGACCGTGCGTGATCGCGACCGCGAGCGCATCGGTCGCATCCGCGCGTGGCAGCGTGCGCAGGCCGATCAGGACCTGCACCATGCGCGCGACCTGGCCCTTGTCGGCCCCACCGGCGCCGGTCACCGACTTCTTGACCACCGCCGGGGCATACGAGGCGACGCGCAGCTTGCACAGGCCCACGACCGCGAGCGCCATGCCGCGGGCCTGGGCGAGCGCGAGCGCGCTGCGCGGGTTCTGGTGGGTGAAGACATCCTCGACCGCGACGATCTGCGGTGCGAGCTCCTCGATCACCTCGCGCAGCCCGCGGGCGATCTCGCCGAGCCGGGCTTCCATCGGCTGCGCCTCCGGCGCGGTCAGCACGCCGCACTCGACATAGCGGAGCTGGCCCGCGTTGTCGTCGATGACGCCGTAGCCGCAGTATCGGCTGCCGGGATCGAGCCCGAGGATTCGCACCGCCAAGCACCCTACTACCGTCCTGTGACAGCGCGCCAAAGGTTAGCGCGGTTACCCCGGGCTCGGGATCGGTCGACCGCCGAAGATCGCGGTGCCGATCCGGACGTGGGTCGCGCCACACCGGATCGCGACCTCGTAGTCGCCGCTCATCCCCATCGACAGGCAGGGTAGCGGTTGGCCGAGCTCGCCGGCGATCCGGTCGCGGAGCTCGCGGAGGGCATCGAACACCGGCGCGCTCGCCTCGGGGTCGTCGTGTGGCGGCGGCATCGTCATCAGGCCGTCGAGCCGGACGTTCGCGAGCGCCGCGATCTGCCGCGCGAGCGCCGGTGCGGCCTCGGCGCTGACGCCGCCCTTGCTCGCCTCGCCGGCCAGGTTGACCGCGAGCAGGATCGGCTGGAGCTGCGCGGCGCGCCTGGCGAGCTCGGCGGCGAGCTCCTCGGAGTCGACCGCGTGGACGAGCGCGACCTTGCCGGCGACCAGCTTCGCCTTGTTGCGCTGGAGCCGGCCGATGAAGTGCCAGCGCGGCGACGCGCCCTGGGAGAGGCCGAGCTCGGCTTGCTTGGCGGCGAGCTCCTGGGCGTAGTTCTCGCCGAAGTCGGTGGCCCCGGCCGCCGCGGCCTCGCGGATCGCGCTGGTCGGGTGCAGCTTCGAGACCGCAACGATCGTGACCTCGCCGGGCGCCCGGCCGGCACGCTCGCACGCGGCGGCGACCTGCGCGCGCACCGTTGCCCAGCGCTCCGCGATGGTCTCCGCGATCACGACGGCACGCCCGCGGCCACCCGCGCACCCGGCGCACCGAGCGCGCGCAACGCCTCGAGCACCTCGGCGAGCGGCAAGCCGATGATGTTCGTCACCGAGCCGCGCACGCCGCGCACGAACGCCGCGGCGATGCCCTGGATCGCGTACGCGCCGGCCTTGCCGCGCCACTCGCCGCTCGCGACGTACTCGGCGATCGTGCCGTCGCCGAGCGCGATCACGTCGACGTCGCTCGTCACGGTCTCGACCAGCGCGCGCGGACCCGCCACCGCGAACCCGGTGATCACCTGGTGGGTGCGTCCCGCGAGCTGGCGCAGCATCGCGGTCGCCTCGCCGCCGGTCTCGGCCTTGCCGAGGATCGCGCCGTCGATCGTGACGGTGGTGTCGGCGGCGAGCACCCAGCGCCCGGGATGCTGCACGGCGATCGTGGCGGCCTTCGCCGCCGCGATCCGCGCGACATACGCCAGCGGATCTTCACCGGCGTGCGGGGTCTCGTCGACGCCGGCCGGCACGACCTCGATCTCGACGCCGACGCGCTCGAGGAGCTCGCGCCGCCGAGGCGACGCGCTCGCGAGGATCAACGGCGCCACGACCAACCAGGCCTCAGGGCATCTGCAGCGAGTGCACCGGCGTCGTGCCGAAGTTCAGCTCGACCGAGATGCCGTCGACGAACCGCGGCTTGCCGTCCTTCATCGCCTCGGTGCAGTGCACCGCGACCGAGCCATCGGGGTTGAGCGTGTCCTTGATGACCGTGCCGTCGCCGTCGATGCAGACGTCGACCGCCTTGTTGTCGTCGTTCGGGTTGGAGTCGCAGAACGCCTCGAGCCCGTCGCCGTCGACGTCGATGTCAGGAGTCCGGCAGCCGGGATACATCTTCTGGATCTCGGCGTTCGCCTTCGGCAGCGCGAGCAGCGGGCCGAGCAGGTTCGCGAACACGGCGTCGAGCAGCGAGTTGTCGGGCGTCAGGCCGATCTCGGCAACGTTGAGACCGCGGATCGTGTCCGCGGTCTTCGCGTCGATGACGCCGCCGAGGCGGCCGTTCGAGATCGCGCCGTTCGCGCCGACCGTGCCTTCGATCGTCGCGCCACTGATCTTGAGATCGAGCGTGATGCCGCTGGTGACCGGGATGTTGACGCTGAACAGCGACGGGCCGGCGACGAGCTTCATCGAGCCATCGATCGTGCCGCTGGTGAACGAGATCGCCGGTGCGGTGCCGACGAACGACAGCGGATCGAGCTTGATGTCGACCGGGTGGGCGAGGTCGAACGGGCTGCACGCGGTCGTGTTGCCCTGCGCGTCTTGCGAGCGATCGGCGACGCCGTCGCAGTCGTTGTCCTTGCCGTCGCCGCAGATCTCGGGTGCACCCTTGTAGATCGTCGGGTCGTGGTCGTTGCAGTCACCATCCGCGATGGTCTGACCATCGTGATCGGCATCATCGGTGTTCGCGCTCGGCACGTTCTGACCGTCCTCGTCGGCGAGCCCGTCGCAGTCGTTGTCGATGCCGTCGCCGACGATCTCGGTCGCGCCGGGGTAGTTGCCCGAGCCGGTCGCGGTGTCATCGCAGTCGCCGCCCGCGATGCCGGGGCGCTTGCCGTCGCCGTCGAGGTCCTGGTCGAAGTTGCCGTAGTAGATCGCGAACTTCACGCAGGTATCGGCGGCGACCACCGGCAGATCGAAGTACTCGAGCGGGATGATGATCTGGTAGTTCTTCATCGAGTCGCTGATCGCGCTCATCGCGAGGCTCCCGACCGCCGAGAGCTTGTTGTCGGGCTTGCCGTCGCCATCGAGATCGAAGCCGTCTTGTACGCTGCCGATCGCGAGCGACGAGATCACCTGTGGCAGGGTGCCCGCGTACGGCGTCACCGGATCGCCCATGCACTCCGGTTTCGGCGTGAACAGCTGCTTGCCGCCGCTATCGCCACCACACGCGGCGCCCAAAGACGCCGCAACGAGACCAAGCAAAAGCTTCTTCATGGGCTACCCTCGCCGGGGACTTGACCACGGCGGATCTGAAAACGTCAATAGCTGCCTTCGGGGTCGCCGCGGCTGTGGTCGCGATCACGGCCACGGCGGCGGCCCACGTCGCACCGTCCGTGGACGACAACAACCGGTACCTGAAGGTCACGCCGTTCGGCGACCGGGTCCGCCTCGCGTACACGGTGTTTTTCGGCGAAGTCCCGGGCGCGATCGCGCGGCGAGAGATCGATACCAACCGCGACGGCCTGCTCTCCGACGCCGAAGGGCATGCGTTCGGCGCCGGGATCGCGACTCAGGTCGCGGCCGGGCTCCAGGTCGAGGTCGATGGCCACGTCGTGACGATGCCGTGGGCGTCCATCGACGTCGGGCTCGGCAGCCCACAAGTCGCCGCCGGATCATTCTCGGTCGATCTGATCGGTTACGCGTGCTTGCCGACGAGCCGCGGCAAGCACCAGCTCGTGATCCACGATCGCTATCGGATCGCGCACCCTGGCGAGACCGAGGTCAAGGTCGAGGACGCGCCCGGCATCGCGATCGAGCAGGCCCACATCGGTCCGGCCGATGATCCGAGCCACGACTACCGCTTCGCGGGACCGGGCGGACCGCTCTCGGATGATGGGCTCGAGCTCCGGTTCGACGCCGGACCGCGCTCGACGGTGACCCCCGACGCGGTGTGTCGCGCCGAGCCGGCGGCCTCGCGAGCGTGGCTGATCTACGGCGCGCTCGGCGGCGCGGTCGTCGTCCTGGGCGCCGTGGTCGTCGTGCTCAAGCGCCGCCCGTAGCCGCCCGCTAGTCCTCGGAGACGAACGAGCCATCCAGCGCGAACGTCGCGTGCGCGTGGCCCTTACCCGGCGGAAACGCGATCAGGTAGTGCGTCCCCTCGACCATCGCACCCGCCGGGATCACGTGCGGATACTTGATCGCGAACGCGCGCATCACCTGCGCCGGTAGCTCCGAGTTGCCGATCGTTCCACGTGCATCGTCGATCGACGCGTCGTGGAGCACCGACATCCGCGCCGGCTCCTGGGGAGGCTTGTACGACTGCAAGCCGATCAGGATATTGACGATGCCGAGCGCCACCATGCCACCGGTCACGGGGATCCAGTAGCGGCGGTGCTTCTTCGAGAACGGCGAAGCGCGGTCCTTCGACACCGATCGGTGTCTAGCATCTATCAGGGCGTGACGCTGAATTCACCGGTCGCGAACGTCCGCTGGGTCCCTACCGTGGGAGGCACGAGCGGCGGAAAATCCCCGGTCGCCGTCGAGGTCATGGCCTGGACGCCGCCACCGATCGGGCGGCCTGCGACCATTTGAAGCGCGGGGTTCCAGCCGGCCAGCGCCGCCAGGTCCGGCATCGTGTACGTGCCCTGGTCGCCGATCACCCCGGCCGAGAGTTGCGCGGTCCACAGGATCGAGCAGGCGCCGCCGTTGCCACCGCAGCCGTTCTGGCCGGTGCTGGCCGGCGTCTGGGTTCCAGCCCACACGTAGCCGACCGCGCTCGGGTAGTGCGTCCAGGTCGAGGTCACCCGAGGGTTCGGCGCCAGCGTCGAGGTCGAGGTCACGGTGCCGAGTGCCGGCACGGCGGCCCAGGTCTCGTCGCTCGGCGACGCGGTGGCGGTCGACGCGCTGGTGCTCGCACCGAATGTGGCGACGGTCAGCTGCTGATCGTAGACGTCGCCGGTCGCCATCTGATCGGTGGCGAGCGCCTCGGTCTCGAACGGGATCGTCGAGTCGGTGACCAGCGGTGCGACCGTGCCGTTCGCGTACAGCGTCGTCGAGGCGGTCTGCTTCGTGCCGCCGAACAGGTTGTCGACCTGGAACGACTGCACGTTCTCCTGGTCGCCGCCGTCGAGATCGAGCTGGGTCGCCGCGCTGATCGTCACGCCGCGCCGGACGATCGCCGCGGTGGCGACGAGCTCGCCGCCCGTGGTGCCGGTGCCCGTCGTGAACGAGCTGCCGGCGAACACGAACAGATCGTGGGTGCCCGGTGCGACCTGCATCGCGTACTGGCCCTGCGAGTTGGCCACCGCGGTCCGATCGCCCCAGTTCACGACGTAGCTCGTCGCGATCCCCTGGTTCGCGATCGTGCCGTGGAGGTTGACGGTCGTATAAGCATCGCTGCACCGCGGCGGCACCTCGACGGTCAGCGCCGTGCGCTCCGAGACCGCGAACTGGAGCTCGCTGACCAGGCGCTGGGTGCTGCTCGGTTGCGCGCCGCCAGAGATGCAGGTCCACGCGACCCCAAAGACCGGCGCGTAGATCGGGAGCGTATAGGTCTCACCGCTCGGCGCCGGCGCGAGCGCCCACGGGCCCGCCCCGTCCTGGTACGCGACGAGGTACGAGAACTTCGCCGCGTCGTGCGGCTGGTGGTGCATCGTCAACGTCACGTTCGTCGGGGTCTGCCCACCGTGATCGCCGCCGCCGTCGCTGCCGGTGGTCCTCGCATCACCGATGCCGGCGTCGTCGCCATTTCCCGGCGACTTGCTGCCACACGCCGCCGCCACGATCGACACGAGCACCGTCACGCGACAGGCGATCCGCATGAGACCCACCCTACACCAGTGCGTGTAACGTAGGCGCGTGACGCGATGGCAGCGCTACTGGTTCGCGGAAGGCGGCCGCTATGCCTCCGCGATCGTGCGCATCGCGCTCGCGAGTGCGATCCTCCTCACACTCGCGCGCCTCGACCACAGCGGCTCGACGGGGGACCTCCCCGGTGCGCATACATTGTACAGGCCGGTCGGGGTGTGGATGCTGCTCGGTCACGCGCCGCCGCCGCAGGTGCTCGTCCAGGCGCTGTGGGGGACCGCCTGGATCGCGACGACCGCGATGTTGCTCGGCCTCTCGACGCGGGTCGCCACCGCGGCGAGCTTCGCCTCCGCGCTCGCGCTGGCGTCGCTGTCGTACGCGAGCAACGCGACCTGGTCGCACCAGTACAACGTCGTGTTCCTCGCGCAGTGCGCGTTCCTCGGCAGCCACTCGGGCGACGTGCTCTCGCTCGATGCGCTGATCCGCCGCCTGCGCGGCCTGGCACTGTTCGATCGGCCGCGCGCGTACCAGTGGTCGCTGCGGCTCGTCCAGCTCGCGGTCGCGGTGATGTTCGCGTGCGCCGCGTTCCACAAGGTCCTGCACGGTCACTTCACGCTGCGCTGGGCGCTGTCCGACAACCTGCGCCACCAGCTGATGGTGAAGTTCGATCTGGCGGGCCTGCCCCGCCCGCCGCTGGTCGCGTGGCTGATCGACGATCCGTGGAGGTACCGCACGGTCGCCGTGTTGAACTTGATCTCGCAGGCGGCGCCGCTCGCCGCGTGCTTCCTCGTCCGCCACCCGGTGTGGCGTGCGTTGTTCGGGCTGTTCTTCGTCGTCGAGACCATCGCGCTCGGCCTGGTCGTGGACCTGTGGAACCCGTGGTGGCTGCCGCTCTACGCGGTGTTCATCGATTGGGACGCGCTGCTGCGCCGGCGCGTCCCCGAGCTCGAGCCGCCGCCGAGCTGGGCCCCGCCGCGCGCCACGCGGATCTTCGTCGCGGCGTTCGTGTGCTACGACGTGATCACGGCGCTCGTGCCCGGGCTCGATCAACGGATCAACACCTATCCGTTCTCGGGCTTTCCGATGTTCTCGACCGTGCTGGCGAAGCCGCCGTACGGCGGGCACTCGAGCTACGTCGTCGTCGGCGATCACTTCGACGTCGTCGCCGAGCCGCCGATCGATCTCCCGACCCAGCGCTGGTTCGATCACTCGAACCGCAGGATGTGGACCGAGCGCGACCCCGACCAGCTGCACCGCCGGCTCACCGCGATGTGGAAGCAAGCCGAGCGGCGCTATCCCGCGACCAAGCTCGCGCGGGTACGGCTCTACGTCACGATGTTCGAGGCACCCGCCTATCCCGCGCCCGCGCACTTCGTGCCGCACCCGATCGCGGTGCTCGGCGAGCTCGACGCGGACGGCACGTTCCGCACGATGGTCGGCCCGTACGAGCCGAACCAGATCACGCTGCACGCGGTCAACGTCGCCGGTGCCGGAGAGGCCAAGCTCGGCTATTTCAAGGACGACGAGCCGGTCGAGCTGCCGTTCGCGGGCACGCTCGACGGCGATCCGATCTACACGGTGGCGACGACGCCGGATGGCACGCCGTGGTTGGTGTCGAGCCACGCCGACTGGCGCTGGCAGTAGCTCCCCACCCCAAGGTCGTGGGTGCTACAGCAGGCTCGCCATGTCGGCGGGGAGCGGCGCCTCACCGGTGACGGTCCCACCCTCGGGGTGCGGCACGGTGATCCGCGCGGCGTGCAACGCATGGCGCGGCAGCACGAACAGCTCGGCGAGCTCCGGCGTGAGGCCCTCGTCGCAGTACGCGATGAACGCGTCGTCGCCGTGTGCGTAGAGCTTGTCGCCGACGATCGGGAAGCCGGCGTGCGCGAGGTGGACGCGGATCTGGTGCTGGCGCCCGGTCACGAGCGTGCAGCGCACGAGCGCGTAGGCACCGCTGCGGCGCTCGACCTGGACGCGCGTGATCGCCGACATCGCCTGCGGGCCGGCCGGAGCGACCAGCACCTTGACGGTCGCGAGCTTGGTGCCATCGTGCTCGTCGGAGATCCTGAGTGATTGGTCGAGCACGTGCTCGGTCTCCCACGGCGGGTGGCCGGATACGACCGCGAGGTACTGCTTCACCGTGCGACGCTTGTCGCTGATCGCCTGCTTGACGTACGCGGCGGCCTCGCGGTCGCGCGCGATCACGACGCAGCCCGAGGTCTCGCGATCGAGCCGGTGGCAGAGCTGGAGCTCGGGCTCGGTCGGGTAGCGCTCGGCGAGCACGCGCGCGAGCGTATTGAAGTAGAACTTGGCGGACGCGTGGACCGGCAGGCCGGCGGGCTTGTCGATGATCAGCAGCCGGCGATCCTCGTGGACGACGCCGAACGTGCGCGGGCACGCGGGCTCGGGCCGGGCCTCGCGGCGGATGATGAAGTGCTCGCCCTCGGCGACCTTGGTCGCGGGCTTCGGCGCGTGGCCATCGGCGCGGCGGAGCTGGGTCTCGATCACGTGCTGGATCTTGGTGCGCGAGAGCCGCTGGATCTGGGTCTTGACGAAGTGATCGAGGCGCAACCCGGCGAGCTCGGCGGGGACGATCAGGTGGCGCTCGACGATCCGCGGCTTGCCGTCGGCGTCGAGGTGGGAGCGCTCGCCAAAGTCGACCGGTTCGACCTCGGGGTCGCCGGGGTCGCCGGGGTCGCCGGGCTCGCCGGGGTCACCGAGGTCACTCGGCGGCGTCATCGTCGTCGCTGCCCGCCGCCTCGATGTCGTACTTCTTCATCAGCTTGCGGAAGTACTTGCGATCGATGTCGGCCTGGCGCGCGGCGTGCGAGATGTTGCCGTTGTTCCGGCGCAGCATCTGGAGGATGTAGTCACGCTCGAACGTGGTGACCCAGCGCTCCTTCGCATCCTTGAACGTGATGCCGACCGCGAGCAACTCCTCGGGAGTCGGTGGCGGTTGCGCGGCGAGGCTCGCGGCGGCGGGCACGCTCGACGCGCGGCGGAGCGCGGGCGCCGGGCCCGGTTTCGGCGGCGCGGACTTCGCGGTGCGGATGTAATCCGGCAGGTCGCTCGCTTCGATCGTGCCACGCTCGCAGAAGCTCACCGCGCGCTCGATGACGTTGACGAGCTCGCGCACGTTGCCCGGCCACGGATAGCTCTGCAGCGCCGTCATCGCGTCGCGCGCGATCGCACGGACCCGCGGCGTGCCGTTCGGGTTGCGGTTGTACGGGCCGGTATCGAGGAAGTGCTGGACCAGCACCGGGATGTCGTCCACGCGCGCGTGCAGCGAGGGCAGGTGCAGGCGCACGACGCTCAACCGATAGAACAGATCCTGGCGGAACCGCCCGGCGCGGACCTCGTCCTCGAGGTTGCGATTGGTCGCCGCGATGATCCGGACATCGACCTTCTGTGACTTCGCCCCACCGACGCGGCGGACCTCGCGCTGCTCGAGCGCGCGCAGCAGCTTCGGCTGGAGATCGAGCGGCAGCTCGCCGAGCTCGTCGAGGAACAGCGTGCCGCCGTCCGCCATCTCGAACAGCCCCTCGCGGCTCATCACCGCGCCGGTGAAGCTGCCCTTCTCGTGGCCGAATAGCTCGCTCTCGATCAGGTTCGGTGGCACCGCGCCGCAATCGAACACGACCAGCTCGTTGCGCGACCGCGGCGACAGCGAGTGGATCACCTGCGCGACGACCTCCTTGCCGGTGCCGGTCTCGCCGTCGATCACGACGGTCGTCGCGGTCGGCGCGATCTTCTCGATGATCGAATAGATCTCGCGCATCTTCGCGTTGCCGCCGATCAGCCCACCGCAGCGGTCCGCGCGCGACGGCACGATCTGGACCTCTTCCTCGCGCGCGTTGAACTTGAGCTGGCTCTGCCCGACCCCGATCGTGCAGCCCGGCTTGAGGAAGCCCTCGCGGACCCGGACCTTGTTGATGAACGTGCCGTTCGTCGAGGTGTTGTCGATCAGCACGTAGCTCGTGTCGTCCTGGATGATCCGGCAGTGATAGCGGGACACCGTGTCGTCCGACAGGACGATGTCGTTGTCGTCCATCGAGCCGATCCGGATCTCTTCCTTGTCGAAGGTCCACTCCTGGGCCGGATCGTCGGCGACCTGCAGCATGCAGCGGCGCAGGTGCAGCGTCGGACCTCGGTCCAGGTAGCTGACCTTGGTCGGTGGTACGAAATCGGGGAACTTCTTCACGGCGAGACCGAACCATCATACGCCAAAAAGCCCCCGCGATTTCCGGTCGCGGTCGCAGCTACTCGGACAGCTCGAGCACGTACGGCAACCGCATCTGCGCGGTGTCGGGCTCCGCGAGCAGCGAGGGTGGCACACCGCGGACCAGCGCCTTCCAGATGGGCAATTGGCCGAGCGGCAGCTCGGCGGGCGCGAGCGACAATAGGTTGCCGATCACGCCGAGCAACGTGGTCGGGATCTTCGGGAGCTCCTCGAGATCGAGCTCCGCATCGGGCGCGAGGTGCATGCGGACGCGCGCCTCGTCGAGCGCATCGCCGAGGCCGCCGAACCGATCGACGAGGCGCAGCGGCCTGGCCTGCGCGCCCGAGTAGACGTGACCGCGGCCGACGGCATCGACCGCGTCCTTGGTCAGGCCGCGGCCGGCCGCGACCGCGCCGACGAACCGGCCGTACGAGTAGCGCAGCTTGTCCAGCAACCTGGCCCGCTCCTCGTTGGTATACGGCCGGAACATGCTCTCGGCATCGGCGTGCGCGCCGCGCGTGAACGTCTCGACCGTGACGCCGAGCCGCCGGATCAACCCCGACAGGTCGAACTTGCCGAAGAAGATGCCGATCGATCCGGTGATCGTCATCGGCTCGGCGAAGATCAGGTCGCAGCCGGCCGCCGCGAAGTAGCCGCCCGAGGCGGCGAGGTTGCTCATCGAGCACAGGATCGGCTTGACCCCGCGCGTCGCGAACACCTCTCGCGCGATCAGCTCCGACGCGAGTGCGCTGCCGCCGGGGGAATCGATGCGCAGGATGATCGCGCCGACCGTGGGATCCTCGCGTGCCTCGGTGATCGCGTTGACGATCGTCTCGCCGCCGGCGGTCTTCTTGCCGATCAACGGGATGATCTTCGAGGCACCATCGGTGATATCGCCATCGAGGTAGATCACGGCGACCTTCGGGTGCTCCCAGCGCTCGGGGCGCGTGGTGGGAGGGGTGTCGACCGGATAGATCCCCCCGAGCTCGGCCATGATCAGCTGCGCGACCTTGTCGGGGGTCGCGACCGCATCGACGAGCTTGGTATTCGCCGCGAGCTCGCCGGCGGTATACGGGCCGGCATCGACGATCGCGGTGAGCTCCGCGGGCGTGAGGTGGCGCGCGGCGCCGACCGTGGTCAGCCACTGCTGCCAGATCGAATCGACCAGCTCGTCGTGCATGTGCGCGGCGATCGGGGTCGGCCCGGTCTCGGTGAACATCTCGGGCGCGCTCTTGTACTCGCCGATCTTCTCGAACTGCGGCGTCACGCCGATCATGTCGAACGCGCCGCGGAAGTAGAACGACTGGCCCGCCATCCCGACCAGCCGCAGCCCGCCGGCCGGATCGAGGTAGATCTTGTCGGCCGCCGAGGCGACGAAGTAATCGCGCCCGGTGCCCGACACCATGTACGCGAACACCTTCTTGTGCACGGCGCGCAGCGCGACCAGCTCGTCGCGGATCTCCTGGAGCGCGGCCCACCCGGCGGTCGCCCCGTCGAACACCACGACGACGCCCTTCGCGCTGCGATCACGTGCGATCGAGCGCAACCGCAGCACGACGTGCGTGAGCTCGCGCGCCTCGATGTCGCCGGTCAGCTCGACGCGCTCGAGGTGATCGTTCGGCGGCAGCACCGAGGGCCGCGGCGCCGCCGAGAACGTCGCGACCAGCGTGGTGCCGAGCGCGTGGTTGCCGCCCCCCTGCGGCGCGCGCACCCCGGTGCCGAAGGCCGCCAGCCCGACGCTGCCGAACGACAGCTCGAGCCCGACGGTCGCGCGCAGCTCGCGGAGATCGAGCTCGGTCGAGCCCGCCGGCGAAGCGTCGATCGCGTGCAGCGCGCGGCTCTCGATCGCGCCGACCACGTACGCGCCGCGCAGCGCGCGCACCGCGACGCGCGCCCAGCCGTCGACGTCGCCGCGGCTCTCGCCGATCCGCCCGCCGGCCGAGACCTCGAGCGCGTCGGTGCCGAACGGACGCACGAGCGCCTCGAGCTCGTAGCGGCGCGGCACGAGCTGGCCGGCGACCTCGCGGGTATCGAGATCGCGCAGGTTGCCGGCGAACGCGACGTAGTTGTTGATCCGCCCGGCCAGGCCGAGGTCGAACGTGAACAGCCCGTCGAGCGGGCCGCCGTTGATGAAGTAATGAAAGTTGAGCCCGAGGCTGAGGTGCGAGCCGATCGCGTTGGCGTGCGAGACGGTCAGGCGCACCGGCTCGCCCGGATCGGGGACCAGGTCCGTGCGCGGCGGACGCAGCCACTCGAGGCCCAGGCCGATCCCGATCTTGGGCAACACGCCGCCGAACAGCGAGTCGCCCGCGTAGATCCCGAACCCCGGTCCCGACGACGTACCCACGTCGGCGTTCTCGAGGTCGAGCGCGATGGCGAGCTCGGGACCGTTCAGGAACGCGAGCCCTGCCGGATCGAGGTTGACCGCGCGTGCATCGGCGTCACCGGCGATCGGCGTGCCTGGGAGCGCGAGCCCGTCGGTCGGCGCCTCCGCGTAGCGCCGGTTCACCACCTGCGCGTGGGCCTGGGTCGCGGCGACCATCACGAACGTCACGGACATCGCAGAGATCAGGGCGAAACCAACCGCGTGACGCATCCGCGGGCACGGTAGCAGATCGGAGACGCGTTATACTCGGGCGGTGCCGAACCCGACGCTGCTCGAGAACCACCCGTTGTTGGTGAACCTCGCGCCCGATCAGCTCGAGCGGATCGCGCAGGCCGGCGAGGTCGAGAGCTACAACCCGAACGAGCAGATCCTCAGCGAGGGCAGCCTCGGCGACGCGCTGTTCCTGATCCTGTCGGGCCAGGTCGCCGTCCACAAGGGCGCCCAGACGTTCGCCACGCTGTCGGGCGGCGAGTTCTTCGGCGAGATGTCGCTCGTCGAGCCGGCGCCGCGCTCGGCGACCGTGACGTCGATGTCGGCGACGTTCTTGTTCCGCCTGCCGCACGATGCGCTGCGCCAGTTGATCGCCGACGATCCGAGCGCCTCCGCGGTGCTGCTGGTCCAGGTCGTCAAGACCCTGTCGGATCGGCTGCGCCGCGCGAACCAGATGCTGTCGTCGGTCGACCTGCTCGCCGATTGGCTCGCCGGGTCGATGGTGTAGCTAGCAAGTTCCCGTCCCGAATCGCGTAACTGCGCGAGCCGAAAGGGAAATCCTCGACGAGGATTCCGGAAATAAAGCATCGGGTTCCCCAGCTACTGAAGGTGCTTAACGTCCGCAGCACCCGAGGTCCCCGATGCGCCGCAGTGTACTCGACCAGCTGTCGCTTGTTCCAGCTCCATTCGGTCACGAACATGTCCGCGAGCTTCAGGCAGCGCGCGGGATCCTCGATCGTCATCCGGAGTTCGCTCGATGGGTCCAGACCGACCTACTCGTCGGTGGAATCGACGCCGATCACGGACGCAACGGGATGAGCGGCGAGCAGGTCCAGCACTCGGCCAAGGCGGAGCAACGGCTGGCGCTCTACCGCGACCTCGTGAAGGTCACAGCGAACACGGTCGCTGATGCACGATTCTCCGTCGAAAGGCTCGCGCAGCATTTCCCGCCCGAGGCATTTCAGCAACCCGAGCTCGCGGAGCTACGCGATGCGCTCAAGCACTACGTGTCGTGCGCGCAGATCGGGTTCGACCTCCAAGTCAAGCAACTCACGCGGCAGCGAGGTGACGCGCGATGCTCGTAGCGATCCGGCCCTCGAGATCGAACCAGCTGTACGCGGGCGACGGATTGACCTCGAAACAGAACCACTCGCCGGCCGGCGTACGGCGCAGATCGATACCCGCGACCGACAGCTCCAGAACTCTCGCAAGCTCGACGCACGCGCGCGCCTGCTCGTCGGGTATCGTCGCCGCTCGGCGGTCGACCGCGTGCGCGTAGCGATAGTCGACGGAATCCGCAACCAGCTCACACACGAACACTTCATCGCCGACGACATGGACCCGGTAGTCGATGCCCGGAACGAGCGCCTGGAACTGCGTCGGGCACGCCGTGACTCGCTCGAGCTCGTCGCGCCGCATCACGTCGAGGCGCGCCACGATGCTGCGCGTGCCGCTGATCGACTTGTAGACGAGCTCACCATGGCGCGCCGCGAATGCGATGACCGCCTCGGGATCGGTGGTCAGGAGCGTCGCCGGAATCGAGAATCCAGCGTGACGGATCAACTCGGCCTGATACGGCTTCGAGTTGTTCGAACTCATCGCCGCGAGCCGATTGACGACCCGCGCCGGGCTCGCATCGCCCCACAGCCGCAACACTTCGTACGCCGCGAGCGCATGGCGCCGTTCCGGTGCGTCAGGCGCGGTCCGCGCCAGCGCCGGCACGCCAAACGGATCGTACGGACGCATGTACGCGGCCTTGACGCGCTCCAGATCGACGCGGATTCCACTCCACTCGAGAGCGCCACGCGGCTCCGTGTCGATCTCGAGCTCCACGGTAGTCTCGAGCACCGCGCGCTGGTCGATCATCACGGCGGTCCGCCCGAGCTTCGCCAGCTCGGTCCTCACCGCTGCGAGCGGCTGGTCGCTGCCGAGCCCCCACAAGAGGATCACGCGTGCACTACCTTCGCGGTGGCAGCGAGCTGGGCGCTGGCATGGACGTATCCGAAGCAGCGCTCGGTCAATGCCTCCGCGATCGCATCGTTGTCGAGGTCGATCCACATGCCGGCCTCGACGAACCGCGGCGCTCCGGAGTCCTCGAGCTCGTAGTAGACGCGCAGCATCTCGACCTCCGCATCGCGCGCAAGCGCCAGCGCGAGGCCCGCCGCGGGATCGTCGGCTGGAAGTGGGGCGCGGCCACCGACGGCGAATGCTCGCCGCCCCACGACATCGACGAACTTCGCATTCGCATCGACGCGTAGCTCGCCACCCGCAGGCTCGGCTGCCGTGGATCGCACGACGTAAGAGCACGCCGCCAGCCCGAGTCGCCGGGCCCGCCGCACCCACTCCGCGGGATGCCACGCCGGGCCGCCCAGGTTGCAGGTCGTCGGCTGGTTCACGATCGTGCACGAGAGCGAGCTGGTCCACGCGAGGAGAAAGGCCTGCATCTCCGAGGCTGCGTACGCACGGTCCTCGACGTGAACGTGCGCGATCTCGCCATCGCTCATCATCGGCATCCGGATCACGATCGCACGCACCTCGGAGCCTGCCACCACGCGCTCACCGACGGCGATCCGCGTCGCGCCGGGATCTCCCGCGACGAACCGCCAGCCCCGGCGCGACAGATCCGCGCCGGTCACGACAACCGCATCCTCGCCGAGTGCACGCCAGCGCTCGACGAGACGGTACGCCGCCGCGTCGTGGCTGTAGGCGAGCACGATCACCATCATTCAGTCCTCGGTTCGCCGAGCGCACGCGTGCCGAGCACGGGACGCTCACTCGGCTGAATGAACACCCGCACCTGTTCGCTCGCAGACACGATCGGCTCACCGCCGGGCCGACCTGTCGTGGGCACCGGAGCGAGCGGCTGATGATGATCACTGTCCTTCTTCTCGGCGGCACCGAGACCTTCTTTCGAATGCTCCTTGGACTTGTCGTCGACCTCTTTGGCTTCCTTGTCCTCCTTCGTATCCTTCTGGTCCTTCGTGTGTTTGCCGTCGGGCGTGTCCTTGTGGTCCTTACTCTCCTTGTTGTCCTTCTGCTGCTTCGCGTCGGGCGTGTCCTTGCCGTCCTTCGTGTCCTTGGCGGCGTTCTTGTTCGCCTGGTTCAGTGCGACGACGATCTCGTTCAAACACACGCGCAGCTGCGCGCGCAGTGCGGAGAGGCCCTGGAACGCGCGGTTCACGTTGTCACCCAGCGAATCGAGATCGCGCTCGATGTTGTGGAACCGGTCGTTGAACCCGGACTCCTCCGGTGTCTTCGCGGCTTGGACCAGGCTCTCGCCGTCGATCCAGTCCTCGTGGATGAACCTGCGCACGAAATCGTACGCCGCCGCGGTATCGATCGCCGGGACGCCATCGACACAAGCGATCTCGACGGGCGAAGCGTCGGGACGCGCCTCGACGACGCCGAGGTGGGTGAGCAGGTTGCCAAGGTCGGGACGAATGTGGGCCATGTGATCTCCTACTCTTCGATCGGCGAGCGACGGGGTTGGCGAAACGGTCGATACGTACGCGAGAGGGCCGTCGAGATCGGCTCGGCAGTCCCATCGTCATTGCCGTCGATCTGCTGGCGCAGGTTTCGGGTGTTGACGACGACCCCGAGCGGATGCGCGCGGTCGAACAGGTTCATCAGGAGCTCGTACTGCTCTAGCTCGAGCAACGTCGTGGCGGGCACCGAGACGCGAAGCTCGAACGGTGCGACCCGACCGCGCGGATCCGGCGTCCCGCGGCGACCGGGGGCGATCACGACGATCGCCGAGATACCCTCCCCTTCGGACCACGTGGTGCGACTGCCCAGTGCCGGCGTCACGGTGCCGGGCGCGCCCGCGATCGGCACGACATACCAACGCAACGAGCTCTTCTCGACCGTCAGCAGCGTCGACGCACCGGGGAGCGAGACCGCGCCGATCACGAGGAGTAGTTGGTTCGCGCTGGTGTACAGCGGCAGGAGCGACGTGACGCCCGCGCGCTGGAATGCGATCACGAGCTGAAGCAGTTGCGCGGTCGCGGCCGCATCGTGGGTCGCGAGCTTGGCCGCGAGCGTCGCATCGAGCTGCAGGGTCAGCACGAGCTCGTTCGGTACCGCGGCAAGCGCATGGATCGTCTTCGTCGTCGCCACGGCGTCCGTTGCGATGTGAATCGCAGCCTCGGTGACCGCGGCGACGAGCCCCGCGGGGGGCGCGACGGCGGCCGCCCAACCCGCTTGTTCGGCAGCGCCAGTCAGCAGCGTCCACGCTGCGACGCCCGCGCTCGCACGCGCCACATCCGCGTCCTCGAGTGCGAGCACGAGCGTCGCGTCAGGCCCGGAGTCGTTCGGCGCATTCCATGTCGCGGCGAGCTGCGTCACTCCGTTCGCGACGGTCTCGCCGATCGAGAGCCCGTGAGTGACCAGATGCGATACGTAGGTTTTCGTCGCATCGAGCGAATGCACCGTCGGTAGCAGGCATGCTTCGAGAAGCCAGCGCCCGTGCAGATCCTGCGCCGCCGGCACGGGTGTCATCGACGCGATGAGTGCTTCGATCTCCGGCGTGGTCCCCGACACGACGTGTTTTTGGCCGAGCGCCGCGAGCTCTCCAGCCGGCGGAACCTCGAGATCGATGCCGAGCCCGAGCTCGTACCGACTGCCGCCCGCGTCGTCCTGCGTCCGCAAGACCTTCCACGGCCGGGTCACGCCGAGCGCCGTGCGACACTTGCCGACCCGATCGAGCGCCCGTGCGAGCGCCGGCGCGATCGCCGGGTTCGCCGGCCAGGTGAACGTCGTCGCGAGGCGCACACACAGCGCGTTGGTCTCGGCTCGCTCGCTACGCGGCACGAGCCGGATGTCCGCGACCGGCGCGCCGGGGACGAGCAGGATCGTCTTGCGCAGGAACGCCGTGTACGCGAGCCGCTGGGGCTCCGCACCGACGATCCGCATCGCGATCACGAGCTCGGTGTCTGATTCCTCGATCTCGACACGCGCGGTCATCCCGAGCTGTGCCGGCAGGCCGCGGTTCGGATCTGTCGTGGCGCCCGGACCGTTTGCCATCTCGTCGACCGCTCGGCGCGAAGCGCGCAGCAACGGGCGGTAGATCGCGAGGCGCGTGCGATAGTCTGCATCGGCTTCCGTCGCCGCGGCGATCGTCGGTAGCCCGAGCGTCGCATCCCAGACCAGCTTCGTATCGAACCGCGGCACGCCGAGGTCGGCGCCGATCCGCTCGAGCGCCCGGCCGTCGGCCGCGGCGAGCTGGCGCATCGCGAAGAGCTCGCTGGCCTGGCGGCGCAGGCGCATCTTCTCCGCAGTCGCGACGTACAGCAGCCGCCCGAGGTTTCCCTCGATGACGAACAGGTCGAACTGCGGTTCGGCGTGCTCGCCGCCGCCGTCGACCTCGACGGTGAATTCGCGCGCGTGATCGCCGATCATCGATGGAGGCCCAGGGCGATACGCGAGCACGCTCGCGCCGGCCTCGGTGTAGCGCGCGAATCGAACCTCGATCGGCTCGATCACCTCGCCACTCGATTGTACGATCTTCACGGTGCCGGCGAGCTCGGTCGCTCCGACGTCGACGCGCGGCGCGACCAGCAACAACGGGAGACGCGCCTGCCAGTCGACGTACGCGATGCCGGCGGCATCGAAGTCGAGCTTCGTCACGCGCGCACCACCGGCGAACGGCCCACTCAGGTGAGCGGCCGCGTTGAGATGCGAGGCCCCACGTGCGGCGTCGGGAAGCACCGTCATCTACACGATCCTCATCAGCGCGATGTCGTCGGCGAGCGTCGCGATATCGTTCACGCCGATCGTCAAGTTCTCGCCGTACGGCAACTGCGTGAAGATCCGTCCGCCGAGCTCGACGTCCTGGGTGTAGCGCGGCGGGGAGCGTAGCAAGCGCAGGTTGCGCACGTCGGTCAATCCCGGCTGTCCCATCAACGCATAGGTCACCTCGGAGAACCGTACGGGCTCGCCAAAATCGAGGGAGTCGATGTAGCGCACGACTCGCTGGATCAGGGAGGTCTTGAAGTTCCGCGCCGCTTCCGAGTCGTTGAGGATACCGCTCGACGAGCGCGGCAACGGGATGCCGTTCACGACAAGATCGGCGGACAGGCCGACGAAGACGCGATTCGCCTCCTCGATTCGCGGATAGATTCCGATCGGTCGAAGATCGTCGACGACCGTCTGGATCGTCGCCTGGAGGCCCGTCGGTCCATCCCAGATCGCGGCCTCGGTCGGCGCGACGAGCACGGTGAAGAAGCTCGGCGACACGATGTCGCGCTCGGCACCGAACACCCGCTCGGCGAAGTTGAACGTGCCGAACAGCGGGAGGTTGATATCGAGGCCACCGCCGTCTCGCACGACGACCCGGCGCACGCCCGGCACGAGCGAAGCCGCGATCCGGATCGCCTCGGGTGTCCAGATCGAGCGCGGCGCGCGCAGCAGGAGGTCGCGATAGCGCGTGTCGGGCCAGCGCAGCTGGCCGCCGGTCAGCGCGACCGTGTGCTCGATGCCGACCACCGATTCGAGCGGGCTCGTTCCCGCGGCCGTGATCAAGGCGGCGAGGTTGTCGGCGTCGTCTCGGTTCCAGCTCGCGATCCGCTGGCTTGGCTGCGCGGGGTCGAGGTTCTGCTCCGGCCCCAAATAGAACGCCTCGACCGCGACCTCGCGCGGTCCGCCGGTGCGGGACAACCCGACCGTCTGCGTTGTCGCGACGTGATGATGTCCCGCGGTGTAGATCCTCGAACCGCGCGGGATCACGAGTGTCTCGGTGCCAGCCGGGAACGTCGGCATGAGCCGAACCGTGCCCTGCGCCTGGAGGAACGGTCGCGGCAGGCCCAGCTCCTCTCCCAGTCGGCTCAGCGCTTCGCCGCGCGCGGTCGCGACGTACTGATTGTCGTACATCGTGCCGAGTGCGCCCCACGTACGTGCATCCTCGAGCGACGCGATCTCGAGGATCTTGCGGATCGCCGAGCCCGAGCTGAGATCGATGTCGGTCCCGAACACGGCACGCGCGAGCGCGAGCTTCTCGGCGAGCAGCCGCGCGAACGGCTTCGGCACGAAGCCCGCGTCGGTGAGGCCATAGCCCTGCGCCGCGGTCGTGCGGACGAGTGCGTCGTCGACGGCAAGGATGTCGGTATCGGACGAATCAGCCATTGGGGTCTACCTTCCCGAGATCGATCGTCTGGGTGTCGGCGGTCACGGTCTCGAACACGACGCGAACATCGAGCTCGCGCGTGCCCGCGCCCGGATGGATCAGCCGGCCATCCTCGAGCTGGACATCGATGATCCGCCGCACGCGCGGATCCTTCTGGAGCAACGTGACGACCGAGATCCGCACGCGCTCCTGTACGAGGATCGGACTGGTCTCCTCGGCCAACGCGTTGATTCCGTCGAACCCGAAGTCCACGTTGAACACGTCGCCGGTAAGTAGCGTCGTGAGCGCGACGGTCAAATCCTGGCCGAGGTTCGCGATGCCCTCGACCCGAGCGAGCGTGTTGTTCGCGATCACGAGATCGCGCGACAGATCGTCCGCGCCGTCGATCGGTGCCAGCGCGAACCCCCAACCAAGTAGCTTCTTGCGCTGGAGCTCGCGCTCGCGCTCCGGAACCGTCGCCATCACGACCTGCCTTTCACGTCCATGAAGCCATCCGTCTTGACCGTGACGTTCGCCGGTGTATCGAACGTGATCTCACCACCGGCGAGGAAGTCGAGCTTGCCGGCCGCCTTGATCGTGATGTTGCCGTGCTGATCGATCGTGATCCGCGCACCGCTCTCGTGCTCGATGTGAACGTGTTCGTCGGCGACGACCGGTCGCGTGCCGCCGTCGTGCAAGAGGCTCGCGCCGACCCGGATCGTGAGCTTGCCGACCTCGATCACGCGCGCACCCTTCGCGTCGACCAAGTCGTTCGCGGCCTTGCCGGTCGGATCGGCGGGCTTGCTCGTATCGGATGCCGCCGCGCGGGCGCTCTCCGCGATTTCCGTCGGCAGAGACAGCCAGTAGTCGCCGACCTCCGAGGCCGGAGCCTCGCCTCGCGTCCACGTCGCGCCGAGATCGAGGATGTCGTCGTTCTCGCCCTGACGGTGGCCCACGATCACCCGCATCCCGGGATACCGCGGCAGCACCAAGCCGAACTTCCCCCACGCGAACGGCGTGATGTACGGCGCGTCGTCGAACGACGACTTCGCGTCGGGATCGAACGGCAGTACGGTCGCCGCGTAGCGCCGGCCGTCGTCGGCGACGAGTCCGCGCCATAGCTTCTCGGTCTGGGTTGCGAGCTTGGCCCCCGCGACGACATTCGAGGCCCGGATCTGCGCTGCGTCGAGGCGTTTGCCGCCGGAGCGATCGATCGCGGTGCGGAGCTCGCCGACGAAGCTGCCCTCGGGCGTCGCGTCCTGAACCTCGGTGCGCGCCGGGTTCGTCGTGCGTGCGGAGCTCCAGGCAAACCACGCGCACTGATACGGCTTATACTCGGCTACCGGCGTCGACACGCCGCGCACGACCGTGAGGAATGGCCGATCGCGCGACAACGAATGGGTGACGCCCTGGACGTACAGGCGGACGAGCTCACCGGGACTGACCTCGTCTAGGAGGTCGAGCGAGAACTGGTTCGGGGTCTTCGCGTCGTCGGATTCTTCGGGCGGTCGCGTGAATTCGACGAAGTCGCCGGGATGAATGTCGGGGCGGCCGCGGAGCACGAGGTCATAGTTCGCGCGCCGCGGCTCCGAATCACTGTCGCATCTCGGCACCCAGTACGGATCGCTCGAGGTCATTCCGCGCGATCGGATCTCGACGAGCCCATTCGCGTCCGTAAGCTCGTCGTGCACGATCGCGTCCTCGAGCCGGTCCGGCCCTACGTGGAGCGTGGTGTTGTGGATCTGGAACATGCCGAGCCCGTGCAACTCGGTCGCGGCCTCGATCGCACGATCGAGCTCGCGCAACCGGTCGAGCGCGACCTGGCGCTGCTCCCACGTCCGGTCGTACTCCGTGCTGCCGGCGGTTTTCTCTGGCGGGAGCGTGCCGTGTCGGGTGACCGTCACGCCAATGGCGGGATCGTTGCCGATCCGCACCGCGGCATCGAGCAGGTCGGTCGCCTTGCCCTCCTTCGCGAAGCGACGCAACAGCCGATCAAACACCCACTCGCGCGCCTCGATCACGACCTCGTAGCGGCGTGGACCGGGCCGGCGCGCGATCGAAGTCACCCGCAGCGTCGAGACAAGCGAGTCCGGTGGCGGGGTGTCGCCCGCGATCGAATCGGCGAGACCGGCGAGGTCGACGAGATAGCCGGTGATGCCGCCGCTGTCGCGCCAGAACAGGTGCAGGTTGACGATCAAGTCCCCCGCCGACATACGCGTGTAGAGATCCTTGTACTTGTCGCTCGGCACACCCTCGACGACGAACGTGTAGCTGCCCGGATCGAGTCCCGAGGGCAGCGTCGCGTCGATCGAACCGACGTAGTCCGCCGACCCGAAGCTCGCGATCGCGCTCGCGGCAGGTGCCACCCCGTCGCGAAAGTCGAGCACCCAGCCGACGTGTGCGCCGATCGGTGGCGTCACGGCAGGTAGCCTCCGCGGCGCCGCACGTCGTACGCACCGGGATCGAATTGGTCGACG
Organism: Kofleriaceae bacterium; assembly: GCA_039922635.1. Taxonomy (GTDB): domain Bacteria; phylum Myxococcota_A; class Polyangia; order Haliangiales; family Haliangiaceae; genus JABFXX01. The sequence goes on along the minus strand of JBDTEH010000037.1, from coordinate 3,845 downwards.
GCGACACCGACGCGCCGCCAGCCGAGGTCGATGTACGAGCCGAAATCGCCGCATCCCCGCACGCAACCGGCGTGGATCGCCCAGCCGATCACGTAGAGCTCCACGACCGAGGCAGCACCATCGCCGTCGGGCGTCATCCGCCAGAGACCTGCCGCGAGTGGGATCGAGGCGAGGGTCGCGCGAGCCCTGCGCACGAGGAGCCGCAGCGCGACTTGCGCCCGCGGATCTGCGCCACGTGGTGCGAGATGCGGCGCGACCTCGTCGGCGCTCGTGCTCGCGAGCGCCGACGGATCGGCGTCGCGCCACACGATCGCATCGCCGATCGATGCGTGGAGCACGAGGCCCACCTCGCCGGTGAGCGACCACGTGAACGGCAGGCCGTTCGTCAGCTGCTGGCGCGCCGAGGTGAACCCGTCCGGCAACGCGAGCGGCTGCTCGGGCACGAGGAACGCATCGACGGGAAGGGGTGGCATCGGGATCATCGCTACCTCGCAAAATCCGAGAGCGCGCCGACGCCGAGCGCGGCGATGTCGAGGACCTTCGCGAGCACACCGGGACGCGGCACGTGCACGAGCGACATCGAGACATCGAGCGCGCCGCGCTTCGCTGCCGACGCGGTGAAGGAGAGCGACTGGATCTGCATGTCGGTGCGGATCGTCATCGCGGTGACGAGCACGAGCCCGGACACCGCGCCGCGCGTGACGCGCTCGATCGCGGTGCCGCGCTTGCTGAGATCGGCCATCGTCTCGAGCGCGAACTTCAGCGTGAAACGCGTGGGCCCGATCAGCAGGGCGGACAATGTGATCACGTCATCGTGCGCAGCCGTGATCATCCTCGCCTTCGACGACGAGATCGGCGGCAGGTGATAGCTCTCGTTGAGGCTGATCGCCGACACCGCGAACAGCGGCACCACGGCGATGCCATCGGCGAGCACAGCCGACGGCACCACGAGCTCCTGGTAGCTGTGGTCTTCCTGCGCCATTTACACCGACCTCATGCGAGCGTGAGGAGGAGACGAAGCGACGATCGTTATCGTTCCCGGCGGTACGCTGTTCGTCACGGTGGAGAAGTCGGCGAGGACGGCGAGCGCGCCGTCGATCCGGAGCTTCGTTCCCGCGCTCGAGCTCGAGCACTTGCTGCAAGGTGTGAGGTTGCCGCCGGTGTTGGTGCATGTGCCGTCGAACACGGCGGCGAGGATCTCGGGATTCGTCAACACCGAGTGACCCTCCACGCGCAACCGAGCGGACCCCGTCACGGTGACGCCGCCCGCGTGCGAGCACTGGAAGCCGAGATCATCCGTCAACACGTTGCCCGGCATGTCAGGGCACCTTCGCGGTGAACAGGAGCGACGTGCACACGCGGACTGCCTTGCCGTCGGACGTGTATGGCGTGATCGCGAGCTCTCGGATTTGCTCCCTAACCCGCGCGTCCCACTCCGCCATCCCGCTACGGCGTATGATCGAGAACAGGTACAGAGCACCGCGCTCGTCGAAGCACAGATACACCTCGGCACGCCTGCCTTTCACGTCGACCTTGCCGACCACCTCCAACGAACCGTGACGGAGGAGACGTGTGACCTCGTCCGCCCGGACCTCCTTCGAGCCTTGGGGGTCTCCGGGATCGGGCCCTTCAATACCGTTTTCGTTTTCGTTGGGTTCAGCAGGCATGATCGTCGCCAGGATGCGGACGATCGCGGTGGGCTGGCGTGGCGAGACCCAGATCTCGAGCCTGCCCCGAAAACTGCGGTAGCTCGGGTCGATCCTGGTCGAGTCCGCGCCGTCGACGCTGGACACGAAGGCGAGGTCGTGGATGCCATCCACCGTCAGGACGCACTTCGCGAAGCTCGTCAGATCTTTTCGAACGAGCGTCCCCTTGGCGCCGAACCGCTTGGTGCACGCGGGATCCGTGAATACGAGCCCTTCGAAGCGGAGCCTGGCATCGAGCGTCGCCTCGATCGCCGCCGGCTGCTTTGCACCGATTGCATCCTTCAAGCGCTGCGTGGTCGCGAGCGCTGTGTCGTCGCGCAGATTCGCCTTCTCGTCTTGCCCGAAAACGGGCGCATCTACCATGATCTCGGTTGGGGGCTTGGCTGGAGGCGGACTGGTCGTTTCGGTCGGGGCGGCTACGGGCTTGGGCCCGAGCGGTTCGCCACGCATCGCGATCCGCACGACGCGGCGATCATCATCGATCCAGATCTGAATGACCGGCGGGAAGGTCGGAGCAATCGGCGGATCGTACGCCGGAGAGCCAACCCAACTCGTCTGCCGAACCCTGGTGATCTTTCCAAGACATCCGGCCAACGTCCTCGAGTTGTCCCTGGTGGTCCCACGCTCGCCCACTTGTGCGGCACAGAAAGGGTCGTCGAAGTGGAGATTCTCGTAGGAGACGATCGGAGCGAGGAGCCGTCGGATGCCGTTGAACGAGTCCTCATCGACCACGCGCTCCAACTGAAGGCTCGCCTCCCTCGTAGCGTCCCTATCTCTCGACGGATGCGGCGCAGCGGCGCATCCGACGATGGTGCAGAGCGCGAGCACCCGTCTCACGGTTTCCTCCTGTCGAGCCATGCCACGACCACCGCAGCGAGCTGGCCGATGATCGGCGCGGTCTCGGCGCTTCCGCCTGGGGCGACGCGAACGACCTCACTGCCGTCCGGGCCCCGCCAGTCGCGAATCGAGAGCGCGTAGCGATTGCCAATGTCATCCTCGCCGATCCAGAGCGCGCCTGTTCGCCCGTTCGCTATCGCGCCGTCAACTGCGGTGATCTTATCGCGATCATAGAGTGTCACGCCCACTGCAGGAATCTCGACCCCGTTCGCTGTCTCCAGAACGGCATTGAGTTCGCGGGGGAACCGAACGTTGACTCGTCTGCCCGCTGCGACCGTTTCCGCGAGCCCAAGCGGTGGGCCTCCGGTCCAGCGATCGCGATGTGCCGCGAACGCAGCGGCCATCTCGGACAGTTCAACCTGCGATAGTGACGGCGCCTTCCACGGTTTTTGACCCGCCACGACCGCCTCGAGAAACTCTCCCAAAGTGCGCGCGCTGTAGATCCATGAACGCGTATTGGAGCTGCTACGATCCGCCCAAAACACGGCACCGATACCGCGATTCAACTTGCCCTGCGTGTCGATCGCAAAAAAACCATCGCCGCCGTCGCTCGCGAAGAAAACGAACGGGCGAAGAGAGGGCGTTCGCTGCCGATTGGCGTCGATGAGTTCGTCGTCAATCATGAAGATGCTCACGTCGTCGACGTCAGCGCCGTCGGCCCGTGCATAGAACTGCTCGAGCTCGATCGGAAGGTTCTTCACGTTCTCACGTGCACGCGAACGTTGCGCGTCAGTCGTCGGGCCGCCAAGGTCAGCAATGGTGGATATGATCTGATCGAGGCTCTTCATCAATAGATTCTGATCGTTCCGATCAGCTCCGCCTTCTGAGTTGCCGTTAAACTGGGCCCGATAGTGGTCTTGAAGTAGTGGTCCACCGCGGCGAGATACTCTCGGACCGAGATGTCAGGTGCGCCCGCAGCCTTGAGATCTGCGACCGCCCAGTCGCGAATCTTGCCGTAGCTCAGATCGGGGTCGTCCAGCCGCAGGTTTTCCTTGGGGTTCTGAATCGAATGTGTGATCAGCCCGTGTGGTGAGTCTCCGGTGCTGTCACGCAGCCAGATCGTTGGGGCCTCATCAGCGTTGTACTTCTTTCCAAATAGGAACTCCATGAGCTTGCTCTGGCAGCCATGGTGCGCCTGCATCACGCGCGTCGACAGCGGCTTGTCCTTGTACTTGCCGAGCGTGTCGAACTCCTTGAACGTGGTCGTCTTGCCGCTCTTGGTCGACCTCACCGAGAGCTTGT
>JBDTEH010000036.1:0-7828 GCA_039922635.1 Kofleriaceae bacterium | reverse complement strand
GCTGGGTGATCGCCGCGCGCGTCGTGATGACGATCGCGTTGGCGGCGACCATCCCCACGATCCTCGACGTCGAGCACGGCAATCGCCTGGTCTGGACGGTGGGGATCGCGGCGCTGCCGTTGTTCTGGATCACCGCCGGGTACCACGTGTGGCGGCGGATCTGCCCGCTCGCGGTCGCCGGTCAACTCGGTCGGCTCGTCGGTCGCCCGGGCGCGCGCAAGATGGGCGACTGGATCGCCGCGCGCTATCTCTACGTCCAGCTCGCGCTGATGCTCGTGGCGCTGACGTTGCGCCTGGTCGCGACCAACGGCAGCGCGGTGTGGCTCGCCGGATTCTTCGTGATCGTGATCGCGGCCGCGATCATCACGAGCTTCGTGTACGGCGGTAAGACCTGGTGCAACTTCCTGTGCCCGGTCGGGCTGGTCGAGAAGATCTACACCGAGCCGGCACGGTCGGCGACCGGCCGGCCGCGCGAGCTGACGTCCCAGTGCGTGCCGTGTGTCGCGTGCAAGAAGCACTGTCCCGACATCGATCTCGAGCAGGGTTACTGGAAGGAAGCGCACGCGCGGCCGCGCCGGGTCGTGTACTTCGTCTGGCCCGGCATCGTCGTGGGGTTCTACGTCTACTACTACCTGGCCGCGGGCACGTGGCGCGCGTACTTCTCGGGCGCGTGGACGTACCAGCGCGACCTACCCGGCCGCGCGCTCGACCCGGGCTTCACGTTCGCACCCGCGATCCCTCGAGCCATCGCCGCGCCGCTCACCCTGCTCGTGTTCGGCGCCGTCAGCTTCGTGGTGTTCGCCACGATCGAGCGCCTCGTGCTGCGCGCGCGGACGCGCCGCGAGCTCGCCGCCGAGGCCACGCCGGACCAGCGCGAGCAGCTCGGTCTGCGCGTGCGCCACGCCATGCTCGCGTTCGCGGGCCTCGTCGCGTTCGTCGCGTTCTACTGCTTCGCCGGCCAACCGACGCTCCAACAGCTGCCGAGCTGGGCCGTCACGGGATGGAGCGTGATCGTCGTGTTCGCCGCGACAGCGATGTTCATGCGCCGGCTCGCGCGCCGCGAAGATCAGTACGTCCAGGAGAAGTTCGCGCAGAAGATCTTGAAGAAGTGGGAGTGGGGAGACGCGCCGCCGTCGGAGGACCTCAAGGACATCTACCTGCTGCACACCGAGCGCACCAAGCAGCGCGAGGCGCGGCTGCGCGCCTACAAGGAGACCGTGCGCGAGATGGTCGCGGACGGCCTGGTCACCCGCAACGAGATGGTGCTGCTCGACTCGCTGCGCGCGCAGCTCGGCATCAGCGACAAGGATCACCACAAGATCATCGGCGAGCTCTCGGCCGAGGAGCGCCAGCTGTTCGATCCCGCGTATCAAGGCTCGGTCGAGCAGCGGCTCGCGAACCAGCAGTATCGCAAGGACCTCGAGCGCATCGTCGTGGAGGCGGCACGCCAGGGCACGCACCCGACGACCCTCGCGGCGCTGCGCGCCGAGCGTGGCGTCTCCGAGAGCGAGGAGCGCGACGCACTCGCCGCGCTGGTCGCGCCCGGCGGCCCGATCGCCGCGATCTACCAGGCCGAGCTCGACCAGATCGCGACACTCGCGACCGCCGCCGAGCACGCGAACGCCCCGGCAACCCCGGCGCGCGGAGCCCCCATTACGACCGACCCGACCCAGCCGACCGACCCGACCCAGCCGACCGGGCCGACCGAGCCGACCGGGCCGACCGAGCCGACCGAAAGTCGCGCCGTCTCGACCGAATCGGCGAGCGTGGCGCTGGTCGAGCATCTCTGCATCCGGCGCGCGAACGAGCACGTCGGTCACGCGCTCGGCGTGCTCGCCGTGCTGACCCGACGCGATGACGTCGAGCAGGTCCGGCACCTCGCGAAGCAGCGCGGGGTGCTACGGCCAGAACAGCTCGACGCGCTCGCCCAGCACGAACCCGGGCTGGTCGGCCCGTTGCAGGCGCTCGTCACCCGGCTCGCGCGCGCGGAGCCCAAGCCGCTCGCGCTCGCCCCGATCCTCGCGGTGATCGGCGATCGCTCGCGCTACTTGCGCGCCGCCGGTGCGGTGTTGCTGACGCGGTTCGACCAAGCGTCTGCCCGCGACGCCCTGCTCGCGTTGATCGACGATCCCGAGCCGATCGTGCGCGAGGCCGCCGTGCGCGCGATGGGCGCGAAGCATCGATTGACCCGCGAGGTGCTCGCGAAGGTCCTCGACGATCCCGATGTCCGGGTCCGGCACGCTGCGGTGCGCGCGGTGGCGGGTGGGACGCCAGGTGGGTCCGGAGGTGCCCGAGGGATCGACCCCGCGCTGTTCGCGCAGACCACGCGTGGCGTCGGCACCCCCGGCGTCTACGCGACCCTGGACGCCAACGCCGCGATGGCGTCGCTGACCACGATCGAGAAGATGATGCTGATCCGCCAGGTCCCGATCTTCACCCAGCTCGACGCCGACGATCTCGAGGAGCTCGCGTCGATCGTCGAGGAGGCTCGTATCGAGCCCGGCCAGCTGGTGTTCTCCGAGGGGGATCCCGGCGACGCGGTCTACCTGATCGTGAAGGGTGCGCTGCGCGTGTTCGTCGGAGGGAGCAACGTCGAGGGCGGACGACCCGAGACCACGATCCACGATGCCGGCACCGGCGCGTGCATCGGCGAGATGGCCGTGCTCGATGCTTCGCCACGGTCTGCCAGCGTGCGCGGCCTCGAGCGCACCCGCGCGTTGCGCGTGCCCGGCGAGGGCTTCAAGCGGCTGATGTCGGCACGGCCCGAGATGGCGGAGGCAATCGTCGCCGAGCTCGTGCACCGGATGCGCGGGTTGATGGCGCAGACCGCCGGGAATGCGGCGCGGCCGAGCTCGCCGATGGCGGCCGAGCCCGAAGCGTAGCGCGCGCCGCGGGTTCACAGCGCCGGTTGGACGATCGGCCGCGCCCCGCGGCCGCGCGGTCACAGCCCGAAGAAGTCCTTGATGCCGATCAGGATCCGCGCGGCCTCACTCGCGTGATGCTGCTCGCGCTGCTCCGGGGTCATGCGATCGAGCTGATCGTTGCTCGACTGCCGTTTCGCGAGCTTGTCCGCGAGCTCCTTGGCGATCTCGGGCCGCGCTAGCAACACGCGCTCGAACTCCGGCTTGTCGACCCGATAACACTCGACGTCACCGAGCGCGTAGACCGCGGCGCTACGCGGCGCACCGGTACAGGACGTAGAGGGTCGTCAACACGCGTAGCCGGCTCCGCGCGCTCGGCGCGAACCGGTTCACGGCGGCTGCGGTCAGGACGATCGCGACCGCCAACGCACTGGCCCAGACCAGCTCGGGCGTCACGTGGCGCCGGGGACCGGAAGTCCGGACGGTGGGATCGGAAGGTCACCCGAACCGGTGCCCGGCTTGGTCGGCGCGGGGGTTGGATTCGGCGCGGGCGCGGGCGCGAGCTCCGGCGACACGGCGGGTGCGGGTGCGGGCGTGATGACCGGCTCGGGGTTCGCGCGCCGGCATTCGCCCACGCGCCGGAACCCGACGTACGCGCCGGCGCCGGTCGCCGCGGCGATCGCGAGCGAGGTCGCGATCGAAATGGCGCGGGACGGCGGCGTGCACGACGAGTCGAACTGGTCGCAGAAGTTCGATCGATAGTCGGCGTCGTCGGTCACCGCCGAGTAGCCCGCGAACAGCGCGAGGATCCCGGTCGCGACCGCATCGAGGATCGGCACCACCCGGCTGTGCGTGCAATCGTCCTGCGCGGCCGGAGGTGGCTTGGGTCCGTGCACGAACGCGAACGAACAGCCGCACATCGCGACGCTGGTCACCAGGGCGAGGGCCCGCCTCATCGACCGCATCATGGCACGACGCGCCGCTAGGCCGCGTCGAGCTCGATCACGAAACGCGCGCCCGGCTCGGCGTGCTCGAGCCAGGCGCGGCCCCCCATCGCTTCGACCTGGCTCTTGACGATCGCGAGGCCGAGGCCCGAGCCACCGCGGTCGCGGCTGCGGCCCGGATCGATGCGATAGAACCGTTCGAAGATGCGCTCCTCCTGGCCCTTCGGGATGCCCGGGCCGGCGTCCGTGACCGAGAACCGAATGCGCCGGTCCATCCGATAGGCACGCACGGTCAGGGGCGTACCGCCGCCGTACTTGACGGCGTTGTCGATCAGGTTCTGGACGACGTGATCGAGGCCCTCGCGGGTGCCCAGGACCGCGAGGTGCTCGCCGACGTCGACGTCGATCCGAGCGGTCGGGGTCACGCCCTTGGTCGTGCGTGCGGCGTCGCCGACGACCTGAGCGAGCGAGACCGCGACACGTTCGCCGACGACGGCATCGCGGCCACCGAGCTGGTCGAGCAACGCGAGATCCGCGACGAGCCCGGCGATCCGCTGCGCATTGCGGTGGATCGTCGACAAGAACTCCTTCGAGGTCTCGTCGTCGACCCGGTTGGCGAGCAGGGTCTCGGCGTAGCCCGAGATCGATGTGACGGGCGTGCGCAGCTCGTGCGCCGCGTTCGACAGGAACTCGCGCCGGACCGACTCGAGCGCGCGCATGCGCGTGACGTCGTAGAGCACGAGGATCACCGCGGCGCCATCGGCAGGGCCACTGCGGGCCTCGAGCGGTCGCGCGCTCGCCCGCACCGTACGCCCGACGAGCTCGAGCTCCTCGTCGGTGACGCCGTCCACGATCGCACGCTGGACGAGCGCGGCGAGCGGCGGCGGAAGGACGTCACCGACCAGCGGCGTCGCGGCGGCGTTCGCGAGGGCGATCTGGCCGGCGCGGTCGACCACGACCACCCCCTCGACGAGGCTCGCGAACACGACCGACAGCAGGTCGCGCTCCTGCTGGAGCTCGCCGATGTGCGACTTGACCTCGCCCGCCATCACCATCATCGCGCGCGCGAGCACGCCGATCTCGCCACCGGCTGCGGTCGCCGAGGTCGGCGGTGCGACGTCGTAATCACCCTTGGCGAGGCGCTCTGCGGTCGCGGTCATCGCCTGGATCGGCCGCGTGATCGCGCGCACGAAGATCCACGACAACAGCAGCGCGCCGAGGAACCCGAACCCGAACCCGAACAGCAGCCGGTTGCGCATCCGTGCGCGGGTCTGGATGATGTCCCCGAGCGGTACCGCGAGCCGGATCACGCGGTTGAGATCCGCCGGCACGGCGACGAGATATTGCTTCGGCTCGTCGGGCTTGAGCTCGCGCACCGAATGCCCGAGCTCGCCCCGCCGCGCCCGCGCGACCTCGACGGCATCGCCGATCGGGCGACCGACGGTCGATGGCTCGTTCGAATCGCCCTGGATCAGCCCGTCCGCGCCGATGATCGTGATCCGCGTCCCGGTGACCGCCGCCAACCGCGGCGCGAGGCGATCCGGGTGGCCCGCGATCGACAGCCAGTCCGCGACGGCACGCCCTTGATTCGACAGCCGGGTGTCGAGCGTCGCGAGCAGATCATCCGCGAGCGTGCGCTCGATCGTGTACAGCGTGCCGGCCCCGACGACGACGAACAGGACCAGGAACAGTCCCAGCAGCCGATTGCGGAGGTTGTTACGCACGCCGCTACGCGTCGCGCTTCGCGCGATAGCCAAAGCCGTGCACGGTCTCGATCACCTCGGCGGCCTCGCCGAGGCTCACCCGCAGCCGCCGGACGTGGACATCGACGGTGCGCGTATTGATATCGCCGCGCATCTCCCAGACCTGCTCGAGCAGCTCCTCGCGCGAGAACACGCGCCCTGGATCCGAGACCAGCAGCTGGAGCAACTTGTACTCGAGCGGCCGGAGCTGGGTGGAGACCCCGCTGATCTTGACGTCGTGGGTGACCGGATCGAGCTGGATCGCGCCGGCCTTCAACACCGCGCCCGTGCTCGTGGTCGAGCGCGCGCGGCGTTCGGCGAGGCGATTGGCGAGCGCCGTGACCCGCAACACCACCTCTCGCACGACGAACGGCTTCACCACATAGTCGTCGGCGCCGACCTCGAGGCCCAGGATTCGATCCTCGGGTTCGCCCTTCGCGGTCAGCATCAACACGCCGGTCTCGGCGATGGCGCCATCGGCCCGAATTGCCTTGCAGACCTCGTAGCCGGTCGTGTCGGGCAGCATCAGATCGAGGATCACGACGTCGGGGTGATTCGCCTTGATCGCCGCGAGTCCCTCGGCGCCCGTGTCGGCCGTGACGACCGCGAAGCTCGCGCTGCGGAGGTTGAACTCGAGGAGCCGCGCGACATCGCGTTCGTCTTCGATGATGACCACCCGGCGTTCCATTGCGTTCTTATACCGCGATAACCTCGGGTGGTGCGCCACGTCGCTCTGGTTGCCCTCGCCCTGACCGCCGCCTGCTCGTCGAAACCGGCGGGACGAACGGTCCGCGTAGCGGCGGCCTCCGATCTCTCGCGCGCGTTCGAGGAGCTCGGCAAGGCGTTCGAGGCGAAGACCCACATCACGCCGGTGTTCTCGTTCGATTCGAGCGGCCTGCTCGCGCAGCGGATCGATCAAGGCGCGCCGTATTACCTGTTCGCTTCGGCGGGCAAGGCCTTTACCGACGTCGTCGTCCGTAACGGCAAGTGCGACGCGGCCACGGAGAAGCCGTACGCCCGCGGCCGGATCGTCGTGTGGTGTCCGAACGGCGTGCAGGCACCGATGCGGCTCGCCGATCTCGCCGACCCGCGGTTTCGCCGGATCGCGATCGCAAACCCGGACCACGCGCCCTACGGCAAGGCCGCGCAGCAGGCGCTGCAGAAGGCTGGCATCTGGGACAAGCTCGCCGATCGCGTGAAGTTCGGCGAGAACGTCCTGGCCACGATGCAGTTCGCGAAGACCGGCGCGGTCGACGCGGCGATCGTCGCGCTCTCGCTCGCGGTCGTGACCGACGGCGGCACGTTCCTGCCGATCGATCAGAGCCAGTACGAACCGCTCGATCAACAGCTCGTGGTGTGCGGCAAAGGGCAAGAGGCCGATGCCGCCCGCCAGCTCGCGGACTTCATCAACTCGCCCGAGGGTCGCGAGGTGATGACCCGCTACGGGTTCTTGTTGCCCACCGAGCAGCTGCCCCCGACCAAGCCGCACCCGTGAAGCTACACCCCGAGACGCTCGCGGTGCACACCGCCCCCGATCCGGCGACCGGCGCGGTGGTGCCGCCGATCCACCTCGCGACGACCTACGCGCGCGATGCCGCGTACCAGCTGATCGCGGGCCGCGACTACGCGCGCGACAAGAACCCGACGATGGTGGTCGCCGAACAGCTGATCGCGACGCTCGAGGGCGGCGCCGCGGCGCTCGTGATGGCCTCCGGGATGGCGGCCGCGACCGCGGTGTTCCGGGCGTGGCTGCGACCGGGGCACCACGCGATCGTGCCACGCACCTGCTACTACGGGCTGCGCAACTGGGCCGTGCAGTTCGGAGCGGCGTGGCAGGTCGCGATCGACGTCGTCGACACGACGGATCTCGCAGCCGTGCGCGCGGCGCTGCGCCCGGCGACCCAGCTGGTGTGGATCGAGACGCCCGCGAACCCGACGTGGGAGGTCAGCGACATCGCCGCGATCGCTGAGCTCGCGCACGCCGCCGGCGCGCGGGTCGCCGTCGATTCGACGTGCGCGACGCCGGTCCATTCGCGCCCGCTCGCGCTTGGCGCGGACCTCGTGATGCATTCGGCGACCAAGTACCTCGCCGGCCACTCCGACGTGCTCGCGGGCGCGCTCGTCACTGCGCGGCTCGACGACGCCTGGGCGGCGCTCGCGGAGCTGCGCCACATCGAGGGCGCGATGCTCGGCCCGGTCGAGGCGTGGCTGCTCCAGCGCGGCATCCGCACCTTGTTCGCGCGCGTCGAGCGCCAGAGCCGAACCGCGCTCGGCCTCGCGC
>JBDTEH010000035.1:0-28243 GCA_039922635.1 Kofleriaceae bacterium | reverse complement strand
GGCCTCCGGCGTCGGCTCGACGAGCGGATCGAGCTCGGCGAGTGCACGGCGATCACCGAGCGCGCCGAGCGCCAGCACGGCGCGTTCGCGCTCGAGCGGCTCGCCGGCCTTGATCACGAGCAACAGGGGCTGAAACGCCTCGGGACGCTTCTTCGCGGCGAGCCCGAGCGCCGCCGGTAGCACGAGCTCGCGGCGCCCCCCGCGCAGCGCGGACTCGAGCGCGGCGAGCGTTGCATCGGGGACGTACTCGGCGCGTAGCGCGAGCGCCTCGGCGGCGGCGGTGCGAACCTCGGGATCGCGGTCGCCGAGCAGCTTGTCGAGCACGGGCTCGGCGCCGCGATCGTCGACGTTACCGAGCGCGGTCGCGGCACGTACGCGCACGCTCGCGGTCGGGCTCCGCGCGATCGTCGCGAGGTGCGGCAGCGCGAGCGCTTCGCGATACCGCGCGCGCTCGCGGCCGTCGGGCAGCGCCTGCGAGCGAACGCCGCGATCGACCAGGATCTCGAGCAACGCGCGCGAGGCCGCCTCCGCGTGCTGATCGGCCTCCGCTTGCTTGCCCGGCCACGCCGCGATCGCGAGGCGCACGAGCGGTGGCGCGCCGATCGGATGGCGCAGCGTCGCGAGCGCGGAGATCAGCTGCTGCGACGGCACGCTGGTCTCGGCCGTGCCATCGAAGTCGTCGAGCCGCGCGCCGATCACCTCGGCCGCGTTGCCCGCGGTCGTGAGGTCGCTCGCCAGGCCGAGCAACGCCTTGATCGCCTCTTGCGCGTGGTCGTCGCTGCGCAAGAACGCACCGAGCACGTCGACGCCGAGTGGGTTGTTCGCCTTCGCGAGCGCGATCGCCGCGCGCAGGCGCAGATCGGCGTGCTCGCTGCCGAGCGCCGCGACGAGCGCATCGGTGATCGCCTGGGTCGGTTGCGCGGTCGAGGCGAGCTGCGTGATCGCGGCGAGCCGGACATCGGCGTATTTGCTGCGTGCCGCGAGCAACTGCGGTTCGGCGCTGCCGGCCGGATACAGCCGCGGCAGACGCAGCGCGGCGTACGCGCGAACCTCGGAATTACCGGCGTCGAGCGCACCGCGCACGATCGCCGCCGCGCGCTCGTCACCTTCCACGGCGAGTGGCCCGAGCTCGTCGATCGCGGCCTTGCCCAGATCCGCCGCCGCGGCGATCGCCATCTGGAGCGGCGCGAGCGCACCGGCCGGATACAGCGAGCGCAGCGCCGCCATCGCGGCCAGCCGCACGAGATGATGCGGATCGCCGATCGCGTGGTCGAGCACCGGTAGCACCGCGTCGGCGCCGACCGCGTCCTCGCGTGCGAGCTCGACGAGCCGACCGACCGCATCGCGGCGTACGCGATGGGTTTCATCCGCCTGCGCCGCGCCACTCGGCGCCTGCCGGATCAGCCCGGCGTAGACACCGAACACCAGGCGCTGCGCCGCGGCGAGCTGCGCGGGATCTACAGCGCCCGCACCGGCGCGCAAGAACATGCTCGCGATCCGTTCGAGCTCGGTCGCCTCCGGGTCGCGCGGGCGCTCGCCGACGAGCCGGCGCAACCAGCCGCTGCGCCGTACCGTGCGGCCCTCCTCGGACCAGTTCGTGCGCGGCGCACCGCGCGCGGGGCCCGCGAGCCGGCCGGCTTCGCGCCAGAACGTCAGGGGCTGCGCGCGCACCGCGAGCACTTGCGCGGCGGCATAACGCTGCACCGGATCGGCGCTCGCGATCGCATCGGCGAGCATCGCCTGGATCGCGATCCGCCGCGGCGCCGGCGGCCAGTCCTTCAGGTCCGCGGCCTTGTCGGGCTTGCGCGGCCCGACGAGCTCGGCGCTGACCTCGCCGGAGATCGATTCGCCCGCGGCACGGCGCTCGAACAAGCGCGCCGCCGCGAACCGGATCTCCGGGCTCGGCGAGGTCATCGCGTCGACGAGCAAGTCGGGGGCGAGACCGGCCTCGGCGAGCGCCGCATCGCGCGCGACGATCACCGCGAACGCGAGATCCTGGATCTCGCGTTCGGGATCCTCGAGCCCCTGGCGCAAGCCGCGCACGCCGTCGGGCCCGAGGGCGACGAACCCCGCGATCGCACCGATCCGCAGCGGTCGATGTTCGTGGCGCTGCGTGCCCGCGAGCACCGGCAGCGCGCGCAGGTCGCCGAGCTTCGCGAGGCCCTCGCCTGCCCACGACCGCACCGCGAGATCGTCGTGACCGAGCAGCGCGATCAACACCGGCTCGGTGCCGAGCCGCGCCGCCGTCGTCACGCCTCGCGCACCCATCTCGCGGACGATGCCGTCGTCGTCATCGACGAGGCCCTGCAGGAACGAGATCGCCCCCGGATCGCCGACATCGGCGAGCGCACGCGCCGCGCGCTGGCGGAGCGGGTCGGGCGGCCGGTTGAGGTCGGTCTTCGGGATCGAGAGGATGCGCTGCATCGGCGCGACCGCGCGTGGATCGCGGCGCGCGCCACACAGCTCGCCGGCGCGGACTTGCAGGTTCCAGAACAGCGACGCGAACGCCAGGGCGAAGCCCTCGGCGTCGTTCGGCGCGACCACGTCGAGCGCTTCGATCGCCGCGATGTGGACCTCGGGACGATCATCTCTGACGAGCTCGACGAGGCGAGTCCGCACCGCCGCGGCGGGCGCGGCCTTCGCGCCGCTGGCACCCGCGGCGCGCACCGCGGTGACTGGCGAGGACATCGCGGCCAGGTGAACCTCGGGGGAGATCGTGACCGGCGCGGTCTCGTCTGCGCGTGCGGTCAGCACCGCGTACGCGGCGAGCCCGACCGCACCGACCGGATCCTTGACGAGCGCCAGGAGCTGGCGATCCATCTCCGGCGTCGACTGCTTCGCTTGCCGGCGCCGCGCGATCTCGCTGACGACCTGGCCGCGCAGATCGCCGTGGCGGCTCGCGGCGCCGCGTGCGATCGGGGTCAGCGGATCGGTGGCGTGCCACGCCCACAGCGTCCGGAACGCTTCGGCGCGAACCTTCGCCGCTTCGTCGTCGAGCGCATCGCCGAGCAACGCGTCGGCGGCCTCGTGCAGGCCACCATCGGCGCTCGGTGCGCCAACCCGTACGAGGATCTGCTGCGCGCGCACGCGGATGTCTTCCTGGCTACACCGCAGCGCGAGCTCCGCGAGATCGAGCTCGGCGCGGGCGCCACGGGCGGCGGCCGCCTTGGCGAGCGCGTCGAACGCGAACGCGCGGACCTGCGCGTCGCCATCGTCGAGCAGCCAGATCAACCGCGCGGTCAGCCGATCATCGTCGGGCCAGGTCGCGATCGCGAGCACGAGGTTCGAGGTCGCGCCGCGGCGCAGCGCCGGATCGGGCTCGCGCGTGAGCTGGAGCACGGCGCCGACCGCGCGCGGATCGCCGAGCGCGAGCAGGCTTCCCGCGCCGCGAATCGCGGCATCGGCGGAGCGGCACGCGAGCGAAGCGAACAGCGGCTCGAGCTCGCCATCGACCAGATCCTTCGGATCGACCGCCGGGCCGAGGTTCAGCGCGACGCTCAGCTGCTGGGCCGCCTGTTCGAACGATTGCCCGAGACTCGGCACGCGCGCGTACAGCGCGGACGCGAGCCGGGGCTGTTGCATCACCGCCGCGAGGAAGGCCGCGCCGCGGACCCGCGGATCATCGTCGTCGAACGCACCGAGCGCGAGCGCCCGCGCCACCGCGTCACCGGTCGCCGGTCGGATCACGAACCCGAGCACGAGCAGCGCCTCGCCGCGGACCTCGGGCGTACCGCGTGCGAGGGCCGTGCGCACGGCGTCGAGCGGCGGCAGGATCTGGCGCAGCGCACGGAACGCGGCGCGCTGGACATTCGGCGAGTGATCGCGCAGCGAGTCCGCGATCATCCCGGCCGCGATCACCGAGCTCGGCGCGAGCGAGATCAGCGCTTCGACCGCCTTGATCCGGACGTCCTCGGCGGCGGCGGCACGACCGACGCGGATCGCGGCGAGCGGCTGATCGCGCTCGAGAGCCTGTAGCGCCGCGAACGCGGCGAGCCGGAGCTCGGGAATCGCAGCCGCGAGCATGGACCGCAACGCGGGCCGACTCGCGCGGCGATGCGAGCCGACGATCGCGCGAATCGCACCGGCGCGAACCTCGGTCTCCGCGCTCGACAGCACGACGCGATCGAGCACGACGCGCGCTTCGTCCTCGGGGAGCTTCGCGAGCGCATCGACCGCGGCGAGCTTGACCTTGACGGCCGCGCGCACGTTATCGACATCGGCGGCGAGCCGATCGAGCTCGGAGCCGAGCTTCGCGAGATCGCCCGGCTCGCCCTCTCCGGTGAGCACGAGCGCCCCGACAGCGCGGTCGCTGGACACGAACCACAACCGACCCACGCCGGGTTTGCCACTCGCGCCACTCGCGCCACTCGCGCCACTCGCGAGCGGCACCGCTACGGGCTGGAACGCGAGCGCGGTCAGCGGCCCGAGCTTCGGCTCGAGGGTACGCGGCCGCTGGCGGCCATCGAGCAGCCAGGACTTGAGCGTGCCGTCCTCGCCAACGCTGAAGATCCGGCGCGGCAACTCGCGCCCGTTCGCGGCGACGATCACCGGCCCCAGCGCGAGGCCGCGCAGCGCGCCTTGATGGCCGTGATCTCCGGACCGATCGGTCGCCTCGACATCGCCGACGACGAAGCACGTGCGCAACGAGCCATCGCCGCAGCCGACCGCCGCGCGTCCATCACCGACGGCGACGATCGCGCGAATACCGCCATCACCACCGGGCGTGACCGCGCGCGCGTGCGCATCCGGATCGTTCGCCGGTGCGATCCACACCTGGCCCTCCGCGGTTCCAGCGAGCACGAGCCCGGCGGGATCGAAGCACACCGCGGACACCGAGCCTGCCGACAGCCGGCGGCCGACCGGCGCGCCGAACTGCGGCGCCCCGTTCGCGACCTGGAACGGCACCACGTGCAGCATGCCGTCGGCCGTCCCGATCGCGATCCTGCCGGCGAGCGCCTTCGCGACCTCGGCATCGAGCGCGATCGCGCGCACCGGCGCGGGAAAGTGCAGACCGCCGAGCTGCTTCTGACCGGTGACGTCCCACGCGATCAGCCGGCCATCATCGCCACCGGTCAGGACAAGATCCTCGCCGACGAACGCGAGCGCGCGCACGGCCGCGCCGCAGTCGAGCGACCAGCCAGTGCCTTTGCCGTCGAGGATCGCGAGCGGCACGACGTGGGCGTGCGAGCCCATGATGCCGGCCGCATCGCGGAAACCGGCCGTCGCGACGTGCGCGTTGGATCCCGCGATCGCTTCGAGGCGTTCGACCCACGGACCGAAGCTCACGGCCCCGCCTCCAGCTCCGCGTGATGCGCCCGCAACTGCGTCAACGCCTGCACGCTCGCCTGCCATTCGCCCTTCGCGATCGACGACGACATCTCCTCGAGCACCGGCGTGATCGCCCTCGCGAGCTCGACATCCTCGAGCGCGGCATCGCGCAGCGCCTCGATCAGGCGCTGCTTCGCCACCGACGCGGCCAGCGGGCGCTCCGGCACCGCTGCACCCGCGAGCGGCGCATCGCGCTCGCCGACTCGCCCCGGCGGCAACCCGAACAGCACGACCCGCGCGAACTGGCGCAGCACCGCGAGATCCGCGAACCGCTGCGTTCCGATGCTGACACCGCTGACGCCGCTGACGCCGACCGGCTTGCGCGGCACGAAGCTCTCGGGCAGCTCGCGCGGCCGGTGACGATCCCAGAACAACCGCACCGCGAACAACCGAACATCGCGCTCGGGCGCATCCATCAACCACGCGAGTCGCTCCGCGCCGCCAACCCGATCGTACAGGCGCCGGATCAGCGTCAGCGCGACCTCGCGCGCGGCCTTCTGCGGACTCTCGGCGAGCTGGAACAACCGCCGCCCATCGACCCAGCTGGCCGGCACGCGCCGCGCCGCCGCACCCTCAGTCGCCTCGACGAGCACCCCGAGCAACAGCTCGCTGCCGAGCGCGCGCGCCTCGCGATGCGCCGACCCCGCGAGCTCGTACACCAGGTCGCTGTCGTTCCAGCGCACGATCTCTTCGTCCGCGATCGCGACCGCCAACCGCCTCACATCGGCGCGCTCGTCGTCGAGCATCGTCCGGATCCGCGCGAGCGCGTATGCATCGTGACCGAGTCGCGGCTGGATCCCGAGCGCCTTCGCCTCGACGAGGCGTGGCCCGAGCTCGGGGTGATGCGCCTTCAAGTACGTCGCCGCGAACGTGCGCACGACCTCGGGTTGCTGCTTGCCCGTCGCCATCTCCCACAACTTGTCGACGCCGCCGAAATCACGGGGTTCGAAGCTCTCGAG
Source organism: Kofleriaceae bacterium (assembly GCA_039922635.1). Taxonomy (GTDB): domain Bacteria; phylum Myxococcota_A; class Polyangia; order Haliangiales; family Haliangiaceae; genus JABFXX01. The sequence goes on along the minus strand of JBDTEH010000035.1, from coordinate 21,956 downwards.
CAACATCCGCTGCGCGAACCCCGCCAGGTCCGGCTCCGTCGAGCGCGCGAGCTCGAGCAACCAGCTCAACCCGATCCGACTCGGCTCGACCAACCGGCGATCCGCGAGCGTCGTCAGCGCGAGCGAGCGCAGCCGCGGCTTCGCGACGAGCGCCTTGAGCCAATCGAGATCGAGGTCCCCACCCGAGAGCATCCCCGCCGCGAGCCAGCGCGCGACATACGAGGTGCGCTGCGGCAGCTCGAGCGACCGCCGGATCCACGCGACCCCGATCTCGCGCGCCGTCCGCTTGCCGAGCTCGGTGAACAGGTTTCCCGTCAGCTGGCGCAGCCCGTGGTCGTTCGTGAACCGCGGATCATCCAGCGCGGCCGTGAAGTAGCTCGCGGGAATCGTCGCGTGCTTGTCGTTCCAGAACTTGACGAGCGCGTTATACGCACTCGCGCCGCGCGCCGCCGTATCGACGAACAGCTGGGCATTCATCTCGTCCGGCGAGAACCCCTGCGCGAGCTTGGCCGCCGCCCACGGCGTCGCCGATTGGACGAGCAAGCGCGCGAGCACCGCGATGCCGAGCTGCTGCGGCGTGATCTGCTCGAGCCGCGCCGCCGCGAACGCCTTGACCGGCGCCGAGCCTTGCTCGACAAGCTCGACGAGCTCTGCGACCGGAAGCTCCGGCGCGTGCGCCGCCGCGTACTCGATCGCGTAGGCCTGCGCATCCGGCGCAGGCGAGCGCAGGAACGCCAGCACCATGTCGTGGAGCCCGAGCCCGCGCAGCTTCGACTGATGAAACTCGGGGCTGTCCTTCAACAGCCGCACGACGAACGCATGGATCGAGCCGAACGGGCGCATCCCGAGCCGCGCGAGCCACGCCGGCTCGACCGCGCGCAACGCGAGTGGATGGTCGCCACGCAACGAGTCGATCGCCCAGCCGCACACCGCGTCGTTCTCGGCGGCCTCGAGCAGGCGCAGCAGCGGCGCCGGCGACAGCTTCCACGCGGCCGGGAACGCGCGCTTCACGAGCACCGCGTCGCCGGTCGGCGGCGAAAACCCAGTCGTGCCGCGGACCCAGCGCATGTCCTCGTGCGCCCAGATGTGCGCCGCTACCAGCGACGACTGGTAGCGCGCTTGATCCGCGGGATAGTTCCGCAGCAGCTCGACACAGAACGTAGCGTAGGCGTCGGGCAACGCGCGCGCGAGCCCGCGCAGATACCGCCACGCCCGCCGCTTCAGGTACATGAACGTGCCACCCCCGATCTCGCCGGCCCCGCCCTGCTGGCGATCGAACCGGCACGCGAGCGCACCGAACATCGCCGCATCGTGGCGCTGCTCGGAGAGCTTGTAGATCGCCTTCATGCCCTGCCACACCCCCCACTTGATCGGCGCGCGCGCGAACACGTGGAGCAGCGCCGCGCGCGCCGCCGGCGTGCCCTGCTCGTAGAGCGCGAGCAACACCTTGCCGAGCCGCAGCCGCGGCGGCGCGAACACCGAGCTCTCCGCGGCGGCGAACGCCTCGCGGCGGGCAAGCTTCTTCTCGGTCGCGTTCTTGCCGCGCATGCCGTGCCCGGACAGCCCGGACTTCAGCGTTTCGACCGTGACCGCGCCCGGGGGGACCTCGATGGCGACGCGTTCGGCCTCGGCCAGGCCCGGATCGATCTCCGGCTCGCCCGCGATCGGATCCGGCTGGTCGAGGTAGCGCGTGATCAGCGCACCGAGCTGCGGGTCCTCGACCGCGATCGCTCGTTCGAGATCGGCAAACGCGAGACGCGTGCTCTCCCCCAAAACGCGACCAGCTTAATGCAGCCGCGCCACAGATCCTCCGGAGTGGGAACGAAAAGGTCGGGGCCGCTTACTTGATCACCGCGAGCCGCGGCAACCGCTTCGGCTTCGACAACACACCGCGCGCGATCTCGAGCGCCGTCTTGGTCGCGATGTCCATGAACAGCGCCGCATTCTCGGAGTCCGGGCTCGCGACCACGACCGGCACGCCGGCATCGCCGCTGAACCGGATCCGGGTATCGATCGGGATCTCGCCGAAGAACTTGGTCCCGATCTCCTGCGCGAGGCGCTTGCCGCCGCCGTGGCTGAAGATCTCGTCGGTGTGGCCGCACGCCGGGCACTTGTAGTAGCTCATGTTCTCGACGAGCCCGAGGATCGGGATCTCGACCTTCTCGAACATCGCGATGCCCTTCACGACATCGACGATCGAGACCTCCTGTGGCGTCGTCACCATCACCGCGCCCGCGATCGGGATCAGCTGCGACAGCGAGAGCTGGACATCGCCGGTGCCGGGCGGCAGATCGCACACCAGGTAATCGAGCTCGCCCCAATCGACATCGCCGAGGAACTGCTGGAGCAGCCGGTGGACCATCGGGCCGCGCCACACGACCGCCTCGTCCTTGTCGACGAAGAAGCCGACGGAGACGACGCGCAGGCCGTGCATCAGCGCGGGGACGATCCGCGCGTCCTTCGACGCCTGAGCGGGCACCTCGGGCGAGCCCAGCATCGTCGGGATCGAGGGACCGAACACGTCGGCATCCAGGAGCCCGACGCGCGCGCCGTGCCTCGCGAGCGCGAGCGCGAGGTTGACGGCGACGGTGGATTTACCGACGCCACCCTTACCGGCCGCGACCGCGATGACGTTCTTGGGGCCCTTGAGCACGGCCTTGTCGCTCGGCGCCGGCGAGAAGGCGGTCGCGATGTCCACGATCACCGTCACGCGCTTCGCGCCCGCGGTCTTGAGCGCCGTCTCGATCCGGAGCTGCAGCTCGCGGCGCAGCGTGATCGGGTAGGCGTGGGTCGGGAGATCGATCCGGACCAGCACCTCGTCGCCCTGGAGCTCGAACGTGCGCAGGATCCGGTAGCTGACGATGTCGTGCTCGAACGCCGGATCGATCACGGTGGAGAGTGCGGCTTTGACTTGGTCTTCTGTGATCACGGTAGGTGGCCCATTTTCTCGCGCTTCGCCTCGAGGTACTGCGCGTTGTGCTCGGTCACGCCGGCGTGATGTGGCTCGAGCGTCGAGACCGTCAGGCCGGCCTCTTCGAGCCCGCGCCGCTTCGCCGGGTTGTTCGTCATCAGGCGCACCGAATCAGCGCCAAGGTCGCGCAGGATCTCGGCGGCGATCGCGTACGACCGCGAGTCCGCGGCGAAGCCCAGCGCGAGGTTGGCCTCGACCGTGTCCTTGCCCTGATCTTGAAGCTCGTACGCCCGGACCTTGTTGCCCAGGCCGATCCCACGCCCCTCCTGGACCATGTACACGAGCACGCCACGGCCCTCGCGACCGATCTTCTCGAGCGCCGCATCGAGCTGGGCGCGGCAGTCGCAGCGCAGCGAATGCAACACTTCGCCCGTGAAGCAGGACGAGTGCACCCGGGCCAGGACGTCGGCGCCGGCGACATCGCCGAGCACCATGGCGACGTGTTCTTCATCGACGAGGCCGACCGCCGTCGCGCCGAGCCCGCCGGCTTGGCCGGTCCGGTACACCACGACGCGGAACTCGCCGTACGGAGTCGGAAGCCGGGCTTCGGAGTACCTCGCAAGCATCTGTTGGGGGCGTGTATGGCCCCCCGCCGGAGCCTTGTCAATGCGCTGCCAGGAGGCCCGGCAAATGGTAGGGTGGACTCCGTAATGGCTGTGCGCCCGACCGTGATCTGGCCCGACGCGAGGCTCCGCGAGCCGACCGTCGAGGTCGCTGCGATCGATGACTCCGTGCGCGAGCTGTACCGCGATCTCTGCGACTCGATGTACGCCGAGAATGGCCTCGGTATGGCCTCGCTGCAGATCGGCGACAACCGCAAGATGTTCATCGTCGAGCCCAAGCTCGCCGGCCTCACCGAAAACGACCTTCCGCTCGCGTTCATCAACCCCGAGGTGCTCGAGGCGAGCGACGAGATCCAGGATAGTGAAGAGGGCTGCCTGTCGTTCCTCGACATCTACGTCAAGGTCAAGCGGCCGGTGCGGACGCGCGTCCGTGCGCTCGGGATCGATGGCAAGAGCTTCGAGCTCGAGGGCGAGGGCCTGCTCGCGCGCTGCCTGTTGCACGAGAACGATCACCTGACCGGTAAGTTGCTCGTCGACTTCGTCGGACCGCTCAAGCGCCAGATGATCAAGAAGAAGCTGCAGAAGGTCAAAGACGCCGAGGCAGAGGACGCCGAGGCCTAGTCACGGGCTGCTCGGATCCGCGGAGTCCGTGGCTGCGTCGGGCACCTCGGGCGCCCCGAACCGTTCGACACTCCAGATCACGCGCTGCACGGCGAGCCCGTCGAGCTCGCGGAGCTCGCGCGGATCGTCGCCATCGAGGCACGGGCGATCGAAGTTGACCGCGACGTGCTCGCCGGCCTTGTAGCAGGTCGGGTTCGCCCCCCAGCACTCGCAGCGCGTGAGTGCACGCGAGTCCTGGAACGGCTCGCCGGCGCGCCATGCGCGATCGTCGACGCGTACGCGGTTGCTGGTGGCGTGGACGTTGAACACGCTCGCGTCGTCGTTGATCACCACGAAGCCGAGCTTCTGTGTGCCCTCGTAGATGTCGTACTCGAGCTGCGGATCGTTGGCGGGCACGACCCGATAGCTGGGCAACAGCGCGCGCAGGTTCGTCAGCGTCGCGACGGTCGACGCGTCGATCGGCCCCCAGCCGTGCTCGGTGATCACCAGGCCGTGCGGTGACCGTGGTGGCGTTGGCGGTGGTGACGCGCCCGACCAGCACCCCGCGAGCCCCACAATCCACACGATCCACACGATCCGCATCGCGCAGATTGTAACTCGGTGTAGGTTCGCGCATGGACTCCGTGTTCGTGCGCGGCCTCGAATTCGAGGGCAACCACGGCTACTCCGCGGCCGAGCGCCGCGGCACGCGGCGGTTTCGGGTCAACCTGTCGCTCGAGCTCGAGCTCGGCGCGGCGGCGAGGTCCGATCGGATCGCCGACACCGTCGACTACTTCAAGGTGAGCGAGATCGTGGTGGCGCTCGGCACGAAGTCGACGTTTCGTTTGCTCGAGGCGCTCGCCGGCGCGATCGCCGACAAGATCCAGGAGCTGTATCCACGCGCCGCGGTCGCGATCGAGCTCGAGAAGCTCGCGCCGCCCTGCCCCGGCGTCCCCGCCGCATGTGGCGTGCGCGTGCACCTGCCCGCGCGTGCATGACCGTGCGCCTTGGCACGCCAGGTTGTTGGCGTTTCAGACTTGAGCGCGCCCCGTAACCGAGGTAACCCCCCGCCATGATCGAGCGCGACCCGAAGACCCTGGCCCGGCTCCAGACCGTGGTGACCGCGCTGATCGAGCACCGTGTCTCGACCTCGCTCGTCGATGTCGAGCGCGCGCTCGCGAAGTGGCGTTCGGGCGCGCATTCCGCGCTCGCGGCGCACGGCGCCGTGCTCCGCCACGCGGCGCGCTGCGAGCGCACGGTCGAGCGGGTCACGGCCGCGGCCAGTGACCGTCCCGAGGGCATCCTCCGCGACGCCGTCGATGCCGGCCTGATGACCGCCGAGGAGTTCGTCGAGCTGGTCGGCAAGCCGCACGATCAGATCGAGACGATCGGCGCGCTGCACGACGACGACGACGCGAGCGCGCCCGACAAGCGCCGCACGCTCGAGCAGTTGCTATCGCGCGGGCCGGTCCTCGTGCACGTCGACGCGCGTCGCAGCGAGGTCGCGGTCCCGCCGCGGTTCCGCGCCGACGCCTCGCTGGTGTTACGGTTCGGTTATTCGTTGCAGCCCGCGATTCGCGACCTCGGCGTCGACGACGAAGCGATCTCCGGGACGCTGACGTTCGGCGGCTCGCCGTTCCACGTCGTGCTGCCGTGGACCGCCGTGTACGCCGCGATGGTCGAGGGCGAGCAGCGTGGCACGGTGTGGCCCGAGGACGTGCCCGAGGACGTGCTCACCGGTTCGGGCGATCAGCCCGCCGCCGCCGCGATCACGCCGGTCGAGGCCGCCATCGCCGCCGAGCCCGCGCGCGCGAAGCGGAACTCGCACCTCAAGCTCGTCGAATAACGATGCGCGCCCTGGCCCTGCTCGCGATCGCGATCGGCGCGAGCTGTGCCGGCGCCGGCTGCGGTGGCTCGCCCCCACCGCCTGCGACAAGCGCGGAGCCGACCGCGACCGCGGCGGCGCAGCGCGAGACGCCCGCGCCGGTGATCGGCTGGAAGGACCATGGCTTCGCCGCCGAAACGCTGCCCGCCGTCGCGCGCGCGGGCGAGATCGTGGTCGTCCCGCGGCGGATCATCGACGAACGTGGCTATCCGAACCTCGCGCTCGAGGTCCGCGACCGCGCCGACCAGACGATCCAGACCATCCCGATCCTGGCGCCCAGCGAGTCCGAATCACTCGCGCCGGGCGGCACTCCGACCGAGGCCCTGACCCGGCGAATCGCGGCCGCGAACGCCGAGCTCGCGAAGCTCCACGGCCTCCACGATCTCGTCGCGATGGGCGCGATGGAGCTCCAGCCTCCGGACGGCCCGACCTCGGCCCACCTCGCGATGGGCGATAACCTCGATGTCGATTGGAACGGCGATCACGTGCACGTGTTCCGCCATGACCAGGATCGCGCGCTGGTCACGCGCGACGGCCACACGTGGCTCGCGCCCGCGTACACCTCCAAGGCGGGCGCCGGCACCTGCGAATACCCGGCGTTCTTGCGCGCCGCATATCACGCGCTGCAGCTCCGCCTCGTCGTCGTCCAGCTCGCCTACAGGTCACCGAGCGACGCGTGTGGCGTGCCGAGCGACCAGTTCCACGTCGTGGCCTGGTAGCGCGCTGCCCTCAGCGCTGCCCTTCACGCGGTCGCAGCGGCCGCCGCGGCCGCGCGGCGCGCCTGAGCTTCAGCGGCTTCCCGTTTGCGCTCGTCGGGGTTCTCGTCGAGCCAGGCCTGCAGCGACTCCTCGCTGATCTCGACCACGACATCCTCGTCGGCGAGCCTGGCCTGGCAGCCGAGCCGCGACTCGGGTCGCACGTCGAACGCCTTGTCGATGATGTCGTCTTCTTTGTCGTGGATCTCGGGCAGCGAATCGAGGCCCTGCTGGACGTAGACGTGACAGGTCGAGCAAGCGAGGTTGCCACCGCACGCGTGACCGACCCGCGCGCCGCACTCTTCGGCGGCCTCGAGGATCGACTCGCCGCGTTTGACCTCGATGTCGAGCGGACCGGTCGACTTGAGCCCATGGGGATTGAGGAAGCGTACGCGCGGCATCTTCACCTATCTCCCGCCGCAGCCGGCGGTGCGCTCATCTGGGATTCAGCCTCGTCGAGCGTGAGCCCGCGAAGCTGGGCTTCGACGGCGCGGTTCATCCGCGCCTGTGCGAACGGTTTGGTCGCGAGATCGAGGTGCTCGATCGCCGCGCGGATCGCGAGGTGGTCGTCGCCGGCCATCGCGCCCTCGAGTCCCTGCATGGCGACGATGCCCGCGGCCCGGACCTCGGGATCGAGCAGGTGCTCGGTCGCGACACGATCCCCCGCGAACGCGGCCCGCGTGGCCGCGAGGATGCGCTCGGCCTCGACCCGCTCGGTCAGGAGGTTGCGCAGCGCGAGGTCGGTCTCGGCAAACTCGAACGACTCGATCAGCATGCGCTCGACCTCCTCGTCGGAGAGGCCGTACGACGGCACGACCTCGATCGAGGCCTCCTTGCCGGTCGTCAGCTCCTTGGCCATCACCTTCAACAGGCCATCGGCATCGACCAGGAACGTGATCTCGACGCGCGCCATGCCGGCGATCATCGGCGGCACGCCGCGCAGGGTGAACCGTGCCAGCGAGCGGCAGGCCTCGGCGGTCTCGCGCTCGCCCTGCAGCACGTGGATGTCGAAGCCGGTCTGGTTGTCGGCGTACGTGGCGAACGTCTGGGTCGCGCCGGTCGGGATCGTGGTGTTGCGATGGATCAGCTTCTCGACGATCCCGCCCATCATCTCGACGCCGAGCGACAGCGGCACGACATCGAGCAGCACGACCTGTTGCTCGCCACCGCCGAGCACGTCCGCTTGTACCGCGGCGCCGAGCGCGACGACCTGATCGGGATCGAGGTCGGAGAGCGGCGGCTTCGCGAAGAACTCACCGACCGCCTCGCGCACGACCGGCGAGCGCGTCGAACCACCGACCAGGATCACGCCGTCGAGCTGGTCGCGGCTGAGCTCCGCATCCTTGAGCACGCGGCGGCACGACTTGAGGCAACGCTCGAGCAACGGCTTCGCCCACTCGCGCAACCGCGCGCGGTCGATCCGGACGGTGCGGCCATCGAGCAGGACGAACTCCGCGCCGTCGTGGTCGGTCAACGCTTCCTTGACCCGGCGCGCCTCCACGACCAGCCGGGTGACGTCCGCGCGCGCGAGCGTGGTGAGCTCGGGCACGACGTGGCCCGCGATGGCGCGATCGAGGTCGTCGCCACCGAGCGCGCTGTCGCCGCCGGTCGCCTTGACCTCGAACACGCCGTCGACGAGCTTCAAGATCGAGACATCGAACGTCCCGCCGCCGAGATCGAACACGGCGTAGACGCCGCGCTTGCCGTCGCCGGAACCGCCTCGGTCCAGGCCGTAGGCGACCGCCGCGGCGGTGGGCTCGGCCATCAGCCGCATGACCTCGAGCCCTGCGAGCCGGCCGGCATCGCGCGTCGCCTGGCGTTGCGCATCGTCGAAGTACGCCGGCACCGTGATCACGACACCGTCGATCGGCCCGCCGAGCGCCGCCTCTGCGCGCTGCTTGAGCGACTTCAGGATCTCCGCCGAGACCTCGACCGGCGAGATCTCCTTGTCGCCGACCTTCAGCTTGATCGATCGGTCGTCACCGACGAGCTCGTAGGGCAGCAGGCCGCGCACGCTGGCGATGTCCTTCATGCCGCGGCCGATCAGCCGCTTGACCGAGGCGAGCGCACCTTCGGTGCCGACGGCCGCCCGCCCGACGACGACGTCCTTGCCGTCCGGGCCGTGGTAGCGCACGACCGACGGCACGATCGGATCATCGCCGATCACGACCGGCGAACCATCCCGGACGTACGCGACGAGGCTGTTCGTGGTGCCGAGATCGATCCCGACCACGCGCTGTTTGCAGGCCTCCTTGATCGTGGCCTGGCCCGGTTCCGAGATCTGCAACAACATCGCTAGTCCTCGTCCAGCGCTGCATCGCACTCTTCGAGGTAGCGATCGATGTAGCGCAACGTGATCAGCACCCGCTTGGCGCCGACCGGGTCATCTGTGGCGAACAGCTCGCCGAGCTCGCGGAGCGCCTGGTCGCGGCGCTGCTTCATCTGCGCTTGCAGCCGCTCGACCGCCGCGAGGTCGTTCGCCGCGCGTGCGTCCGAGAGCTCCTCGCGCAGCTCGAGCACGCGCATGATCATGTCCGGGTCGAGCCGCTCGTTGTCCCCGATCGTGACGCCCGCGCGCCCGAGCAGGTATTCGGCGCGGCCGACCGGTTTCTTGAGCGTCTGGTAGGCGTCGTTCAACGCGCGCGACCGCGACAGCGCCACGACGCGCTCCGCCGCCGGCGCGCTCGCGAACCGATCGGGATGCAGCTCCTTCGAGCGATCGAAGAACGCGCGCTCGATCTGCGAGGGATCGAGATCGAACTGCACCGGCAGGCCGAGCAGCTCGAAGAAGTTAGAACTGGACCGACTCTCCACAGCCACACGAACCCTTGGCGTTCGGATTGTTGAACTTGAAGCCGTGTCCCATCATGCTCTGCACGAAGTCGAGCGTCATCCCGCCCAGGTACACGAGCGATTTCGGGTCGACGACGATGCCGACCTCGGCCCCGTCGGCCGTCCGTGCGCTGAAGATGCTATCGGTCGACTTGGGCTCGTCGGCCCACTCGAACACGTACGAGAAGCCGGTGCAGCCACCACCACGCACGCCCACCCGGATCCGGGCGTTCGGCGTGCCGCGCTTGCCGCGCTGCTTCGCGATCTCCTGCGCGGCCGCCGCGGTCACGACGACCTCCTTCTTGGAGATCGCCCTGACTTCGGGCGGCACCGAGGTCGCGGGGGCGGGTGCGGTTCGAGCTGCGCTGTTCATGATCACGTGCTCGCGTGCTTCTTCTTGTAGTCCTCGATCGCCGCCTTGATCGCATCTTCGGCGAGGACCGAGCAGTGGATCTTGACCGGCGGGAGGTTGAGCTCCTGCACGATCTGGGTGTTCTTGATCTCCGCGGCCTGATCGAGGGTCATGCCCTTGATCATCTCGGTCGCGAGCGAGCTCGACGCGATCGCCGAGCCACACCCGAAGGTCTTGAACTTGGCATCCTCGATGCGGCCGTCCTTGACCCGGATCTGCAGGCGCATGACGTCGCCGCACGCGGGCGCACCGACCAGGCCGGTGCCGACGTCATCGGCCTCGTCCTTGCCGAACGTGCCCACGTTGCGCGGATTATCGTAGTGGTCGAGAACTTTGTCTGAATACGCCATGGAGTTTCTTCTTCCAGTCGAATGTTTCGACAGTTCAGTGCGGGGTCCACTGGATCGAATTGATATCGATCCCGTCTTGATGCATCTCCCAGAGCGGCGAGAGCGAGCGCAGCCGATCGACCGACTTGACCACGAGGTCGATCACGAAGTCGATCTGCTCCTCGGTGTTGAACCGACCGATGCCGAACCGGATCGACGAGTGGGCGAGATCGTCGCCGGCGCCGAGCGCGCGGAGCACGTAGCTCGGCTCGAGTGACGCCGACGTGCACGCCGAGCCCGACGACACCGCGACATCCTTGAGCGCCATCAGCAGCGACTCGCCCTCGACGAACGCGAACGAGATGTTGAGGTTGCCGGGCAGCCGGTGCTCCATCGTGCCGTTGACGTAGACCTCGGGCAGCTTCGACGTGATGCCGCGATACAGCCGATCACGCAGCGCCGTCAGCCGGATCGCCTCGCCGGCCATCTCGTCCTTCGCGAGCTCCGCGGCCTTGCCGAAGCCGACGATCAGCGGCACCGGCAGCGTGCCCGAGCGCATGCCGCGCTCGTGACCACCGCCGTCGAGCAACGGGTCGATGCGGACGCGCGGCTTGCGGCGCACCCACAGCGCGCCGATGCCCTTGGGCCCGTAGATCTTGTGCGCGGTCACCGAGACCAGATCCACCTTCGCCTGCTCGACGTCGAACGGCACCTTGCCGGCGGCTTGCGCCGCATCGGTGTGGAACAGCGTCTTGGGGTTCTTCGCCTTGATCGCGGCGCCGATCGCGTTGACGTCCTGGACGATGCCGATCTCGTTGTTCGCCGCCATCACGCTGACGACGATCGTCTTGTCGGTCATCGCGTCGGTGATCATCTGCGGCGTCACCGTGCCGTCCTTCATCGGCCGCAGGTAGGTGACCTCGCAGCCCTCGCGCTGGAGCCGCTTGCAGGTATCGAGCACGCACTTGTGCTCGGTCTCGACGGTGATGATGTGGTTGCCCTGCTTCTTGTAGAAGCTCGCGGCGCCCTTGAGCGCGAGGTTGTTCGACTCGGTCGCGCCCGAGGTCCACACGATCTCCTTGGCATCGCCGCCGATCAACGCGGCGACCTGCGCCCGCGCGTTCTCGACGGCGGCCTCGGCGGTCCAGCCGAACACGTGATTACGGCTCGCCGCGTTGCCGTAGTTCTCGGTGAAGAACGGCAGCATCGTCTCGACGACGCGCGGATCGACCTGCGTGGTCGAGTGGTTATCCATGAAGATGGGCAGCTTCAACGACATCAGTTGCTTCCTTCGCGAAAGAGCACGGTGACCGGGACATCGAAGTCCTTGTCGCGCTCCGGAACGGAACGCTTCGATAGCCCGGCGAACAGCGGCGGTGCTTCGCCTTTGCGATGCCCCTGGTGATCGCACTCGCCGCACTCCGACGGCCCGTGCGTGGTCGTGCACGGCTGGCACGTAGCGAGGTAGGACAGCGCCTCTTCGAGGTCGTTCTCGATCACCTGGAGCTGGTTGATCTGATCGCGGATCTGCCGGCGCTTCTCGACGAACAGCGCGTGGACCCGCGCGGTCGCCTCGGGCGCCGACGTGGCGCCCTGGAAGTCCTTCACGAAGCCCTGGATCTCGGCGAGCGTGAAGCCGATCGCCTGGAGCTTGGTGATCCAGTGGATGCGATCGACCGCCTCGGGGCCGTAGAGCCGGAACCCACCCTCGGACCGCGTGCGGGGCTCGAGCAGGCCGAGCTCCTCGTAGAGGTGCATCGCCCGGACGGTCTTACCGACCGCCTTGGCGAGCTCTCCGACGCGCATCAGCTTGGATTCAATGGCTTCCATGTACAAACCAACCCTTACGTGTACGTAAGGTTCTAGGTCCTGAGCGGACTATGGTCGCCGCGGTACGCCGTGTCAATGGCCAACCTCACCTACACGTGAGGCCCTGCCTGCGGTCTAGTCACCGCATGAAGGCGTGGCTGATCGGAGCGCTGGCCGTGGCCTGCGGGAATCCCGTGCTCGCGCCGATGTCGTATCGAGCGGACACCTCGTGGCTGTGCCTGCCGGGTCGCGCCGATCCGTGCGCCCGCGACCTGACCACGATCGATGTCCGACCGGATGGATCGCGTGGCATGCGCCAGCCGACGCGCCCGCTGCACGGCATCGACTGCTTCTACGTCTATCCGACGGTCGATGACTCGCCGCGGGTCGGCAACCACTCCGACTTCACCGATCGCACGGCGATCGCGCAGGTCACCGCGATGCAGGCCGTCCCGTTCCGCGGGGTCTGTGACCTGTTCGTTCCGCTGTATCGCCAGATCACGATGGGCACCTACGCGCACGACGACGCGTGGACCGATCGAGGGCTCGCGACCGCGTACGCCGATGTCGCGGCCGCGTTCGACGCGTATCTCGCCGCGCATCCCGATCGCGGCATCGTGCTGATCGGCCACTCGCAGGGTGCCGAGATGATCACGCGCCTCCTGCGCGATCGGTTCGATCGGGATGCGACGCTGCGCGCGCGGCTGGTCCTCGCAGTCGTGCTCGGCGGCAACCTCGAGGTCCCGATCGGCAAGCGGATGGGCGGCACCTTCGCCACCATTCCGACATGCGCGACGGCCGGGGAGACCGGCTGCGTGATCGCGTATCGCTCGATGCGCTCGGGCGGCTTCACCGAGCAACCGGATCCGGGCTACCCGCCGGGACGCGAACAGATGTGCGTGAACCCCGGCAACCTGAGCGACGCCGCAGCGACCGCGTCGCTCAGCGCCGTCTACCTGGACGACCACACGTACACGACCTACTTCGGGCTCTACCGCGCGCGCTGCGTGCGTACCGCGGATCGCGCGCGGATGCTCGCGATCGAAGAAGTAACCTCGGCGCACAGGAGTCCCATCGATCTGAACGCGCCGGACCTCAACACCACGTTCGGCACGCACGTGATCGACGTCGAGATCGCCGAGGCCACGCTGATCGAGCTCGTGCGCCGCGCGGGCACCGCATGGCTCGGTAGGTAAGCGGCGGCGGCCGGCGATCCTGTCGCGACCTGGCTCGAACAGGCCGGTCAGTTCGCGGTCGCGGTCGCTTCGAAGGAGCGGATCACCGTGACCTTGATCTGACCGGGGAACGTCAGCTCGTCGGAGACCCGGGTCGCGATCTCGCTCGACATCTCGACCACCGCGAGGTCGTCGACCTGGTTCTCGTGGACGTAGACCCGAAGCTCGCGGCCGCCGTGGACCGCGTGGGCGTGGGTCACGCCGCGGCGATCGAGGCCGATGCGCTCGAGATCCTCGACCTTGGTGTTGAAGCCTTCGGTCTGCTCGCGGCGCGCGCCGGGGCGGGCACCGCTCATCGCGTCCGAGGCGGCGACCAGGTACGCGTAGACCGAGTTGCACGGCTCGTCGGCGTGGTGCGAGCCGATCGCGTTCGCGACCAGCTCGGGCTCGCCGAGGCGGCGCGCGATGTCCGCGCCGATCACGGCGTGGCTGCCCTCGATCTTGTGGGTCAGCGCCTTGCCGATGTCGTGCATCAAGGTCGCGCGGCGCGCGAGCTGCGCGTCGAGGCCGAGCTCGGAGGCCATCATCCCGGCGAGGAAGCTCGCCTCGACCGCGTGCAGCCACTGGTTCTGCGTGTAGCTGGTGCGGAAGTTGAGTGCGCCGACGAGCTCGACGATCTCGGGGTGCGCCTTGGGCACGCCGAGCACCTGGAACGCCTTCTTGCCGAGCGCGCGGATCTCCTGATGGAGCTGCTCGCGCGCCTTCGTGGCCCACGCCTCGGGATCCCGGCGCGCGTCGTCGATCGATTCGGGCTTCTTGACGAAGCGGTGCAGCGCGCGGCGCACGACCTCCTTGCCGACGCCATCGAGGCCGTCGAGCCGGATCGCGTCCTTGTCGTCGTTGATCTGGAGCTGGACGCCGGCGACGCGCTCGAGCGCGCCGTGGATCGCCGAGTTGTTGTCGAGCACGATCGCGACGATCTCGGGGCCGACCTTCAGGTTCGAAATGTTGCGCTCGGTGAGGAAGTGCATCGAGCAGCGCGCCGCGGCGATCTCCATCACGCGCTTGGCTTCGCGGTCGTGGCTCGGATCGGCGGCGGTCTGATCGACGTTGCGCACGGCCGCGGCGGCCCGCGCGCGCGCATCTTCGAGCCATTGCCGCGACATCTCGGCGATCAGCTGCGGCACCGGCACGCCGGCACGGGTCTCGAGCTCGCCGCGCACGGCTGCGCGCTTCTTGCGAACGTCTTGCTCGAGGCCGTTCGCGCGATCGCGCCGCGCCTGGACGTCGCGGTGGATCTGATCGAAGGAGGCCTCGCGCTGCTCGATCGCATCCCACAGGCGATCGGCGTCGGTCTCGCGCCCGGACAGCCGGTCCTCGCGCTTGGCGAGCGCGGCCTCGCTGTCGGCTAGCTCGGTGTCGGCCGCGGCGATCTGCTCGAGGGCCTCGGTGCGCGCCGCGGTGTCGAGCTGTTGTTTGACCGCGGCCGCCTCGAGACGGGCGGCCTTCACGAGGATGGAGGCCTCGCGCTTCGCGTCATCGAGCGCGCGATCGCGGTGGTGCCGCGCTTCGGTCGCCGCTGCCTTGGCCGCGAGCGCGCCGGTCGCGAGCAACGCGACGAGGCCGACGACGATGGCGACGAGCATGCAGCCACTATAGCGCGCTACGGTCGCTCGAGATCATCCGAGCTCCGGCGCTTTGCGCTGCCGTGGCCGCCGGGGTCGCCGTGGTGAGTCGTGTTGACCTGGGCAAGGCGCTCGAGCGGGACCTCGAGCACGAGGTTTTCGGTCACCGTGAACTGCTTGGCTTTTCGCTGATAGCCGGCGAGGTGGAGCACGACGGTGAGCGGCGTCGTCCCGATCGGCAGGGTCAGCTTCGCGGGAGTCGTGCCGAGCACCTCGTGGTCCGGACCGATGATCTCGGCCCCGGACGGCGCCGTATCGATCTCGACGGTCGCCATCTCGACCGGGGCCGCCACCGGGCCCGCGGCATCGGGACGGATCGCGGTCACGATCGCAGCCGCATCGGCCACGGGCGCACGCGGTGCGTCGATCGGCGCGACCGGCGCGACCGCGTGCTCGATCCCCGCGCGTCCCGCGCCGTGGGCCACCGGGGGCGGTGCGGCGTCGGCGACGGCCGCCACGGCAGGCGCGGACTTGCCGTACCACGCGACCGCGAAGCCGCCGCCGCCGAGCCCGAGCAGGAGCGCGACGACCACCACGATCGGCCAGACCCGGCGCGGCCGTTGCGACGAATAGCCCAGCGGCGTCGCGATCCGCATCGTGTTCGACTTCAACATGCCCGGGACCGCCATGTCGGGGCCTCGAGCGCTGCGCGGCGGGACCAGCGTGCCGTCGCTCATGATCGTCGGCTGTTGCGTGCCCGCACCGGCCAGCGACGGAGGTGCCACCAGCGGCAGCTCGCCCGCCATGCCGATCCGGGTCTGCTGTTGCTGCGCGGCGTACGCCATCACGGTCTTCGCGTCGACCTTGATCTCACCGGGCGCGAGCGACCGCGCCGGCGCCATCGGGGGCGAGCGATGCAAGTAGTTCTCGGGATCGAGCAGCGCCTCGCGCAGCGCCGTCATCGTCGGGAACCGGGCATCGGGCTGCTTCATCAGGCAGCGCAGCAGGATCTGCTCCACGCTCGGCGGGATGTTCGGGTTGTACTGGCGCGGTGGCGGCGGCAGCTGCGTGACCTGCTTGACCAGGATCTCGCCCATCGACTCGCCGTCGAATGGCAACACGCCGGTGACCATCTGGAACAACAACACGCCGAGCGCGTAGATATCGGTGCGGTGATCGAGGGTCTGGCGGCTCTCGCACGCCTCGGGCGACATGTACTGGGGCGTGCCGAGCAACACGCCGGCCGCGGTCTTGACCGCCGAGGCGTGGTCGGCCGCGAACATCTTCGCGAGGCCGAAATCGAGCAGCTTCACGAAGTCCGGATCGCCGAGCCGCGAGGTCAGCATCACGTTATCGGGCTTGAGATCGCGGTGGATCACGCCGGCAGCGTGCGCGGCGGCGAGCGCGCTCGCGATCTGCGCGCCGATGTGAAGCGCCCGGCGCACGTCGAGCACCGACTCGTGGCCGAGCGTCGACGCGAGGTTCGAGCCCTCGAGGTACTCCATGATGTAGTAGTGATCGCCCTCGGGCGAGACCCCGAAGTCGTGGATCTCGACGATGTGCTCGTTGCCGATCCGGTTGACCGCCTTGGCTTCCTGGAAGAACCGCTGGACGACCTCGCGATTCGAGGCGAGCTCGCGGTGGATCACCTTGAGCGCGACCTTCTTGCCGATCTGCGGGTGCTCGGCGAGGTAGACCGCCCCCATGCCGCCCGTCCCGATCTTGTTCAGGACGCGGTAGTTCCCGATGGTTTGTCCGGGGCCAATCAGTCGCGAAATTCTAGCCTATTGCTCGGCGGGAAGCGCGCCCAGCTCAGGCCTGCTGCGAGCGCGGTGCGGCGCAGAACTGTTCGTAGTCGACGAGCCGGATCCGCGAGCGATCGACGCCCTCGCCGCAGGTAGGACACTTCGGATCGCGCCGCAGCTTGAGCTCGCGAAACCGCGCGGCCAGCGCGTCGTAGACGAGTAACCGGCCGGCGAGCGAGCTGCCGATCCCGAGCACGAGCTTGAGCGCCTCGGTCGCCTGCAGCGCCCCCATCGTGCCCGGCAACACTCCGAGCACGCCACCCTCGGCGCACGACGGCGCGTCCTCGGGCGGCGGCGGCTGTGGATACAGGCAGCGATAGCAGGGTGAGCCGTTCGCGGGGAACACCGTGAGCTGGCCCTCGAACCGGAAGATCGAGGCGTGGATCACCGGCTTGCCGAGCTTCAACGCGACATCGTTGACGAGGTACCGCGTCGCGAAGTTGTCGGCGCCGTCGATGATCACGTCGTAGGCGGCGAGCAGCTCCTCGGCGTTCGCGGAGGTCAGCCGGGTGCGGTGCTTGCGGACATCGACGTCGGGGTTGAGGTTCTTGAGCGTGCGCTCGGCGCTGTCGACCTTCGGCGTGTTCAAGCGATCGGTACCGTGGAGGATCTGCCTCTGTAGATTGGACGCGTCGACGACATCGTCGTCGATCATGCCGAGCGTGCCGACCCCGGCGGCGGCGAGGTACATCGACGACGGCGAGCCGAGCCCGCCCGCGCCGATGCAGACGATCTTCGCGGCGAGCAGCTTTTGCTGGCCGGCGAGCCCGACCTCGGGCAACAAGATGTGCCGCGAGTAGCGGCTCTCCTGATCGGGGCGCAAGGTGTGGGGCGTCAGCCACGGCTGGCCGGACTTCTTCCAGCCCGTGAAGCCACCGGCGAGCGACTTCACGTTGGTGTAGCCGAGCTCGCGCAGCGTGCGGGTCGCGAACAGCGAGCGCACGCCGCTGCGGCAATACACGACGATCGCCGCCGCGCGATCGATGACCGCTTTCTCGATCTTGGCCTCGAGAAACCCCCGCGGGATCCACACCGCGTTGACGAGCGCGCCCTCGGCGTACTCGTCCGCTTCGCGACAATCGACGATGACGGGCTGCGGCACGAGCGAGGTGAGGTTCGCGATGTCGATCTCGGGGATGGAGCCGCGTAACTCCTTGACCAGCGTGTCGTAGTCAGCCACGGACGCGAACCTACCACGCCTCTTGCCGTAACCCTCACGTGAGGGTAAGGTCCCGCCGATGGTGTCTGCTGACTCATTTACCAACGCTCCCGACGCTCCTCCCGGCCCCGAGTCGATGCTCCTGATCACCGCGGGCGCGGCGGTCAAGGTCAACGAGATCCGCGATGCCGAGGCGATCGAAGGCAACATGGCGCTTCGCCTCCGCGTCGTCGGCGGCGGCTGCGCGGGGTTCTCGTACGACCTCTATTTCGACGAGCCGACCGAGACCGATATCCAGTTCCAGGCCGCCGGCGTGAAGTGCGTCGTCGACGAGATGAGCCTGATGTACCTGGCCGGCACCGAGGTCGACTACGTCGAGGGGCTGCAAGGCGCGGGCTTCAAGTTCAATAATCCGAACGTGAAGTCGACCTGCGGCTGCGGTTCATCGTTTAGCGTCTAGCTCGTGTCGATCGTCGCAGTGCTCGAGCGCGAGCTCGGTTCGGAGGCCGTGATCGGACCGGGCCACGAGCGCCTCGAAGATTTCAGCCGCGACGAGAGCCCGCTTCCGGAGACCTACGTGCCGGAGTGCGCGGTGCTGTGCGCGACCACGGCACAGGTCTCCGCGGTGCTGCGGATCTGCCTCGAGCACCACGTCCCCGTCACGCCGCGCGGCGCCGGCTCGGGCATGGTCGGCGGTGCGCTGCCGGTGCGCGGCGGCGTCGTGCTGTCGACGGAGAACATGACCGCGATCAAGGAGATCGATCCAGACGATCTGGTCGCGGTGGTCGAGCCCGGCGTGGTGACCGGACGATTTCAAGAAGCGGTCGAAGCGGCCGGCGTGTTCTATCCGCCGGATCCGGCCTCGCTCGACTACTGCTCGATCGGCGGCAACGCGGCGACCAACGCGGGTGGGCCGCGCGCCTTCAAGTACGGCGTCACGCGCGACTACATGCTCGGGCTCGAGGTCGCGCTGATGGGCGGCGAGGTGTTGCGCTGCGGCCGCCGCACCGCGAAGGGCGTGACGAGCTACGACCTGGTCGCGGGCTTCGTCGGCACCGAGGGCACGTTCGGCGTGATCACCGAGCTGTGTGTCAAGCTCGTGCCCAAGCCACCGGCCGCCGCGACCGTGCTCGGTGTGTTCGCCGATGTCGCCGGTGCGGGCGTCGCGATCGAGGCGCTGCTCCGCCACGGCGTGCGCCCGACCGTGCTCGAGATCGCGGACAAGGCATCGATCGACGCGATCCGCGCGAAGAGCCGCTACCGGTTCCCCGCGAACGCCGGCGCGATCGTGCTGTGCGAGGTCGACGGCGAGGCCGATGCGATGGAGCCTGCGATGGAGCGGATCGGCGTCTCGTTCGACGAGCTCGGCGCGCTCGACGTGCTCGCCGCGACCGAGCCCGCGGAGCGCCGCAACGTGTGGGAGGCGCGCCGGCTGATCTCGTCGTCGCTCAAGCAGGCGTATCGGATCCGGGTCAACGAGGACATCTGCGTCCCGCGCGGCCGGATCGTGGAGATGCTCGGGCGCGTCGATGCGATCGCCGCCGAGACCGGCATCGCGATCGCGGTGTTCGGTCACGCCGGCGACGGCAACCTCCACACCAACCTGTTGTCGCAAGACGATCCGCTGGACCCCGCCGTGCGCGCGCGGATGTGGGCCGCGGCCAAGCAGATCTTCGCGGCCGCGATCGCGCTCGGCGGTACGCTCAGCGGCGAGCACGGGATCGGCCTGACCAAGCGACCGTACGTCGAGCTCGAGCAGAGCCCGCAGCTGATCGAGTGGCAACATCGCTGGAAGGCGATGTGGGACCCGAGCGGCCTGCTCAACCCCGGCAAGCGCCTGCCCGAGCGGACGAAGCGCTGCTCGGAGTAGCTCCGGCCGGCTAGGGAAACACGTACGCCGCGCCGCTGTCGGGGGCATCGTCGTTCGCGCCATCGCCGTCGAGCCCGGTCGCGCTCGAGTCCTCCCCGATCGCGGAGGCCGCGAGCGTCGTCGCGCCGGCGCTGGCGGTCGTGACGGCGGTGCCGAACTTGTCGCCGGCGGCCGCGTTCGCGGCGGTGAGGTGGCGGGTGAACGCACCCGCCATGTCGAACACGTACGCGCCGCCGGTCGCGTTCGCTTCGTTCGGTGCACCGATCACGAGGCTCGAGCCGATCGCGGCCGCAAGGCCGAAGCCATCGCCGGCGCTCGGGGCCTGGGCCTTGACGAACGCGGCCTCGACCCAGGTCGCGCCGGTGTACGCGAACACGTGGACCGCACCGCTGTCGGTCGCGGAGTTATCGTCCGGCGCGGCGCTCGAGTTGCTGTCATCGCCGTCGGCGCCGACGACCAGCGTGTGGGCGTCGGCGGTGAGCGCGATCGCCGCGCCGAACCGATCGTTCGCCTCGGTGTTCGAGGCCTTGACGTACACCTGCTGTGCCCAGGTCACGCCGGTGCGCACGAACACGTACGCCGCACCGGCATCGGTCGCGAGCTCGTCGGGCGTCGTGCCGAGGCCCGTGGTGCTGCTGTCCTCGAACGGCGCGGCGACCGCGAGGGTCGAGCCGTCGGCGGACAGCGCGAGCGCGTTGCCGAACTGATCGTTCGCACCCGGGTTCGACGCCTTGACGTACGCCTGTTGCGCCCACGTCGTGGTGCCGCGCGCGAACACGTAGACCGCACCCGCCGACGCCGCGGTCTCGGTCGACGCGCCGTCGATCCCCGGGGTCGAGCCGTCCTCGAGCGGCGCACCGACCGCCAGCGTCGCGCCATCGCCCGACAGCGCGAGCACGTGGCCGAACAGATCGCCTGCGCCGGTGTTCGAGGCCTTCACGTACGCGGTCTGCGCCCACGTCGTGCCGGTGCGCGACAGCACGTAGACCGCGCCGGCTCCGGCCGCGGTGTTGTCGGTCTGCGCGCCGCCGACGCCGGTGACCGCGCTGGCTTCGCCATCGGCGCCGACCGCGAGCGTGCTGCCATCGGCCGAGAGCGCGAGCGAGCGACCGAAATGATCCATCGCGTCGGGGTTCGACGCCTTGACGTAGGCCTGCTGCGCCCACGCCGTGCCGGTGAAGGCGTACACGTAGACCGCGCCGCTCGCAGGGGCGGCGTTGCTGGTCTGATCGCCGGCGCTCCCGGCCGCGGCGCTCCCGGCCGCGGCGCTCGCCTCGAGGTCCGCGCCGACGGCGAGCGTGGTGCCGTCCGCCGACAGCGCGAGCGCGACGCCGAAGTCGTCGCCCGGATCGGTGTTCGACGCCTTGACGTAGGGGTCGGCGGCGCCTTCGCTGCCACCATCGCCGGTCGAAAACCCGTGGATCCCGAGGATCTGGCTACAGCCGGTCAAGCAGACGAACATCGCGGCCGCTCGCACCGCACGATCGTATCGCATTAGAGTGACCGGGTGGATGATCTCGGGCACACCCTCGCCGCGGCGTCGCCCGAGGATCTCGCCGCGTGGCGCCGGCTCGTCGCGCACGCCGGCGCCGCCGCGGTCGCGAGCTGGCTATCGCCGCGCGCGATCGTCGCGTGCGTGCTCGGCGACACCGGGTTCGCGGCCGCGGCGCTCGAGCTGCTGCGCTCGGAGGGCCAGCCCGGCGCCGAGCAGGTCGCGGCAGCGTTCCCCGAGGTCGTCGCGCTCGCACACCCTGCCCCACCGCAGATCGAGCACGAGGCCGGCTCGAATCGCCCCCTGCTCGATCACGTCGCGACCCGGCTGCTCGGTGCCAAGCTCGCCGGGCTCGAGGCCCGCGACCGCGCGCGGTTCCAGCGCGATGGCGCGCTCTCGGCGCCCGCGTTCGCGGAGCTCGCCGAGCAGACCCGGCGCGTACTCGGCGCCGGGCTCGGGCCTCCGCTGCGCGCGGCGATCCTCCACCTCGATATCGCGAAGACCGCGAGCCCGGCGCATCGCGCGGCGTGGGCCGCGCAGGGCATCGCGCTCGACGTCCACAACGAGGCGGCCGCGACGATCCTGCGGCGCGCCGACCGGGCTCGATCGTGGGGGCTCGCGGCGCCGCTCGGCAAGCTCGCGCTCGCGTGGATCGAGGCGCACGGGCTGGCCGG
>JBDTEH010000034.1:0-23809 GCA_039922635.1 Kofleriaceae bacterium | reverse complement strand
CAGGTGGATGTGCGACTTCTGGATGCTGAAGTGGACGATCCGGAACGTCTCCTCGTGCTTGTAGACCTGGATGGTCGCCTCGCGAATCGCGCCGAACACCGCGTGCGACCGCAGCGAGCCGATCTCGTCGCACGCACGCAAAACCACGTGCACGGGGTGCTGTGCGGAGAGCTCCGGCCGCGCGAGGTGCCGCTCGCTCGCGCGACGCCGCAGCCCTAGCTTCTTGAAGCTCGGCCGCCCCGCGCCCTCTCGCGCACCGCCGCGCCACTGCCCGTTCTTGTCGCGCTTGCGCTCGAGCCTGGTCAGCGCGAGTTGCACGTCGCGTTTGCGCGGCCGGCCCATGAATCGAGGATAACTCATCAGCTCGTATTGTCGATGAAAAACGTCGATATTTTCGATTTCTCACTTCAGGTCATCACAACGGCCACATCGCATACGCACTCGCCGTGACCCGTCGGGAGAAGTTGATCGCGCGCAAGCACTCGTGCAAACCATCGGGAGAAATTGATCGCGGCGTGTTTTGCGTACGCCGCTTGCACACCTCGGCGACCGCTGGCCACCGCAATCCCAGCGCTACCGATCCGCTGCTAAGGCGCCGCGATCGTGATCTCCAGGGATCGAACGCTAAGTACAGCTCATCGCAAGTTGGTGATCAGTAAGGGCGCGCGCGCTTTCTTGATCGATTTCGGAGGGTTAGCTGGCTCGAGGTTTCGTCGTCAGCGGGGCGTGATCCGATCGAGGTATGAAGCTCGGGCCCTCGACGCAGTCAAAGCCCGAGAAGAAAGCGCGGCTGAAGGTTGTCCTCGATCGTGAGCAGCGAATCGTGCTCGAGGAGGTGATGTCTCGCGCTCTGTTGAATTTCCCACGAACGCCATAGCGAACTCGAAGAGTGGGCCGCCGTCGACCGGCGGAGGCGCGACCGGAGTTGCATCGTCGTCACCGCTCATGGTGCCATCACCACGGACCGCGATGCAGTCGAGTCGATCCGCGTCCCGATGTCGGCGGTCAACGTATTTGTACGCGAACCACTCATGGCGAGGAAGCCCGAGGCTCGCTGCGACTACCAGTGAGCCAAGATCGCGCCGGACGTCTCTGACCCATCGCTCGATCTCGGCACCGGCTTTCGCAGTTACCAGACCGCGGTCGATGAACGCGTCGCGATCAAATCGCCCGGGCTTCGACGATTCGAAGCTGACTTCGAGGTCAGCGACCCGTTCGGTTCGGTCGTAGACCGTGACCGCGCAGCCGTGATCCTCTGCGTATTCGTAACGGACGAGAAGACTGGCGTTCGCTGCGACGACACACGCGAGGTTGTCGACGAGCCCTAGCTGCGAGCCTACCGGAAACACGAACGATACCCAGCCGGCGGCCTCGTCGAACACGTACCCAGGCACCTTGGACGCGATGAGCAGCTGAACGGCATCGTCGCGGAGCTTCGTACGGAGGTGACAGCTGTCGCTGAACTCGCTCATAGGCGATGTGTACCATCCGGCAACGAAACTTCGCGGGATCGACTTCGACATCGCAGGCGCCGCTGACTGGACAAGGCACACCTACGCGGCCTGCTTGCGCGATGCAACAGCGGACGTCGCGTTCTCGTGATCCTTGAGTGCGCGCACGAGCGCTGTCATTCCGTCGCGTGCTCCGGTGATGCGGCGGAAGCGACCTGCGGCATCGGCGACCGCAGTCACTGTCCAGCGCAGGATCATCCGGCCGCCACGCCAACGCTTCACGCGGCGCGTGAGTCGGCGGACGGCTCCCATCAAGTTCTCGATCGCGTTCGTCGTCGAGAGCTGGCGCTCAAGCTTCGAGGGGAGGCCGAGGCGTTTCACCGTGAGCGTCTCGTCGAGGCCCTCTTCGAGCGAAGCCGCGGCACCGGGGTGCGCGTCGCGGAGCCGGCGCACGAGGTTAGCGAACAATCTCTTGGCGCGGACTGCGTCCCCGGAGCCATACGCGTCGCGCAACGCCTGACGCACCGGCGGGCGCGTGTCCTCGGGGAGCTGGTCGAGGACGTTGCGTGCCTTGTGCGCCGGCAGCGCTGGATCAGCGCACGACCACCGAACACATCGCGGATCGCCTTCGGCAGGGCTTTCGAGCCGTCGATCACGGCGAGCACGCCGCGGTCGGTGTGCATGCCACGGTCGCGCAGATCGGCGAGCAGCGCGGTGCGATGCCGAGCGCGACAAGCAGCACGTGATCTTCGATGAAGATCCGTCGATCATCAGCACCACCAGGTCTACGCCTCGAGGAGATCGCACGCGCGATGACCTACTCGCATCGTGACGTGATCCGTGCGCGGGCGATCCTGATGCTCGCTGAGGGAGTGTCGCAAGCAGAGGTAAGCAGACGCGTCGGACTACGACGCAGGATCGTCCGAAAGTGGGCGGAGCGGTTCATCGACCGCGGACTGCTCGGTCTCAACGATGCACCACGAAGCGGGCGGCCCCCGCGTTTTTCCCCCGATCGTGGCGACACACCTCGTCAAGCTGCCTGAAGACGAGGCGCGGTCGCTCTCGACGTGGACCTGCAGCGAGCTGGCGCGAACGTTGATCAGAGACGGAGTCGTCGACGAAACAACGTCACTCCAGCCGCGAACCCGAACGTCTCGCAATCGTCCTGCGAGGCCCGGAAACCAGCCGGTCGTCGTCGAGCACGAGTACATCCGCAAGGGCGCACTCAACCTCTTCGCTGCCTTCGATACGCGTTCGGGTCGCGTCATCGGAGTCCTCCGCAAACGCAAACGACAGGTCGAGTTCATCGAGTTGCTCGAGGTCATCGATCGCACCGCGCCATCCGCGAGGGTGATCACCAATCCGAGATCGTAGTCCGCTCCTTCCAGCAGATCACTGGGCGAGCGTGACACAAGCGCTGGTGACGCGAAGGCTTCGGTTGGCTTCCGAGATCGTGAGCTTGCTCAACACGGTCCCCGCATCGTCGGTGAGCTCGAGCTCGTCTCCGACCTTCCCGACGATGAGCTCGTTGCCACCGGGTGCGAGGCTGAACTTGCGTTGGTTGCCCGTATCGTCCAGATGGACCGGATCTCGGCACTCGTTCATGACGCTGTAGGTCATGCTCGAAGCTGAGTCGCGAGCCTCCGTCTTGGTCCACTCCGCCTCGGAGTAGGCCTGACAGGTCGCGCCTGCCTTGCAGGACACGACATAAACTCCGGTCTTCGAGCAGCCATTCGCCGAAAATTTGGTCTGGGCGCCGAGCGTCTCCTGTGGTTCCACAGCGACCTGCTGACAGTGAAAATCATCCTGGGCACGATACGTCGCGACGTCGATCCGCGAAGGTCGAAGCCCGGCGCAGCCGACGACGAGGAAGAGCGTCAAGAACCACGGCGGCCTTGATGAGGATGCGGAAGTGACGATATTCATGACGCGTGGAGCCGGTGGCCATCTCGCGGTCGCACGATTTATTACATGATCGAGTCTCGACGCACTTTCCTGCCGTCCACCGGGTAGCGGGATACCCGAGGGTTAGACCGTACGGATCGATCCTGGCTGATCTCCGGACCTTCGGCGATCTCAGATCCGGCATGAACGATGCTCGTAGAGGGATCGTGGACAACTACGAGGTCGGACGGCTACTTGGTCGCGGTGGGATGGGCGAAGTGCATATCGCACGCGACCGATCGGGTCGGTTCGTCGCGATCAAGAAGGTCCGCAAGACCCTGTCGCTCGACCCGGTGCTGTGCGAGCGGCTCACGCTCGAGGCGGACCTGCTGCGCCGGATCGACCACCCGAACGTGGTGCGCGTGCTCGATGGCGGCGTCGCGAACGGCCAGCCGTTCATGGTGATGTCGCGCGCGTTCGGCACGCCGCTCGACGCGGTGCTCGCGGTGGCGTCGCCGATGTCGCGCGAGCGGATCACGGGCATCACGTCGCAGCTGTTCGATGGCCTGATCGCGATCCACGCCGCCGGCGTGATCCACGCCGATCTCAAGAGCAGCAACATCCTGATCGACGAGCTCGATCGCGTCACGATCATCGACTTCGGGCTCGCCCGGGTCGCGCACGACCCGCTCGGCGACGACGAGATCTTCGGCGGTACGCCGGCGTACATGGCGCCGGAGCTCCTGGCCGGCGGCACGCCGACCGCGGCGAGCGATATCTACGCCGCCGGCGTCGTGCTCTACGAGCTGCTCGCCGGCTCCTCGCCGCTGCCGCGCTCGCTGCCCGCCGTCGTGATGATGTCGCGCCGGATGCACGAGCCCGTCGAGCTGCCGTCCAGGCGCGCGCCCGAGCGCGCGATCACCGCGGCGCTCGACGCGGTCGTCGCCCGCGCGCTCGCCACCAACGCCATCGATCGATTCACGACCGTTCGCGACCTCGCCGACGCGCTCGCCGACGCGCTCGCCGCGTGGATCCCCGCCGCGGAAGACCGACCGACCCGCGAGTGGGCGCGCCCACCGAGCGCGCAACACGTCGCACCGACGCTGCGGCGGCCGATCGCGACCGATGCCCCCGAGACGATCATCCAGCAAGGCCTGGCCTCCGCGTCGGAGCTCGTCGCCGCGCGTGATGTGACCTCCGCGATCGCGACGCTCGAGGACGCGCTCGCCCGCCTCGCGCCGCGCGAACCTACCCTCACGATGGTGCCGGCGGCGTGGCGCCTCGAGACGGTGCTCGCTGCGCTCTACCAGAGCCTCGGCAAGCGCGACCACGCGAACCGGATCGCGCGCTTCGCGTTCCAGCACGCACGAGACGCCAAGGATCCGGTCGCGATCGCGCGCACGACCGGCCTGCTGTCGCAGCTCGCGAGCGGCCAGACCCGGATCGCGCGCGGCAGCCGCCAGGCGATCCGCGCCCGACCGGCTACGCGCTAACGCCAGGAGCTCGCGATCGCCGCTCGAGACCTTGCCGCCCGAACGCGCGCGAACGGCACCCACGGAGGTTCGATGCGAGCCGCGTCGCCGCGCATGGCGACACCGCGCCGGTTCGCATTCCGGTTTCCCGGGTGGTGTTACCTTCCGGGCGATGTCGCAGCACGCCCCGAAGACCACGTACGAGCTAGTCGCGCTACCGGGGGATGGGATCGGGATCGAGGTCGTCGCAGCAGCCCGCGCGTTGCTCGAGGCGATCGCGCCGGCGTTGGGCGTCACGTTCGCGGTCGACGAGATTCCGTGCGGCGGCAAGTACTACCTCGATCACGGTCGCGAGCGCGATTGGCCCGAGGGCGCGGAGGCGAAGTGCCAAGCGGCGGATGCGATCCTGCTCGGCGCGGTCGGCTGGTCGGGCCCCGACGGTGCGCCCGTGATGATGCAGGACGGCAAGATGGCCGGCTGGTCGCCGGTGATCGGCAACCGGCTGCACCTCGACCTCTACGCGAACGTCCGGCCGGTGCGCTGTCTGCCCGGGACCAAGCACGGCATCTCGGGCACGTTCAAAGCGGTGTGGTCGCCCGACAAGGTCGACATGGTGATCATCCGCGAGAACACCGAAGGGCTGTACTCGGGGATCGGCGACAAGGCCGCGGACCGGGCGACCGACACGCGCGTGATCACGCGGCGCGCGTCGGAGCGCGTGATCGTGAAGGCGTTCGAGCTGTCGCGCCAGCGCGGCAAGGGTGCGCCGGGAGACGGCATCAAGCGTGTGACCTGCATCGCGAAGCACAACGTGCTGCAGGGCTGCCGGTTGTTCGTCGAGGTGTTCAAGGAGGTCGCGCAGCGCTATCCGGAGATCGAGCCCGAGCTCGCGATCGTCGACGCGTTCTCGATGTTCCTGCTGACCCAGCCGGAGCGCTACGACGTGTGCGTCACGACCAACATGTTCGGCGACATCGTGACCGACCTCGGCTCGGTGTTGCAGGGCGGGATGGGCATGGCGGTCGGCTGCAACGTCGGCGACGACCACGCGATGTTCGAGCCGATCCACGGCTCGGCGCCGCCGCTCGCCGGCAAGGACCAGGCAAACCCGATGGCGATGCTGCTCGCGACCGGCGAGGCGCTGGGCTGGCTCGCGACGAGGTTCGGCGACGACCGGCTCGCGCGCGGCCACCGCGCGATCGAGGGCGCGGTCGCGGCGATCGTCGCGCAGGGTGCACCGCTCACCGGCGATCTCGGTGGCAGCGCGGGCAGCCAAGCGGTCGCGAACGCGATCCGTGACGAGGTCAGCCGCGCGCTCGCTCGCTAGTGGTGCCGGGAGTCGGACTCGAACCGACACTCCTTTAAAGGGAAGGGGCTTTTGAGACCCCCGAGTCTACCATTTCTCCATCCCGGCCCGGGATGCTCGAATTACAGCGTCTTTTACTGGGTCTTTTACTGCATCGGGCCCGAAAACGAAACGCGCCGGTCAAACGACCGGCGCATCTCGCTCATCAGCAGCCCCAGATCGGGACGTGCTGACGATTCGGCTCACATCGCGGCCGAACCCGAACCCATGTCCGAGCCCATCGGCGCGGCCGAGCCCATATCCGAGCCCATCGCCGAGCCCGCACCCGTGGTGGTCGGGGGGGTCGTGGCGGCATCCTTCTTCTTGCCACAAGCCGCAAGCGCCGTAGAAACAACGAACAGAACAATCGCGATCTTCTTCATAACTCTGGTCCTCTCTCTGGTTTGTCTCGCCGCTGGCGCTTGCCAACAGCAAACGGTTGGAACGCGATCTACATCGCGCAGGGGTCGCCACCCGACGCCGGAGCACTCGGCGCCGCGGAGCCGCCACCGTAGGTGGTGCCGCCCATGGAGCCTTTGCTGGTGTCGGTGGTGCCGGTCTTCTGGGTCGGCGTCGTCGAGCCTTGCTTCTTGCCGCCACACGCGGCGAGCACCGAGACGACCGAAATGATGAGCAGCTGCTTCATATTGGATCTCACGCCGGAGCGAGCTCGCCGAGCTCGCCGAGCGCGCTCTCGAGCTCGCGGCGAGCATGCTGATCGCCGGCTTTGGTGGCAACTTCAATGCCTTGGCGATAGATCGCCGCGGCCTCGTCCTTTTGACCCAGCGCGACCTGCGTGCCGCCGGCCATCAGGTACGTGGGGACATAGGCAGGGAACGTCGCGATCAGCTCGCGAAACTGATCCGCTGCCTCGGTGAGCTCGCCCCGCATCTTGTGCTCCATCGCGAGGCCGTAGCGCGGAAACGGATCCGCCGGCGAACGCGCGATAAAGCTACGAAAGTTAGCGAGACGATCCATGACGAACGAAGCGAGCAAAGCTAGACCCGGGACAACAACGCGGTAGGCCATCCGCCCTTACAGGCGGGCGTTGATATCGCAAGACTTTCGTCCAAATGCCAGCCTAGAAACAACATTTCGCAACTGGCGATCGTGCTACAAAAGGGGTGGTAGCCGGGTGCAACGCTCCGCTTCACGCTTCGTTGGAATCGATCTCGGGGGAGGTCGTGGCAAGACCACCGCCCTTGCAGAGCTCCGGAGTGGGCCCAACGGCGCAGAGGTCGTCGAGGTCGCGACCCGATCGTCGACGGGGAAATCGCCGTGGACGGACGACACGTTGATCGAGCGGCTCGCGCTGAACCCCGATCAGGTGATCGCGATCGATGCGCCGTTGACCTCGACCGCGTGCGGGCGCTGCGAACGTCCAACCTGCCCCGGCATGGAGGCCTGTGCCGATCCCGCCGTCGTCTGGCTGCGGACGAACGGGCGAGCGCTGGTTCAAGAAGTCGTCGCGGAGTCGGTCGGGGCCCGCGGGCGGCCTCGCCTGCGGCACGCCGCGCAGGCTCGGTTGGCCCCCTACGCGCACCGGGCGACCGATGTCGTGATGACGTATCAGCGCGGCCTGTTGCCGATCTCGCAGCTCGGCAGCGCGACCTCGATGATCACCGCGCGCGCCGGCCAGCTCAAGAAGCGGCTGCGTGGCGCGGGCTACGAGCTGCATCGCAACTTGATCGAGGTCTCGCCCGCCGCGACGATCGCCGCGCTGTGCGGCACGCGCGCCGCGCGCGGCTACAAGCACGACGCGGATCCGTGGCGAACCCGCGCCGAGATCCTCGAGCAGCTGCGCGATCTGACGTTCGCACCCCAGAGCCGGATGGCACGTGAAGACGTGCTCGGCAACGATCACTGCTTCGACGCCGTCATCGCCGGGTACACCGCGTATCGCTGGGCCCACGACGGCTGGGAGGTGCCCGAGGGCGTGTTCGCCGACGATGGTTGGATCTTCGCGCCGCCGTGACCGATCCGACCGCGATCAGATCAGGGCTTCGTATGCGGCGGTGACCTCGGCGAACCTCGCCTCGAGCGTGCGCCGGCGATCGCCTTCGACCTCGGGCTGGAGATCGGGATGCAGCGAGCGTGCGAGCCGGCGATACGCGCGCTTGATCTGCTCGACGTCGGCGTGATCGGCCAGACCGAGCGTGCGCGCCGCCGCCGAGCGCTGCGGATCGATCGCGCGCGGCACCGCGTTGGGGCCGCTGCGCTCGGCGACCACGCCCTCGACCACGAGCGCGTCGATCGCGCGCAAGAACCACAGGAACGCGAGCATCCGGAACCGCGGCGTGCGCGCGAGCGGCCAGATCTGATCGAGCCGGCGCGGCTGCGCCATCGCCGCGAGGATGCGGCGATCTGCTTCGTCGCAACTCTGGGCCTCGGGTGCGAGGTCCTCGCGCACCGAGAGCCGGATCCCCGCGAGGTCACGCACCAGACGTTCCGCCAGCGAGTTATCGAGCTGCGCCTCGAGGTGCGTACGCGCCCAGCTCGCGAGCGCGACCTGATGCGCCGCGCCCGGTGGATACGCGGCGATGCCTCCTTCGAACGTGGCCCGGCAGCGTTCGAGCGCGACGAGCCGACCGAGCCGCGCGGAGAACGTACGCTTCGCGAGCTCGCCGTCGCCGATCACCACCGCACCGCGGCGCAGCACGAACACCTCGCCGCGCACGTGCGGCCCCGCCTCGCGTGGCGGCCCGAAAGGGCTGGAGGGATGGGGGCCCACCGACGTGCGCTCGCGACTGCCCGGCGGTGGGGGCGGCATCGCGCCGGAGGGCAACGCTCGGATCGTCAACACGCCGCTCGCTTGCTGGCGGCCGAGCCGATACAGCAACCGTACGAGCTCGCCACGACCGAGCTCGCGGCGGAGGTTCTTCGCATCCACCGACCCAAGGTCGGCGCAGCCGGCCACCTGGGCCAGTTTTCAGCCGCCGATTGAACAATCGGCGAACGATTTCACATGAATCCGGCTTTGCGGCGCTCGACGATGAACTCGACGACGACGCTGCGGACGTCCTCTCGAAACGTGACCATCCCGGCGGCGATCTCGCGCAGCGCGGTGACCGCGGGCTTGTTGTCGCAATCGACGCCGGCCGTCGCGCCGCGGGCCAGCTGGCGGGCGCGCTCGGCGGCCAAGACGACCAGTGCGAAGCGGTTGGGGATTTGATCCAAACAGTCTTCGACGGTGACGCGGGCCATGGGCGGCGGACCTTACGCTACAGGCGCGCCGTGTCAAGGGCAGCGCGCTTGCCAGAGCCGTACCGAGCCAGTACGCTTCTCCGTGGCGCTGCGTGTCCCACCGGCAAGTGGGCGGCCGCCCTTAACTTATGCCCGTTCGTCCTCCCGTGACCGCTGCCACGCGCGGCCCGATCCGTCTCGACCTCGATTGGGACGCGCTCGAGATCGCGGTCGAGCGCAATTCGCCCGAGACCGATAGTTACCTCGATCTCCAGACCGGTCGCGTCACCACGATCACCACCGGAGACCCGGAGGCGGCGCTCAACCGCCAGCAGGTGTCCGAGAACATCCGCAATTACCTGCGCGTCGACCCCGCGAGCTCGCGCGAACAGTATCGGTGGATGGAGAAGTTCGTGGGCTCGGTCACCGACGAGCCGTTGCGCGAGCGCCTGGTCATCTCGATCGACGGCAAGGGCGCGTTCCGCCGGTTCAAGGACGTGTTGATCGCCTACCCCGCCGAGCGCGAGCGCTGGTTCTCGTACCGGGCGGAGCTGTTGCACTGGCACATCCAGACCTGGCTCGAGCAGCACGAGATCTCGGCCTCGAACGATCCGCCGTGGGGCCAGGTCGAGGCGCCGAGCGAGCTGCCGGCGATCGGCCCCGTCCTCCACGGCACCGAGGCGCCGGGCGAGGCGCTGCGCCGCCACGCGCGCGATCTGATCGAGACGATCGCGGCGATCGAGCTGCCGACCGCGATCGCGTTCCTCGAGTTCCTCAAGCAGCGCAGCGCGGAGGCGCTCGCGCGCGACGCCGCCGTCGCCGTCGCGATCCAACCCGACGACGACGAGTCCTCGTGAGCGTCGATGACATCGAGCCGGCGATCACGCGGCTGGTCCAACAAGCACCCATGCGCGACGCCGCGACGGTCGCAGCGCTGCTCGCGGCGCTGCGCGCGGTCGCCACGCCGCTCGCGCTCGTGATCGCGCGAATCGTCGAATATGTCGACGACGATCTCGTCGATCCCGGCATCGCGTTGCCGGCGCTCGCCGAGGCGTGCGCGACGCTGGTCGCCGGCGTCCACGGCCGGCTCGACGCGCGCGTCCTCGACGCCGCCGCGTATCAGATCGCGACGCTCGAGCCGATGCCCGATCGCCCACCGAAGATCGCGACGCCCGACGTCGCGATCACGCAGCTGCGCAAGCGCCCGTCTTGACGCAACCCCGCGCACCGGTGCCTCCGTGCACTCGGCCCGCCGGCGCGGTCAGCCTCGCACGGCGACCGCGAACTTGAGGTAGCTGCCCTCGGGAAAGCCGGGCAGCGTCGGAAAGTCCGGCGGCAATGGCCGTCGATCGACGATCTGCAACCGCGTGCCGGCCGCGAGCGCGCCCTCGGCGAGCGACTGCTCGAACTCCTGCGCGGACATCTTGTGGGTCGACGAGGCCGCCGCGATCAGCCCGCCCGGAGCGGTGACATCGAGCGCCGCGGTGATCAACTCCGCATAGTCGCGCATCGCGCTCCACGCCTTGCCACCGCGCGCCGCCGCGCTCGCGAACGCCGGCGGATCGATCACGACGAGATCGAACTTGCGCCCGCGCTCGGCGAACCGTGCGAGCACCTTGAACACGTCGCCGGCGATGTGCTCCGGCTGCTCGGGATCGAAGCCCGACGCGGCGAAGTTCTTGCGCGCGCGTGCGTGCGCCTTGGCGGCGACGTCGATCGCGCACACCTCGGTCGCGCCGCCGGCCTTCGCGTACACCGAGATCGCGCCGGTGTACGAGAACAGATTCAACACGCGCCGGCCGTTCGCCCAGTGGCGGACCGCGCGGCGACCTTCGCGCAGATCCGCGAACAGGCCGGTCGACAGCGGCGCGGTGACGTCGACGACAAACTTCAGATCATCTTCGTCGACGGTGAGCTCGACCGGTGCCGGATCGCCGCGCACGAGGTCGGCGCCGGCCTGGCGCGGCGCCTCACCGCCGAGCGAGCGATAGCGGCGTTGCTCGTAGATCGCCTTGGGCGCGAGCTCGGCGACGAGCGCATCGCACAGCGCGTCGCGCAGGTTCGCGACCGCGCCGGTATAGAGCTGGACCACGAGGTAGTCGCCGTAGCGCTCGACGACGATCCCCGGCAGGCCATCGGCCTCGGCGTTGATCAACCGCACGCATCCGAGCGTGCTCGCCACGAGCTTGCCGCGCAGCGCGATCGCCGCGCGCACGCGATCGCGCACGAGGGCGCCATCGATCTGGACCTCCGGATTGCGGGCGAACACGCGTAACGCGATGATCGAATCGGCATCGTAGAGTCCGCGACCGACGAACTCGCCATCGGGATCGAGGAGGTCGATCGAGGTGCCCGGCTCCGGCGCGAGCGGCCTTGGCCCGAGCACCTCGCGGTACACCCAGGGGTGACCCGCGCGCACGCGATGGGCGATGTCGGCGGGGAGCCGGACCGTGTTCTTCCGGACCTGCGCTCCGACGGGCGCGCGGCGGCCTCTGTGTTGGATCGGCGCCATAGGCGGCGGTTTATAGGGCAAAAACGTTTCGGTAGACAGCTCTCCTACCCCTATGTAAGGTGCCCGCGCTGAATCCGCTTATGAATCCTCGCTCAGTTCCCGTCGCCACGCTCGAACCGGTCCGGTTCGGCGAGTTCCTGCTCCATCGCCACTTGATCTCGGACGAGCAGTGGCTCGCGGCGCTCGCCGAGCACTGGAGCCTGGCGTCGGTCGGCAAGCGCACGCGGATCGGCGTGACGATCGTCGAGCACGGCTTCCTCGCCAAAGATGTGGTCGAACGCGAGGCTCGGGCGTTTCACGACGAGATCGATGTCGTCGAGATCATCGAGACCGCCCCTCGCGCCGAACGCCGTGAAGCCATGACGGTTCCACTGCCGTATCGGGCATAGTGGTACAATTCCGGCCCCGGGTGGGGACTTCCTCGGAGAGCTATGATGGCAGTCGAGACGAACAAGGGTGACGCAAACGTTTCGCCGGCGCAGACCCTGACCGGGGTGCCGCCCGGCGTCGGCGCCAGTGGCAAGGCGCGTCGCAAGCGACCGTCGTCGTTGTTGATCGCCGCGAGCTCGTTACCTTCGGTCGAGAGCTCGCTCGACGAGTTCATCTCGCGCGCGAACCAGACGCTCACGGACGCCGGTTCATGGGCCTCCGCGGAGGTCGCGGCCAAGCAAGAGGACGACAGCCGGCGCGAGAACGACCTGCTCCGCATGCGTGCCGCCGAGCAACAGCTCCACGAGGGTGAGGCCCGCGAGCAGTCGTTGCGCCGCCAGCTCGATGGCCTCCAGGGCCGGCTCGCCGAGGCCGAGGCTCGCGCCGCGGTCGCCGGCAGCGGCAGCCAGGATGGCGTCATCGCCGACCTGAAGATGCGCCTGACCCGCGCCGATGACCGGATCTCGCAAGCCGACGCGCGCGCGAACCAGCTCGCGCACGAGCTCGCCACCGCCAAGGCCGCGGTCCCGGCCACGCCGAGCGCGCAGTTCTTCCAGGCTGGGGATGCCGACGAGCGGGTCCGGATCGCCGAGGCCAAGGCCGTCAAGGCGATCGCCGCCGCGAAGGCCGCGGCCGCTGGCCTCACGGTCTCGCAGGCCGACCTCGCCGCGATCGAGAGCGGCCTGGTGGTGCCGTTGCACGACGCGCGCAAGGGCACGAACTGGCTCGCGGTCGCCGGCGCCTTCATCGGTGGCCTCGCGATCATGTTCGGCGTGTCGAAGCTGATCCAGAACCACGATGCGACGCCTCCAGTGGCCGCGGCCGCGGTCGCACCCGCGCCCGCGCCGGCCCAGCCAATCGTCACCCCGATCGAGGACGATAAGCCGGCAGTCGCCGCGCAGCCCGCGCAGCCCGCAGACGTCAAGCCCGCCGCGGTGGCGGTCGAGCCCGCGAAGCCCGAGCCGGCGACCGCCGAGCCGGCGACCGCCGAGCCGGCGAAGGTTGTGCCCGCGACCAAGCACGCGGCCTCCCACCACAGCGCCGCGCCGGCGCAGCACAAACCAGCCGCCCCCGCGAGCAGCGGCCTCGCCGATCCGTTCGGCGACAGTAGTGGCGGCAAGAAGACCTCGAAGAAGCCGGCCGACAAGAAGCCGGCCGGCAGCATCGTCGACCCGTTCTGAATCGAGACCGAACGCCCGGCGGGGCACCGCGCATGTCGACACGACACGTGCGCGATCTGTCCGCCGCCGGCTCCCCGTCGAGAAACCCAGGCTGGACCACGTCGCAATGCCGTTGCAACGCTCGTCCCGCTGCGATAAAGACCAGCGTTCCGAACGGAGTTCGGTCTCGGCATTTTCGGAGCTTTATGACCCGCAACCTCCTCCCGACGATCACCCTCGCCCTCGCCGCACTCGTCGCCCCCATGGCCGCACAGGTCTGGGCGGATGACGCTCCGACCGCGGAGCAGCTCGACGCCGCCAAGAAAGCGTACGGCGAGGGCAAGCAGCTTCACGACCAGGGCAAGCTGTCCGAGGCGATCGAGAAGTTCAAGGAGTCGTATCGGCTCTCGCGTAACGCGGTGCTGCTCTACAACATCGGGCTCACGCTCGACGAGAACAAGCAGTCCGACAACGCCTTGTTCTACTACCGCAAGTTCCTGTCCGATGCGCCGCCCGATGCCGCACAGCGCAAGGCCGCGACCGATCGCGTCAAGCAGCTGGAGACCGAAAAGCTCGAGGCCGATCTCAACGGCAAGCCCGCCGACACCCAGGCCGACACGACCAAACCGGCGGTGACGACCAAGCCCGAGGCCAAGATCAAGCCGGCGGGTACGTACCAGCCCACCGAGTTCCAGCACCAGGTCGTCGAGGACGCACCTCCCGGCAAGGCGCTCGACATCTCGGCGTTCGTGCCCGAGGACTCGGGCTGGACGGTGACGCTCTACTACCGTGGCGCCGGCGACGCGGTGTTCGTCGCCAAGCCGATGTCGTGGCACTACCACCAGCTGATCGCGCGCGTCCCCGCCTCGAAGGTCACGGGCTCGTCGATCCAGTACTACGTCGAGGTCAAGGATCAGGCGGGTACGGTGGTCACCCGTTCGGGCAAATCGACGAGCCCGAACCTGATCAACCTCGACGCCAGCGCGCACCAGCACTACTTCCCGGACTTCACCGACGACACCGAAGGGAAGACCGCGGGGAGCACCGAGGCGACCCACCACGACGACGAGGACCCGCTCAACAAGCACAAGCACACCGACGAGCCGGTCGAGACGCCCGCGCCCGTCGGTCCGTCCGGGGAGGGCTTCACCGACGTCGGCTCGAACAAGTTCGAGAAGGCGAAGTGGGGCACCACGATCGGTGCCGTCGCGCTGGTCGGCGTCGGCGTCGCGTTCGCGGTGATGGCGGGGAACCAGGCGAGCGCGCTCTCCGACGATACCAAGATGGTGCATGGCACCTGTACCGCGCTGCCCTGCCCGTTCGATTCGTACGACGCAGATCTGCAGAGCGCGGGCCAGCGCGACCAGACGATCTCGAACGTCGCGATCACGTTCGGCGTGATCGGCGCGGTCGCCGCCGGGTACTTCTGGTATCGCGAGCTCTCGCACAAGAAGCACGGCGACTCGACCTCGGCGAAGGCCACATCGGCATCACCGGAGATGACGTGGATCGTTGCACCGAGCTTCGGCGATCACTTCTCGGGCGCGGCCGCCGCGGTCCGGTTCTAGGGCTCATCATGAAGATCCTTGCCTCGCTCTGCTTCGTCCTTGGCACCGCGTGCAGCTCGTACTCGCCGGATCTCGGCCAGGTCCCGTTCGCCTGCGGCATGTCGGATCCCAAGTGCCCCGATGGCTACGACTGCGTCCCGCTCGGCGGCGCGGGCCAGATGGTGTGCGCGCGTGCCGGCGGCACCGCCCCGGATGGCGGCGACAACGGTCAATGCGCCGATGACTCGAACCTCGAGCCGAACAACGACGTCGCGCACGCCTACATGATCAACTCGCTGCCGGCGGGCGGGCTCAAGCTGGCGGGGCTCTCGATCTGTCCCGCCGGTGACAAGGACACGTACGAGCTCGCGGCCGCACAAGGTCAGACGCTCGAGGCCGACATCGACTTCGATCCGAGCCAGGCGGCGCTCACCGTCAACTTGATCTCCTCGTCCGGCGTCACGACCGCACCAGGACAGCCCAACGGCTCGGGCAAGGCCAAGGCTGCGCTCGTCGGAACGCAGAGTGGGATGCAGTACGTCCAGGTACTCGTGTCACCTACGGCCGGCTCGATGACGACGAACGGCAACTACAAGCTGACGCTGACGCTGATGTGATCAAGCCGCGAGCTTGAAGGTCCACCGCCGGACCTCGGCTGCGAGCTCGTTATCGTTTCCCACGCGCTGGGTGAGCTGCGCGAGCGCACGCGTGGCGGCGACGTGGTCCGAGCGCTCCCAGCACGCTCGGAGCTCCAAGCGGAGCAGTGCGATCTCTTTGGCTTCGGCGTAGCTCATCGCGAATACCTCCAAGTGCAAAATGACGGCCCACGATTAACTGCGCGTGATCCGGATCGCCGGGCAAGTTTTTCGGATCCGACGCCCACTCGATTTGACGGTGGAGTGGCCGAAACATTCGGTTGTTTGACGGATGTCCGATTTGGGGGGTACCTTGTGAGAACTTCGCGTCTTTTTAGGAGAGACTGGTAACCAATGAGCCGCATCGGTGAGCTCCTGTTGCGAGAGAAAATGCTCTCGCTCCAGCAGCTTCAACAGGCGCAAGACGAGGCCAAGCGCACCGGCAAACGGTTGGGCGCGACGCTCGCACGTCTGGGTTACGTCAACGACCAGGCCCTGACCCAGTTCGTCGCGAAGCAGTACAGCCTCCCGTCGATCAACCTCGGCGAGATCGAGATCGACGTCTCGGTGTTGAAGCTCGTCCCGCGCGAGATCTGCGAGAAGCATCAGGTCATCCCCGTTCGTCGCAACGGCCCGACGCTGATCGTCGCGATGGCCGACCCGTCGAACATCTACGCGATCGACGAGCTCAAGTTCCTCACCCAGTACAACATCGAGCCGGTGGTCGCGTCCGAGGCGGGCGTCGAGGCGGCGTTGTCGCGCTACTACGACAAGGGCCCCGACCTCGACCAGATGGTCGGCGAGCTCGATGTCGACAACGTCGACTACACCAGCGGCGGCGACGATGCCGTCAACGTCGTCGATCTCGAGAACCAGGCCGGCGAAGCGCCGGTCGTGAAGCTGTGCAACGCGATTCTGCTCTCGGCGATCAAGAAGAAGGCTTCGGATATCCACGTCGAGCCGTACGAGAAGAGCTTCCGGGTCCGGTTCCGGATCGACGGCATCTTGCAAGAGGAGATGCGGCCGCCGTTGAAGCTCCGCAACGCGATCACGTCACGCCTCAAGATCATGGCGTCGCTCGATATTGCCGAGCGCCGGCTGCCGCAGGACGGCCGCATCAAGCTCAAGATCGGCGGCAACCGCGAGATGGACTTCCGCGTCTCGGTGCTACCGACCTTGTACGGCGAGAAGATCGTCATGCGTCTCCTCGACAAGACGTCGTTGCAGCTCGACATGACGAAGCTCGGCTTCGACATCAAGCCGCTCGAGGACTTCAAGCTCGCGATCAAGAAGCCGTACGGCATGGTGCTCGTCACCGGCCCCACGGGCTCGGGCAAGACCACGACGCTGTACTCGGCGCTGTCCGAGCTCAACACCATCGATCGCAACATCAGCACGGCCGAGGATCCCGTCGAGTACAACCTCCACGGCATCAACCAGGTCCAGATGCACGAGGACATCGGCCTCAACTTCTCCGCGGCGTTGCGCGCGTTCCTGCGGCAAGACCCGAACATCGTCATGGTCGGCGAGATCCGCGACTTCGAGACCGCCGAGATCGCGGTCAAGGCCGCGCTCACCGGTCACCTCGTGCTGTCGACGCTCCACACCAACGACGCGCCGTCGACCGTATCGCGCCTGTTGAACATGGGCATCGAGCCGTTCCTCGTGACGGCGTCGGTCAACCTCGTCGTCGCGCAGCGGCTCGCGCGCCGGATCTGCGAGTCGTGCAAGGGGCCCGGCGAGAAGCACCCCGAGGCGCTCGCGCGGATGGGCATGCTCGAGGAGCAGATCCGCAAGGCCAACATCATGAAGGGCCGCGGCTGCCAGGTCTGCAACAACACCGGCTACAAGGGCCGCGTCGCGCTCTACGAGGTCATGCCGTTCACGGATCCGCTCAAGGAGCTCGTGCTCCAGGGCGAATCGGCCGCCGGCATCAAGGCCGAGATGATCCGCGGCGGCACGCAGAGCCTGCGCATGGCCGGGATCGCGAAGATCCTCGAGGGCATGACGACGCCGGAAGAAGTCCTCCGCACGACGGTGGACGATTGATGGCCGGCCAGGGGGCCAACTAGATGGCACAGCTCAGCCTGCAGGCGTTGCTCAAGGCGATGCTCGACAAGGGCGCCTCGGACCTCCACGTCACCGCCGGCTCGCCGCCGCGGCTGCGCATCGACAACGAGCTCGTGCGACTGCAGACCGAGCCGCTCGGGCCGGTCGATACCAAGACGCTGTGCTACTCGGTCATGAACGACGCGCAGAAGCTGCGCTTCGAAGAGGACCTCGAGATCGACTTCTCGTTCGGTATCCGCGGGCTCGCGCGGTTTCGCGCGAACGTCTACATGCAGCAGTCGTGCGTCGCGGGCGCGTTCCGGCTCGTGCCGTACCAGGTGATCCCGCTCGAAGATCTCGGCATGCCGCCGATCGTCGCCGAGCTGTGCGACAGGCCGCGCGGCCTCGTGCTGGTCACCGGGCCGACCGGCTCGGGCAAGTCGACGACGCTCGCGTCGATGATCGATCGGATCAACACGACGATGCGCGGTCACATCATGACCGTCGAGGATCCGATCGAGTTCCAGCACCAGCACAAGTCGTCGCTGGTCAACCAGCGCGAGATCGGGCGCGACTCGCAGTCGTTCAAGCGCGCACTCAAGTACATCCTGCGCCAGGATCCCGATGTCGTGCTGATCGGCGAGATGCGCGACCTCGAGACGATCGAGGCGGCGTTGACCGTCGCCGAGACCGGCCACCTATGCTTCGCGACGCTGCACACCAACAGCGCGATCCAGAGCATCAACCGCATCGTCGACGTGTTCCCGTCGCACGCGCAGGCGCAGGTCCGCGCGGTGCTGTCGTTCGTGCTCGAGGGCGTGATCACGCAGATGTTGATCCCGAAAGCCTCGGGCTCGGGCCGCGCGCTCGCCGCCGAGGTGATGGTGCCGAACGCCGCGATCCGCAACCTGATCCGCGAGGACAAGCTCCACCAGATCTACTCGCAGATGCAGATCGGACAGTCGAAGTTCGGGATGCAGACCATGAACCAGGCGCTGTGCGAGCTCTATATCAAGAAGGTCATCACGCTCGACGAGTGCATCACGCACTCGAGCGAGGTCGACGAGCTCAAGACCATGATCGCGAACGCGGGCGGCTCGTTGGGCGAGTACGCACGTCCAGCACCCGCCCAACCCCGCCGATAGCCCGACGATAGGAGATCCGATGGCCAAGTTCCAATGGGAAGGCACGACGCGCGCCGGCGACAAGCGCAAGGGCGTGATCGAGGCGGACTCCGCGGCGGTCGTCGAGGAGCGCCTGCGCAGTGACGGCCTGTCGAACATGCGCGTCAAGAAGGAAGGCGGCTTCGGCGACATCCAGATCCAGTTCGGCAGCGGTGTGCTGCCGAAGGACCTGCAGATCTTCACGCGCCAGCTCGCGACGATGATCGACGCCGGCCTGCCGCTGGTGCAGTGCCTCGACATCCTCGCGAACCAGACCGAGAACAAGTCGTTCAAGAAGGTGCTGTCGAGCGTC
Organism: Kofleriaceae bacterium; assembly: GCA_039922635.1. Taxonomy (GTDB): domain Bacteria; phylum Myxococcota_A; class Polyangia; order Haliangiales; family Haliangiaceae; genus JABFXX01. The sequence goes on along the minus strand of JBDTEH010000034.1, from coordinate 4,666 downwards.
AAGAACAGCGTCGAGCAAGGCGCGACGTTCTCCGATGCGCTGCGCCGCCACCCCAAGGTGTTCGACGAGCTCTACGTCAACCTCGTCGGCGCCGGCGAGATCGGCGGCATCCTCGATACGATCCTCAACCGGCTCGCGGTCTACATCGAGAAGGCCGTCAAGCTCAAGGGCCAGCTCAAGAGCGCGATGTACTACCCGACCGGCATCATGGTCGTGGCGCTCGGCGTCATCTGCGTGATGCTGATCAAGGTCATCCCGACGTTCGAGAAGATGTTCAAGGATCTCGGCAACGCGAAGCTGCCGACCCCGACGCTGGTCGTGGTCAAGATCAGCCACGGCTTCATCAACAACTGGTACCTGATCTTCGGCTCGATGATCGGTATCGTCGTCGGGCTCTCACTCGCGCGACGCACCGCGCAAGGCCGCGAGCTGATGGATCGCGTGACGTTGCGGATCCCGATCGTCGGTCCGACCCTGCGCAAGATCATCGTCGCGCGGTTCACCCGCACGCTCGGCACGCTGCTCGCCTCGGGCGTGCCGATCCTCGACGCGCTCGATATCTGCGCGAAGACCGCCGGTAACAAGGTCGTCGAGCACGCGCTGATGCGTGCGAAGTCCAAGATCGCGGAAGGTCACAACATGGCCGACCCGCTCGCCGAATCGAAGGTGTTCCCGACGATGGTCGTCCAGATGATCGGCGTCGGCGAGCAGACCGGCGCGATGGACGCGATGCTGTCGAAGATCGCGGACTTCTACGAGGAAGAGGTCGATGCCGCCGTCACCGGCCTGACCTCGCTGATCGAGCCGGTGATGATGGCGTTCCTCGGCGTCGTCGTCGGTGGTCTGATCATCGCGATGTACCTCCCGATCTTCAAGCTCGCTGGTACCGTCAGCGGGTGAGCTCCGCCGCGTCACCGGCAGACTCGCTCGTCCAGCCGGGCGACCCGGGCGCGGGCTCCGGCGAAGATCTCGACAAGCGCGTCGCGCGCCACCTGCTGCTCCGCACGCTCGTGATCACGGCGGTGCTCGGGCTCTCGGTCTGGATCCTCGCGAACAACCAGAGCCCGGTGCGGCTCGCGATGTGGCTGCAGTCGTCGGTGATCGCGGCGACCTACCTGTCGAGCATCGTGTTCGGCGTGCAGCTGCGCCGCGGTGTCGAGCCCAGGCTGGTCGCGCGCCAGATGCACGCGAACGACCTCGGCCTGACCACCGCGCTGGTGTTCATCACCGGGGGCACGCAGAGCCCGTACCTCTTGCTGTACGCCCTGACGATCGTATCGGCCGGCGCGCTGGCGTATCGGCGCGGCGCCACGATCACGACCGCCGCCGCGATCGTCGCCGCGATCGCGGTGGCGTTCATCGCTCACTCGAAGGTGTTCGCGCTACCCCTCGGCCAGATCCGGCCGTGGGAACAGAGCTGGTTCGACTTCGTGCGCACGCTCGGGATCAACGTCGCCGCGCTCGCCGGCGTCGGCGCGCTCGCGTTCATCTTCGGCGATCAGCTCCAGAAGGGGGCCGAGACGCTCGCGACCACGCAGCGCGCCGCCGCCGATCTGCTCACGCTCCACGAGGACATCGTGCGCTCGTTGAGCTCGGGCCTGATCACGATCACGCCGGACGGGGTGATCCTGTCCGCGAACCACGTCGCCGCCGACATCCTCGGTGCGAGCCAGGCCGAGCTGGTCGGAGCGAAGGTCGACCGCATGATGCCGGGCGTGTCGATCCTGATCGCCGATAACCGGCAGCGCGCCGATCTCGCGATCCCGACGAATCACGGCATGATCATGCTCGGCGTCACGGTGTCTCCGCTGCGCGATGTCCACGACACCGTGATCGGCCGCGTGATCAACTTCCAGGACCTCACCGAGCTCCGCCGGCTCGAGCTCCACGCGCACCGCGCCGAACGGCTCGCGACCGTCGGCCAGCTCGCCGCCGGCATCGCCCACGAGATCCGCAACCCGCTGGCCTCGATCTCGGGATCGATCGAGCTGCTCCAGGCCGCGCCGCAGGCCTCCGAAGACGATCGCACGCTGATGCAGATCGTGAACCGCGAGATCCAGCGCTTGAACGTGCTGATCGGCGACCTGCTCGACTACGCGAACCCACGCCCGAGCGAGCCCACCGACTTCGACGTCGGCAACCTGGTCGAGGAGACCGTGCGGGTCGCTCGCGGCGAGCTCGCCGAGATCACGATCGCGACCGAGATCGACGCGGACCTCGTGATCCACGCCGACGCCGCGAAGCTCCGTCAGGTCGTCTGGAACCTCGTGCGCAACGCGCGCGATGCGGCCGCGACCGGGGACAAGCACGTGTGGGTCGAGGCGCACCGCCGCGACCGCGACGTCCTGATCTCGGTGCGCGACGACGGCCCGGGGATCCCCAAGGAGCTGGTCGCGCGGATCTTCGACCCGTTCGTGACCACCAAGCAGAAGGGCACCGGGCTCGGGCTCGCGACCAGCCACGCGGTCGTCGCGGAGCACGGCGGCCGGATCGACGTCGAGACCTCGTCCGCCGGGACCACGATGATCATCTCGCTGCCCATCGGGACCAGGCCGCGTTAGCCTGGCACCGTGATCTGCCCCGTCTGTACGAAGGCGCTCGAGGCCGGCGAGCTGGTGATGGTGTGCGGCCAGTGCCACAAGACGCTCGGCGGCGGCCTGTCGCTCGGCGCGACCGGCGAATTCCGCGTCCCGAGCGACGACATGATCGCCGCGATCCGCGAGGAGGCCGCGCAGCCCCAGGCCGACCGTGTCGAGGCGACCAACGTGTGCTCGTGGTGCGGCAAGCTCGAGGCCGAGGTCAAGAAGCTGCTCGGTCGCGGCAACGCCGCGCTGTGCAACGAGTGCGTCGCGCTCGCGTCCGATGTCATGGAAGCCGAGCTCGGCGGCGACTGGCGCTAGGGCCAAGACGGACGATCGAGTAGTTGCGGGGACCTGCGTGGCGTTACGCGGTGCGGCGCGGCGATCGCCTTCGCGATTTGGTGCTCGCGGCGACGGTTCGTGGTGGTGGTTGCGCCGGATCTTCTGCAAGATCGACCTCGGGAGGGTCGAGTGTCCAAATCGCTGGTGGTCTGCCCCGAAACCGAAGAGCTCGAGCTCATCGATCACCTCGATAGTCCACTCGGCCCGCTGATCCACGGGTGCTCGCGGTTCCGTCCACCAGCCGCGCTGGCGTGTGGCCGCGCGTGCGCGCGAGCCCCGCGGATCGAGCTGGCCGCGCCCATCCGCGCGACGTTCGACACCGGCGAGCTCGAAGATCAATGCCCGGATGACACCGATCTCGACATCGAGCCGGCGCCGGGTCTTCGCATCGAGCTACCCTGACGCGTCTCCGAGCGGGCGCTGACGCCGGCGCATGAACACGACGGTCCAGGCGACGAGCGCGCCGGTCATACCGTACTGCACGAACGGCGAGATCAACAGGAACCTCGAGATCTCGATCTCGAACACCATGAGCGTGCGTACGGCCATCTCGATGATCAGCCCGACGCCCCAGACCACGGTCAGGATGTTCATCGTTCGCCGTAGCGCGGCGTCACGCGCCCAGCGCTGGTTCCAGCGCGCGACCGCGGCCGCGTCCTCGCCGGACCAGACCTGACGGAACAGGTAAAAGAGCAGCGGCCGCCCGGCCGCGACCGACCCGACGAGCACCACCCCGATCACCGACGTGATCAGGGACTCGCGCAAGAGCAACACGCGCTCCGAGCCGCCCAGCGCGATCAGGACGAGGCTGATCGCGATCCCGCCGAGCACGAGGGCCGAGACGGTATCGAGCCGCCGCCGCTGGACGACGCTCCACAGGCTCTCGATCGTCGGCGGCACCGCCGAGAGCGCGAGCGCGGCGAGGCTGCCCAGGTAGGGCCTGCACAGCACGTAGACGAGGTACGGCGCGATCGCGTTGATCGCGAGCGTACGGATCAGCTCGCGCCGCATGAGGACACGTGACGACATGGTCGCCGCTGAATCTAGCAGTCGCGGAGCGCGCTACTCGAGCTGCGCGGCGCCGAACGTCACGAACTGCGCGCGGCTGGTCGCGTTGCGATACTCCGCGGCGATCCAGTCGGCGCTCAGCGCGACCTTGAGGACGCGGACCTCGTCGACGATGCCCTCGAAGCGATACGCGCTCTGCGTGCTGCCGATCGCGAGCGGCGTCGTCCCGGACACCGAGCCGATCGCGCCGAACGACAGCACGCTCGCGAACGCGCCGTTGGTGTAGGCGAGCAGGTTGTTCGCGGTGCGATCGATCACGGCGGTGAGCTGGGTCCAGTGGCCGATCAACGCGGACTCGGTGCCGAACGGGGCGGCGATATAGTTGTCGTCGCCAACCTCGGCGAACCAGGTGTCGGTGCCGAGCGTGAAGCAATAGCCCGGCTTGTCGGTATCGCCGCCCTTGTCGATCACCATGTCGTACGGATCCGCGCTGTGCGCGACGTCGACCCACGCTTGCACGCTGAACGAGCCGGTGCCGAAATCGAGGCCGGGATCGCCGGCCTCGCCGGGCGTGGCGTCGTCGATGCCATCGAACGAGCGCGCCGAGCCGGTGATACCGGGCACGACGGTCGCGGTGGTCGCGACCGAGGTCGGCGTGACGCGGTGGCCCGCGGCGCTGTCGATCCACGAGCCCGAGGTCTCGGCGAAGTGCCAGGCCGCCGCATAGATCGCCGGTG
>JBDTEH010000033.1:0-6294 GCA_039922635.1 Kofleriaceae bacterium | reverse complement strand
GTGAAGCTCGTCGAGGCCGGTGGTGTCGTCGTGCGCGAGCAGCAGCAGGCCGAGGTAGTAGTGGGCCGGGGCGTCGTCGGGAGCGAGCTCGGTGAGACGCCGATAGGCGGTCTCGGCGGCGGCCGGATCGTTCAAGCGCCGCGCGGTGCCGCCCCAGAACTTGTAGTAGTCGCGCGCGATCGGCGTGGTGCGATCGATCGCGAGCCAGGTCGCGAGCGCGAGCAGGTGGGCGAGGGCGAGCGCGACGAGCCGCTTGCCGCGCAACGCCGCCGCGAGCGCGACGCCGGTGACGGCGACGGTGGCGACGATCGCCACGCCGAGCGAACCGGGGAGGTGACACGCGATCGCACACGCGAGCCCGCCTGCCACGGCGACCGCGAGCACGATCCAGCGGCGGCGCTCGAGCCATGCCGCGAGCTCGGTCGCGCGCGCGCGGACCGGTGCGAGCCCGCGCACTGCCACGAGGTAGATCCGGTCGGGCACGATGAACAGGTAGAACGCGATCATCAGCCACGCGAACAGCCCGATCTCGAGGCCGGTCCACACGATGCCGAGGTGGAACGCGATGCCGAGCGGCGCGAGGTACGGCCACGCGGGCCGCGCCCACACCCAGACCAGCGCGAGCTCGGTGAGCGGCACGAGGATCGCGACGGCGTGGAGGCCGATCGTCGCGTCGATCAGCGCGCGCAACGAGCCGTGGAGCTGGCCGGAAAGCGCGGTGCCGTTCAACCACAGCGGATCGAGCTTCGAGATCGCCGCCCACAAATACACGATCGCGAGCTCGACGAGGATCAGGCGCAGCGCCCACGACCGCACCGGCTGGTCGAGCGCGACCCGGCGCTGCCACGGCACGAAGCACGCGACGATCAGCAGCATCGCGACCAGGTAGTGGTGCTGGTACGAATCGAGCTGGCTGCCGAAGTACAACCAGTTGTAGATCACGGCGGCGACCGGCACGAGCCAGCGCGTCGCGACGCCGCACGCGATCAGCACGAACGCGTACGCGAGCACGAGCTCGCCGAGGCCGTACGCGAGGCGACCCGGGCCGAGCGCGTCGAGCCCGGGGAGCTGCGCGACGTTGAACCCACTGCCGTAGCGTGGCGCGTGGCGGATCTGGGCCAGCGCATCGGCGGCGAGCAGCGCGAACATGACGAACCGGCCGAACACGAGCTTCGCGGCCGGGACCTCGAGCTCGAACGCGAAGCGCGGCTTCATAGCTGCGGCACCGTGCAGATGTTGTAGCCGCCGTACGCGCGTCGCGTGCCGTCGAGGTAGCTGCACGTGAGGTCGGCCTCGATCCGGTGATCCGGGTGGCGCTTGCACAGCTCCGCGCCCATCGCCTCGACGACGCCGAACCGGCCGCGTGCCGCGATCTCGTACCACGCCTCGTGGAACTCGCTGCGCAGGTCGACCGGCGTGTGGTCGATCGTGAACCGTGGCGTGCACTGGACCATCCGCATCGGCGAGAACATCCGCCACGCGAAGCGCTCGTCGTGCGGATCGCGGTGACGCACGTAATAGCGCAGCGGGATCAGCAGCTGCGCGAGCACGAACACGGTGATGAACCGGCCGCGCCCGGTGCGCCAGCAGCCCGATAACGCGCGGGTCGCGTCGAGCCACCGCATCGCTAGAGGGGCAGCGCGGCTTGCGCGGGGAGCGGAGCGGGGCGGGGCGGGGCGTGATACGTGAGGTCGTCGTCGATGCTGGCGCCGGGCGGCAGCGGCGCGCGCGGGACGAGCTCGCCGGCCTCGAGCGACGCGATCGGCTGGCCGTCGAGCAACAACACCGCGTTGCCGAGCACCGCCGGTACGCGCGCGCCGGTCGTCAGGATGCCGACCAGGTTGAGCGGATCGGTCGCCGCGACCCGGCAGACCTCCGGGTAGTGCCCGGGCTCGCGCACGCCGCGCAGCTCGTCGAGCGCCTCGTGCAACGCGAACTGCTCGCCGACGAAGCCGGTCACGAACCGGCCGCCGCGGATCTCGCCGCGTGCCTCGAGCCGGCGCAGCGCGACGAGCAGGTCGCGCCACGGCGGCAGGCTGGACTCGCGCGCGAGCAGGTCGCGGAACACGACGCCGTAGCGCGCGAGCAGCTGGCGCGCGGACGCCTCGGCATCGCCCGCGGTCGCGGCGATCTGCGGAAGCAACGACCATCGCCCGGCCGCGGTCGGCAGCGAGCTCAGCGCGTGCGCCGGACGTTCGCGATCACGCGTGCGCGCGCGCCGGATCGCCTCTTGCCACTTGCGCACCGGTGGCACCACGTTCGCCGCGCCGGAGCGATCGAACGGGCTCTTGACCTCGCCGCGCTTACGATCGACGAGCACGCGCAGGCTCGCGAAGCCGTCCGCGGTCGCGAGCCCGGCACCGACGAGCTCCCACAGCGCGTCCTCGATCTGGTCGGGCGCGGCACCGGCGGAACGACCGCCGGCGGGATCGCCGCGCACCGCGGAGGCGCTGCTCGCCGCGGTGGAGGGCTCGTCGGTGGGGCGGGCCTCGGCGCCGACGAGGTCGCCCAGGAACGAGGCCCCACGCGTCGCGAGGTGTTCGCGGATCGCCGCGGCGAGCGGCGTCAGCACCGGTGCCTCGGCCTGCGCGACCGCGGCGCCCGCGCGCAACCAGCCGACGTCGCGGCGCAGCATCAACGCGAGCGGCGCCGAGCGCGAGGGTGCGTTGCGCGGCGTGCGCCCCGGCGGCGGTGCGACCGCGTTGCCGACCAGCGCGGCGACACCGACCGGCAACACGCCGTACTTGCCGGTCAGCGCGGCGGTCGCGGCGACGGCCGCTTCGAGCGCCGTGGCGCCACCGGCGCGCGCGGCCGCGAGCGTCGCCTCGAGCGCGGCGGTCGCGGCCTCGAGCTGCGGGGTGTGGTCGGCGATCGCCGACGCGACCACCGGATCGAGCCGCGCGGTGCGCGAGCGTTCGAAGTGCGCGCGCGCCGCGCCGCGGGCGCCGAACGCCGGCCGCAGCGGGCTCGGATCGAAGTTGCTGTTCGCCGAGGACCGGCGCGCGCTGCGCCCGGCCTTGTCGCCGGCCGCGATCGCCTCGCGCAACCCCGGCGGGAACTGCTCGAGCGGTGGCACCGCGCGCGACACGTGATCGATCGCGGCGACGAGCTCGGCTTGCTCCTGGGTCGTCAGCACGGGCTGTGCCTCGCCGTCGCTCTTGCGGGGCGAGAGCCGGCACCACACGATCTGGCCGGCGAGGCACAGCTGATCGAGCCACTGCGGATCGTAGCCGTGCAGGCGCGCCGGCAGGACCTCGCGCTCCCACGCCCCGGCGGCGGTCTCGAAGCCCTGTAGCTGCTCGAGCACCCGGCTCAGGCCATCGGCGCCGATCAGCTGGGAGCCGCGCGCGACCCGCTGCCAGCGCACCAAGAACCGCATCAACGCCGCGGCGCCGACCGGCTCGATCTCCTTGCGCAACTTCGCGAGCGTGAGCCGGTGGATCCGCGCGAGCACGCGGCGGTTGCACCACTCGAGATCATCGAGACCCTGATCGGCCGCGGCCAGCGCGGCGCGCATCGTGGTCGTCCGCCGCAGGGCCAGCGGGTCGGGCTCGCGGAACGAGCCGCGCAAGATCGCGCCATCGCCCTCGAGCGCGAGCAGCGCGCCGAGCACCTCGGCGAGCGGGAGGCCGAGCTCGGCCGCGAGCTCGCGCGTGGTGACCGGCCCGCGGTGATCGAGGTGCGAGCTGACGATCTTGCCGATCGCGACCTCGCGCTCCGGTACCTGCGACCACGCCGGCGTGGCCAGCATCGGATCGGCCGCGACCTCCGCGCCGAGCACTGCGCGGATCGCGCCGAGCCGCTCGGTCGCGACCCACGCCGCGCACGTCACGCCCGCGAGCTCGCCGACGCCGCCGGCCACGCGCCACGTGATCCGCGTCGCCCGGCCGTGGCCGCGCAGCGCGTCGAACCAGGCGCGTGCCTCGGGCGCCCACACTTCACCGCGCGCCTCGGGCACCAGCCACAGCGCGAGCAGCGCGTCGTGGAGCTCGTCGAGATCGCGCACCACCGGCGCGACCTCTTCGCCGGCGAGCGCGATCGCCGCGGGATCGAGCGCGGTCGAGATATCACCCGGCTCGACCGGCAGGCCGCGGCGCAGCTGGACCGCGCGCGTGCGGCGCTCCTCGAGCGGCGCGTCATCGAGGAACGCGTACGGGTTCGCGTTCAACAGCTCGTGCGACAGCGGGCTGGGCTCGACCGTATCGCGTGCGAGCACCTGGATCTCGCCGCGCTCGAGCTGCTCGAGCATCTGCTGGAGGCCCTCGCAGTCCATCGCCTCGACCAGGCAATCGCGGATGGTCTCGAACACCAGCGGATGATCCGGGACCTCGCGCGGGCCGACGATGTTCTCCGCGCAGGCCTGGGCCTGCGGGAACACGACCGACAGCGTATCGGCGGCGCGCATCTTGATCAGGTGCGGTGGGATCCGCTTGCCGTTCTTGCGGCGCAGCACGGTCAGCGAGCGCGTGACGTTCCAGCGCCAGCGGATCTCGAACATCGGACGATCGAGCAGCGCCTGGATCAGCACCTCGCGGGTCTGATGCGAAGGCACGAACCCGAACACGGTGTCGAGCGGGAAGCTGTGCGGCTGGCCGAGCGAGATCACGATGCCGTCATCGGTCGCCGCGGCCTGGAGCTCGAAGTCGAACGAGACGCAGAACTTCTTGCGCAGCGCGAGGCCCCACGCGCGGTTGATCCGCCCGCCGAGCGGCGAGTGCAGCACGAGCTGCATGCCGCCGGCCTCGTCGAAGAACCGCTCGGCGATGATCAGGTCGCGGCGCGGCAACGCGCCCAGGGCCGCGCGGCTCGCCGCGAGGTAGGCGACCATCTGCTGCGCCGCGCGCAGCGGCATCGAGGACTCGGCCGCGAGCCACGTCGCGATCGCGTCGTCGGAATCGCTCGCCAGCCGCGCGTCGAGCTCGCCGCGCAGCGCGCTGACCTCGTCGGACAGCTCGCGCGTGCGCGCCGGGGCCTCGCCGAACCAGAACGGGATCGTCGGCGGCTGGCCGCGCGCGTCCTCGACGACGACGCGCGCCATCTCGATCTTGCGGATCCGCCACGAGGTGTTGCCGAGCTGGAACACATCGCCCGCGGAGCTGTCGATCGCGAAGTCCTCGTCGACCGAGCCGACCGGGGTCTCGTCGGGCCACTGCACGACCGTGTAGTTGTTGTTGTCGGGGATCGCGCCGCCCGAGGTGATCGCCGCGAGCCGCGCCCCGCGCCGCGCCCGCACCATGCCACCGATCCGGTCGCGGTGGAGGTACGCGCCGCCGCGGCCGCGCCGATCCGAGACACCCTCGGCGAGCATCGTCAGCAGCTGCTCGAGCCGGTCGTCGCCGAGCGTCTCGTACATCGCGGCGCCGCGGATCAGCTTGACGAGGTCGTCCTCGCGCATCTCCTCGGCCGCGCACGCCGCGACGATCTGCTGGGCGAGGATATCGAGCGGTGCCTCGCGCATCGCGATCGCGTCGAGGTTGCCGCGCCGCACGCCGCGCACCAGCGCCGCGCACTCGACCAGCTGATCGCGCGTCAACGCGAACAGCCGGCCCTTGGGCGTCGCGCCGAGCGTGTGGCCCGAGCGGCCGACCCGCTGCAACAGCGTCGCGATCGAGCGCGGCGAGCCGAGCTGGACGACCAGATCGACGGTGCCGACATCGATGCCGAGCTCGAGCGACGCGGTCGCGACCGCGCACTTGACCTGACCGTGCTTGAGCTTCTGCTCCGCCGCGAGGCGCAGCGCGCGCGACATCGAGCCGTGGTGCGCGACCACGTGCTCCTCGCCGAGCCGCTGTTCGAGCGCCGCGGCGACCCGCTCGACCAGCCGCCGCGTGTTGACGAACACGATCGTCGAGCGATGCTGGACGACCAGCTCCGCGATCCGATCGTAGACCCGTCCGAACTGATCGTTGCTCGCGACCGCGCCGAGCTCGTCGTCGGTGATCTCGATCGCGAGGTCGAGCTCGCGGCGATGGCCGGCATCGACGATGTGGGGCAGCGGCCGCCGGGTGCCGACCAGCAGCCGCGCGATCATCTCGATCGGCCGCTGGGTCGCCGACAACCCGACCCGGACCGGCGCCTTGCCGGTGGTCTGGAACACCAGCCGATCGAGGCGCTCGAGCGTGAGCGCGAGGTGCGCGCCGCGCTTGTCGCCGGCGATCGCGTGGATCTCGTCGACGATCACGGTCTTAACCTGCGCGAGCGCGTCGCGGCCCTTGACCGAGGTCAACAGGATGAACAGCGACTCCGGCGTGGTGACCAGGATGTGCGGCGGGTGCTTCGCCATCTTCGCGCGCT
>JBDTEH010000032.1:0-5172 GCA_039922635.1 Kofleriaceae bacterium | reverse complement strand
AGCAGCTCGGACGCCGCCGCGACCTGCGCGCCCGCGTGCCCGCCGCCGAGCCCGGCGAGCGCCCCGACCTCGCGCTCGAACGGATGGTGGCCGTCGATGTCGGCGCTGATTCGCCCGCTGTCCCAGGCCTCGGCGATCGCGAGCGCCGCGCGCGCCGCCACCGTGTCGAGGAGCGCTCCGAGGTGAGCGTCGGCATCGGCGAACGGCTCCGCCGCGTTCACCTCGGTCGACGACAGCGCGCGCCGCGGTATGCCGAGCGCGAGCGGGAGGAGGTCCGGTAGCGAAGGCTCGACCTCGGCGTACGGCAGCTCGGGCTCCGAGCTCGGCGCGTGCCAGCCCAGCGGTGGCTCGACCACGGTGACCTGGACGGGGACCTGGACGGGGACCTGTACCGGGACCTCGTCGAGTGGGACCTCGTGCGGCGGTACTGGCTGTGGAGCGGTCACCGGGCCGAGTGCGTCGAAACGCACTGACCTCGTCCTCGGGACCGGCGATCGCGAGGCTCCGGCCGTCGTCGTCGATCGCGACCTCCGCGATCGCGTGCGGTGCGCGGCCCTGGCCGAGGATCCGGCCGAGGCGCAGATCGATCGTGGTCACGAGGTCGTCGCCGGTGCCGACCAGCAACAGACCGCGCTCCGGTGCGATCGCGTACCAGCACGAATCCTCGAGGTGGACGCGGTGCATGATCGCGCCACTCGCGAGTTGCACCACGCTGGCCACCTCGCGCGTCAGCACGAGCAGCGCGCGGCCGCCGAACAGCGGTGCGGCGTCACGGACCTCGCCCTCGACGACCGCGGCGATCGGCTGGACCCGGCCGGTGGTGACCAGCGCGAGCCGATCGCGCTCGACCGCGAGCACCGCGCGCCCGTGCAGCGGAATCCACCGCACCCCCGCGCGCGCCTCCGCGATCACGGCGAGGCGGGCACGGGCTGCGTCGAACCCGAGCAGGGTCGCGGGCGGCCCGGCCACGAACGCCGCCGCCGCGCGCCCGCGAGCCCCTTCCACGCGCTCGGCGTTCGACGCGAGCGTCGCCTCGGCGCCACTCCCCTCGAGCGGCACCGCGCGCACCACGCCGCCGTCGAGCAACGCGAGCGAGGTGCCCGAGATCGCGAACGCGCCGCGCTCCCCGAGCCCGAACGTGCGGCGCGGCGCGGTGCCCTGGACGTCGACGACGTCGAGGGCGTCGTCGCGGCGAATCGCGACGAACCGGCCCGAGGCAGACATCGCGAGCTTGCGGGGTTGAGTCACACCGAGGTGACGCGGTGCTCGCGTCGATCTTCCCGGTCATCGCCGGTCCACCATCGCGGCCGAGCCTTCCGCCGCCGGCCCACCGATGTGCGCTTGCACGCCCGTCACATCGTGGTGCCCGAACGCGCGCTGGATCGCGGTGAGGTGGGGGACGCTGCTGCTCGATCCGCTGAGGCCGTGGGCCGCCGCCCGGTGGACGTCCTCGGGATCGAGGCCGGCGTTGGTGCCGTCGAGCTGGACGATCCGCGGATGCACGCCTGCGCTCACGGCATCGGCGAACATCTGGATCGGCACCGCCGAGGAAGGCGCCGGATCGGAGCGCTCGCGCTGCGGACCCCGGCCGATCGCGCGCCGCCGGGCCGGCGGATCCACCACGGGTGGTTCGATCTGCGCGCCATGGGTCCCGTCGCGCTCGCCGTCGCGCTCGAACGAAGGGGCGCGGGCGCTCTCGTGCATACCCATCCGACGCAGCGCCCGAGCCGATCTTCCATGGCAACGCTAGCGGAACACCATCAAGTGCTTGACCCACCCCGCGGTCGCCTTGGCCCGCAACGCGGCCACGGCCGCAGCGACGGGCTCGCCCGCGGTGACGCGGCGATGGAGCTCGTCGAACACGGCCTGGGCATCGGCATCCGGAATCGGCACGTCGACGGCGACGACCGCGTGCGCACCGGCCGACACGAACGCGTCGGGCAGGCTCCACCGCTCGCGCAGGTACGGCGCGACCGCCGCGGCGCGGCACGCCGCGAGCACGATCACCGGCGAGCCGCGGAGCTGCGTGGCGGCGACCGCGTCGGCGCGCAGCGCGTAGTTACCGTCGAGATCGGGGGACAACGCGAGGTAGGCCGCGCCTGGCCGCTCCGCGATGCTGACGCCGTGAACGTCGAGCTGGGCGTAGGTGGCATCGCGCAGCGCGGCGAGGACCTTCGAGGGTGTCGCCGCAGCGCCGGTGATCCGCACGTCGAATGGCTGCGCCGGCGCGCCGAGCCCTACCGGCGGCAACGAGAGATCCGGGGGCTGGGCGTCCGCGACCACCACGGAGCGCCGCACGGCCGCCGACCGCGCCCGCGGTACCGTGTCCCCCGCGAACCACCACGCGAGCTCCGGTGGCAGCAGATCGCTGCGACCGTGGAGCGGCGGCCGGGCGACGACGGCGATGTCCGTGCACGCGCGCAGCCGCGCGACGAGCCCGGGATCGATCAGCACGCTCGTCGCCTGCGCACGCACCGGCACGTGACGGTGATCGCCTGCGACGCCCGCCGGCGTCCGCACCGCGACCGTCACCCGATCGTCATCGACGCTCGCCACCACCGCGCACGGTGCGGCGGGCGGCGCGCCGAACTTCAGCACCTCGTCCCACGCGCCCCGCTCGCCCGCATCATCGATCAGGGTCGTGAGGCCCCAGGCCCGCACTCCTGCGATGTCGGCTTCGGTGCTCGTGGCATGCGCGGCGATCCAGGCGATCGCGGGCGCCGCGGGTCCGACGCCGATGCGGAACGGTCCGATCGCCGCGATCCCACCGTCGACGAGCGCGCCGGGAAGCGCGAGCCATGCTTCGGCGGCCACGCGATCCTGCGAGGTCCGGGTGGCCCGTGCGAGATCGACCGCCGCCGCGACCCCGAGGATGTCGACGCCCTGGCCGCAACCCGCGGGCGCGCGCGCGGGCGGCAGCGCCGCGCGCGCCGCGGCCCACTCGCCATCGACGATCGCGAGCTCGGCCTGCGTGATCCGCGCGTACCGCACGCCCGCGCAATCGCGACCACCGCTCGCGAGCACCATGTTCTCGAGCTCCGCACGCGCGAGTGCGGTGCGCCCCTGCAACCGGTGAAGGTCGGCGACCATCGCGCGCTCGCGGCCGAGCTGCACCGCCGCCATCGCGGTCCGGTCGTCGGCGACCGCGCGCCTCGCGTAGCGCTCCGCCTCCGCGTGATCGCCGACATCGAGCGCGAGCTCCGCGAGATCGGCGGCGAGCTGCGCGCAGCGATACTCGACGTGAAGGCCGCTGCAACCGGCGAGCGCCGCACGCAGCGCCGGCCCGCTTCGCGGATCACCGGCCGCGTACTTCGCGCGGAGCTCCTCGCGCTCGACCAGCTCGGTGAACCACGGATCCGCCCACCGATCGACGATCGCGTGGACCTCGGCCAGCCGCGACGAGATCTGGCTCGCCATGATGATCGCGCCGAGGCGCATGTCGTCGGCCCCGTGGCCGGCGGCGCGGAGCGCGTCGATCAGCCGCGTGGCCTCGGCCGGGGTCGCGGTCTGCGCGAACACCGCGCGATACGCGTCCGCGTGGCGCGCCGTGACGGTCGGATCGATCCGATCGAGTGCGGCCGCCGCGTACGTGTGGCCGGTGCCCGCATCGAGCGCGTTCGCGAGCGGGCGCAACGCCCCGAGGCGCGCGCGATCCGGTGCGACGCGCGCGGCGTCGTAGAAGTTGATCCGGGTCTGCGCGGGATAGCGCTGCGCGTCGGCCGCGGTCAGCACGGCGCCCCCGTCGACCATCGCGCGACCGCGTGTGAACAGGTCGGAGAACCCATCCTCGACCGCCGTCTCGGCCTCGCGCGCGAGCCGTCGCGTGTGGGCCTCGCCGGACCACCCGGACTCGCCGAGCGCTTCGATCGTGGTGAACGCGGCGCGCGCGACATAGGGCAGGCCGAGCTTCTCGGCGGCGAGGCCGAGGTTCCACGTCGCGGCGGCGAGCTTCGGGTCGATCCCGAGGGCGTGCTGCGCGTAGCCCAGTGCTCGCTCGGCGTCGTCGGGCAGCGCGGTGGCGAGCTCCGTGGCACGCCGGAGATCACCGGTCGCCGCGAGCGCCGCGATCAGATCGCGGCGATCTCCTGCTTGCTCGAGACGCGCGAGCGAGGCGAGCGAGGCGAGCGAGGCGAGCGAGATCGACTCGACCGGCTGGGCGTCCGAGCGCACGGCGGCTCGCGGCCGGAACCCCGCGAACCGCGGGCCGGTGAAGCGCGCCTCGAGCGCGCGCTGGGCGGGGAGCTCGAACGCCACCACGGCGCCGTGGTCGCCGCCGTGCCGCGGCCACGCCACGATGCCCGCCACGGCGGCGGCCGCGATCGCGACGACCGCGACCGCGATCGGCCACCGCCCGGGTCGAGCCGGGAGCGCGGCTCGCCGCGGAGCGCCCGACAGGGCGACATCGAGCCCGACGGCGTCGCCGAGCAGTGCCTGGCACGAAGCGCAGGTCGCGAGGTGCGCGGCGGCCGTCGCTTCATCGGCGTGGTCGAGCGCACCGTCGAAGTACGCCGACGTGCGCGCGAGGTGCTCGCAGTCAGCCATCGCCGCGCTCCGTGGTCAGGAGCTCGCGCAGCTTCTGGCGGGTGCGCAGGATCCGGGTCCCGACCGTGGTCTTCGCGATCCCGAGCGTGGCCGCGATCTCGTCGTAGCTCTTGCCGTCGAAGCTGAACAGCTCGAACGTCACGCGCTGCTCCTCGGGCAGCTTCACGAGCTGCGCGCGCACGGCCGCCTCGGTGAGCTTCTCCCACCACAGCCCGTGGTCGCTCGCTTCCGGTCCGACCGGGTCGGGCACGAGGTCCTCGCGACGCGCCTGCGCCCGGCGCAGCTTGTCGATGAACAGATTGTGCAGCACGCGAGACAGCCAGGCGCGCGCGTTGGCTCCGTCCGGGACGGGGGTGAGCAGGGTCTTCTCGAAGAGGTCTTGCACGAGGTCATCCGGATCGAGCTGGCTGCGACAGAGGCGGTGGGCGAGCCCCCGCAGGTAGGTGCCGTGTGCCCGCGTCAACTCTGTCAGGCTACGACGCCGTCGCGCATCTTCTAGCGACGAGACGGAAGCCTCGGCGGGTTCTTCCCGTAGAAGGTGGGATTTCAGCATGGCTCGGAACGTCCGGACCATAACCAAGGAGACGGGATGATGCGAAGCTATGGTGTTCTAGCGGTGCTCTGTGCGCT
>JBDTEH010000031.1:0-4753 GCA_039922635.1 Kofleriaceae bacterium | reverse complement strand
CTGTGGCACGACCACGCCGGCCTGTTCGGCGGTGGGCTCCAGGTCGGCGCGCTGGCGATCGTGATCGCGCCGCTGCTCGCGGTCCCGCAGCTGACCCACTACGTGCTCGATAGCTCGCTGTGGAAGCACGCGCGCAACCCGCGGCTGGGTCGCCTGCTGTGACTAGCGCGCGTCGCGATGCAGCGTCCAGTTGAGGCACGCGATCAGATCATCTGGATCCTCGAGCCCGATGCCGAGCCGGATCAGCCGATCGATGCCGAGCCGCGCGACGGTGTCCTTCGGCGTGAAGTACTCCGACACCGTGCGGTGGTGGTTGACCTTGGTGGCCAGGCCATCGAACGACAGCGCGAACCGCGGTACCCCGGTCGAGACCAGCCGGTCCGCGAGGCTGCGATGGTCCGCCTCGGTCGCGCCGGCGACCCGAAAGCTCAGCAGCGAGCCGGTGCGCTGGTAGTCGCGCGCGATCACCGCCGCGTCGGGATGATCGGGCCGGCTCGGATGAAACACGGCCTCGATCCGCGGGTGGCCCGCGAGGAACGCGGCGACGCGGGCCGCGGTGGCGCAGCGCTGCGCGTGATGGCGCTCGGCGTCCGCGAGGTTCGCGACCACGCGGCGCGCGCGGTCGTCGTCGAGGATCCCGCCGCGCATCGCGATCGTGTCCATGATCTGGTTCGCGAGCTCGGCGCGGTCGGTCGCGATGTAGCCGCCGAGCGCCGCGTCCTGGCCGCCGAGCGCCTTGGTCAGGCTGCCGACGACGACATCGACGCCCTGGGCGAGCAGCGGCACGCGCACGCCCCACGGCGTCGCGATCGTCGAGTCGATCACGAGCAGCGCGCCAGCGCCGTGCGCGAGCTCGACCAGGCGCGGGATGTCCTGCGCGCGGCCGAGCGGATTGGTGAACGTCTCGGCGAACACGAACGCGGTGGTCGGGCGCAGCGCGGCGGCGACCGCGGCGTGGTCGCCATCGTCGACCAGCGTGATCTCGGCGCCGACCCGCTTCGCGGCGGTCTCGAAGAACGCGCGGGTCTTGTTGTAGACCTGGCGCATCACGACCGCGTGCGCGCCGCGCTGGACGAGCTGGTCCGCGACGAGCGCGACCGCCTGCATGCCGCAGTCGGTGACGATCGCGCACCGCGCGTGTTCGAGCCCGCGCAGGGCCGCGATCAACTCGCCGGTGCCGACCGTGCCGTAGCGCGCGTACAGGTGCGGCAGCTCCGACCAGGCGCCGTCGCCGCGCAGCACGAACCCGGCCTTGCCCTCCTGCCACGCGGCGACCTCCGCGGAGCTGCCGAGGTCGCGCTGGATCGTGCGGCGCTCGGGGTGCAACCACGGCGCGTTGCGATCGATCGCGTCGTGGAGCTCGCGGGTCTGCGCGGCCATGTCGGCGCGCGCGGGAGGCTCGCTCGGGGCGCGCGCCGGATCCAGGTAGTCCGCGATCATTCACTCACCCCGAGCACGCCGAGCACGAGCGTGGCCTCGACGCGGCCGAGGTGCGCGATCTGATCGATCACGGGGGCGAGCGCCGCGTCATCGGACGCCGCGATCAGGAAGCCGTGGTGGGTGGCGGCCGGCTCGGCACGCGCGGCGCGGTTCTGCACGGCCAGGCCGGCGTGGCGCACGATCGATTCGACGCGGCGAACCAGGCCCGGATGGGGCTCCGCGGTGACCCGCACGTAGTGGCGGCGCGGCGCCGGCGGCACGAGCTCGAGCGCGCGCGGCTCGGGCCATTGCACGGAGTTGTCCTGCGCGAGGTCGATCAGATCGCCGAGCACGGCCGACGCGGTCGGCAGCGCCCCTGCGCCCTTGCCGAACAGCGACAGATCGCCGGACGCGGCGGTCTGCATGTACACCGCGTTGTATTCCTCCTCGACCGACGCGAGCAGGTGCCAATCGGGGAGCAGCACCGGCTCGACCGCGGCGGTCAGCGCCGCGGCCGCCCGCGAGGCGTGCGCGATCAAGCGGATCCGGAACCCCATCGCCTCGGCGAGATCGCAGTCCGCGGGCCGGAGCTCGCGGATGCCGCGCACGCTCAGCCGATCCGGGGGGATCCACGCGCCGAACGCGCGATACGTCAGGATCGACAGCTTCGCGGCCGCGTCGTGGCCGTCGAGATCCGCCGAAGGATCGAGCTCCGCGAACCCGAGGCGCTGCGCCTCCGCGATCGCACGCTCGAGCGTGAGCTCGTCCTGCTCGAGCCGCGTGATCACGAAGTTGCACGTGCCGTTGACGATCGCCTGGAGCGATTCGATCTCGTCGGCGCGATGCGACAGGTGGCGGATGATCGGCAGCGCCGCCGCGGCGGCGGCCTCGCACAGCAGCGGGGTCTCGGTGCGTTGCGCGAGCGAGCCGAGCGCGCCGAGCCGCCTCGCGAGCAGCGCCTTGTTCGCGGTCACGACCGGCTTGCCGGCCGCGAGCGCGGCGGTCAGCACCGGCTCGACGGCGTCGCCGCCCGCGACCTCGACGATCACGTCGACCTCGGGATCCGCGACGAGCTCGAGCGCGTCCGTGATCAACGTGATGCCGGCCGCCCGCGGCCGCGGCTTGGCGAGGTCGCGCACCGCGATCTTGGTGACGCGGAACCGCACCGCGTAGCGCGCGGCCAGCTCGGCCTCCTGGCGCGCGAGCAGCTCGAGCACGCCTCCGCCGACGACGCCGCAGCCGATCATCCCGATCCGGATCTCGCGCAGCGGGCGCGCGCCGACCCCGACATAAGATGCCCGCGCCGGCCGTTCGCCGAGCACGCCGCTCGCGCGCAGCAGCTCCGCGAGCTTGCCTTGATCGGCCAGGAACGCGTCGTGGCCGTACTCCGAGTCGAGCTTCCACAGCGACGCCGAGGCGCCGGCGGCCTGGAGCTCGCGATAGAGCTCGTGCTGGAGCGCGTACGGGAACAGCATGTCTCCCGGCACGCCGACCACCGCGACATCCGCGGTCACGCGCGCGAGCTCGTCGCGGCCGCCTGCGAAGTGCGTGCGATCGATCGCTTCGCTGAGCAGCAGGAATGTCCGCACCGGGAACCGCGCCGCGAACCGCTGGCCGTGATGATCGAGGTACCCGGCGACCGGTGGGTGCTCGAGCCCGGGCGTCAGCACGCCGAACCGGGTATCGAGCTCGTCGCGGCCGCGATACGTCAGCATGCCGAGCTGGCGCGCGCGCACCATGCCGGTCGTGACGTCGCCGGCGCGCTGGGCGTCGCGGACGAGCTCGCGCTGGAGGTGACGGGTGGCGGTGCCCCACCCATCGGGGCGCAGGCCGGCGCTGATCGTCACGAGCTTCGCGACGCGATCGGGGTGGCGCACCGCGAGCGCGATGCCGACCAGGCCGCCCAGGCTCGCCCCGAGATAGATCACCGGCCCGGCCGCGGCGATGCCGTCGAGCCACGCCGCGATCAGATCCGCGAGGCCGAGCGCGGACAGCGGCGGCGCGACGGTCTCGAGGTCGCGCCAGGTCGAGCCGTTGCCCGGCCAGCACGGGGTCAGCACGGTCGTGTGCTCGAGGTCGAGCAGCTCCGCGAGCGCCGGCCACCACGCATCGCCGCGCTCGGGATCGTCGCCGCCACCGAACGGGAACGGCGAGGCCGTGATGCCGCCGACGATCACCGCGACCGGCGCCGTGCCGAGCTCCGCACCGATCGCATAGCCCGCGAGCACGACGTCGTGGAGCGCGTGGCCTTCGATCGTCATCGCGTCGCGGCGAACGACGAGACGGCGGGCGAGGGCACGCGGAGACGAGGCCGGCGCTATCACGGACATGTGTCCGCGATACTGGACCATGTCCGAGCCGATGTCGAGGTCATGTCGAGGTCGTGGCGCAACGGCCAAGCATCGGAACGGCGGCCGGCTGGCGACGGCGCAATGCTACGGCGCGATCCGTGTCTCGCTGTTAGCATGAGCCCGATGGCGGACACACCGCTCGCGCATGGTCCGACCATCGCGGCGCCCTCGGGCCCCGCGCCCAACACCGTCCGGGAGCTGGGCCCGGTGCCGCGGCTGGCGGCCGGGACGAGCGTCGGCGAGTACGTGATCGACCGCGCGATCGGTGCGGGTGCGGGTGCGATGGGCGAGGTCTATGCCGGCCACCACCCCGTGATCGGCAAGAAGGTCGCGATCAAGGTGCTGCGTTTCGAGCTCGCGAGCTCCGCGGAGGCCGCCGAGCGGTTCACGCGCGAGGCGCGCGCGGTCAATCAGATCGACCACCCCAACGTGATCGACGTGTTCGCCTACGGCCGGCTCGGCGACGGCCGGCGCTACCTCGTGATGGATCTCGTCGCGGGCGAGACCCTGCGCGCGCGGCTCGGCGACGGTGCGCTCGAGCTCGGCGAGGCGATCGCGATCCTCGAACAGATCGCGCTGGCGCTCGACGCGGCGCACGCGCGCGGCGTCGTGCATCGCGATCTCAAGCCCGACAACATCATGATCGCGCCGCCGCACCGCGTGTTCGTGCTCGATTTCGGCATCGCGCGCCTGGTCACGGGGGAGGCGACGCAGGGCATCGGCACGCTCACCGGGCAGGGCACCTGGCTCGGAACGCCGGCGTACATGGCGCCCGAGCAGTGGAGCACCGACGGCGCTGGCCCGGCCTCCGATCGCTACGCCCTCGGCGTGATCGCGTTCGAGCTGCTCTCGGGCGTGTTGCCGTTCGCGGCCTCGAGCGTGCCGGGGATGATGGAGCAGCACTTCCGCGCCCCGGTGCCGGCGCTGTCGATGCGTGGCGGGACGAGCCCCGCGGTCGACGGGGTGATGCAGCGCGCGCTCGC
>JBDTEH010000030.1:0-53840 GCA_039922635.1 Kofleriaceae bacterium | reverse complement strand
TGCCGCGAGCGGTGACCGCACGTCTGGCCGTGGAGGCCGCGTCGCCGCTCGGCTGGGAGCGCTGGACGGGCCTGTCGCCGGCCGGCGCGGTCATCGGCATCGATCGCTTCGGCGCCTCGGCTCCCGGTGCGACGGTCTTCCAAAAGTACGGCTTTACCGTCGAGCACGTCGTCGAACAGGCGCTCGCGCTCGCGGACCGAAAGCCGGAGAAAGCGCAATCATGAGCGAACCGACGACGTGGCCGTGACCATCGACGGCACCTTTGGAGACCTCACCATTCCGAGTGCATCATGCCCAAGTACACTTATTTGATCGTCGGCGGCGGTATGACCGCCGCTGCTGCCGTCGCCGGTATTCGCGAAGGGGACCACGAGGGCACGATCGGTGTCATAGGCAGCGAGTCACATCCCCCGTACGATCGGCCCCCCCTCTCCAAAGCACTGTGGAAGGGAGACCCTCTCGATAGCATATGGCGAAGTGTTGACGGGAGTGGCGTCACTTCGCATATGGGCCGCACCGTCCGAAGCATAGACCCGAACAAGAGGCAGCTCCTCGACGACCAGAGCACATCGTATACCTACGACAAGCTGCTGCTGGCCACCGGCTGCTCGCCACGCCGGTTACCGTTTGGTGACGACCACATCATCTACTTCCGCACCGTGGACGATTACGAACGCCTTCGTCGCATGACGGATCAGGGCAAGCGCTTCGCGGTCATTGGCGGCGGATTCATCGGTTCGGAGCTGGCCGCGTCGCTGGTCAGCAATGGCAAGCAGGTCGTCATGGTTTTCCCGGACGCGGGGATCGGCAGTCGGATGTACCCGGTGGATCTGGTGACGTACCTGACCAACCTGTATCGCGAGAAGGGCGTCGAAGTATTGGCTGGAGCGACCGTGACCGGCTACGAACTGCGCGCAGGGAAGTCGCTGCTGAAAGTGCAACCGGATCAAGCCGGCAGCGAGCGGGAACTGTCGGTCGATGGAGTGGTCGCAGGAATCGGCGCCGAGCCCAACGTGGATCTCGCTCGTGCCGCCGGCCTCACGGTGGACAACGGCATTCGCGTAGACTCGTCACTCCGTAGCAGTGATCCGGCGATCTATGCGGCAGGAGACGTAGCGAGTTATCATGACCCATCCTTGAATTCGTGGCGCCGCGTCGAACACGCTGACAACGCCAGCACGATGGGTGGGTTTGCGGGTGTCGCGATGTCTGGCCGTCCGGTCTCGTACGACCACCTGCCATTCTTCTATTCCGACTTTTTCGACGTGGGATACGAAGCGGTCGGCGAGCTGGACTCACGCCTGCAGATGGTCGCCGACTGGAAGGTGCCATTTCGACAAGGTGTGATTTATTACCTCCGCGACGGCCGAGTGCGTGGCGTGCTCCTGTGGAACATCTGGGGCCAGGTGGATGCGGCTCGGCGGCTCATTGCCTCTCCAGACATACTCCATGCCGCAGATCTCGCCGGCCGCCTGCCTGGCTGATCAGTTCGCACGAACAATTCGTGCGCAGCGATTGGACATCGTGACCGATCAACGACCAGCTACGCGGCGTCGAGCTGGCGGCGGGTCGCCGCGAGCGCGCGCGTATCGTAATCGGAGAGCGCGACGGTGCGGGTGCGCCACCAGTAGTCGACGGTCGCGGCCGGCCACAGGAACACCTCGCCGCTCGCGGTCTGGTACCAGCTCTGGCAGCCGGTCATCCACACGGTGCCCTTCATCTTCGCCGCGAGCTGATCGCGAAACCGCGCCTCGACCTCGGGCCGCACGTCGACGAACGCGATCCGATCGCGCCGCATCGCCGCGAGCGCCTGGGCCGCGTAGCGCGCCTGGGCCTCGATCATGAAGATCATCGAGTTGTGACCCAGGCCGGTGTTCGGGCCCATCAACAGGAACATGTTCGGGAACCCGCTGACCGTGATGCCGAGGTAGTTGCGCAGCGACGTCCGCCACACCTCGTCGAGCTCGACGCCGCCGCGCCCGACGATCCGGATCGTCGAGAGGTAGTCGCTGACGCGAAAGCCGGTGCCGCACACGATCGCATCGACGCGGCGCTCGACACCGTCCGTCGTGCGCACGCCGGTCGCGGTGACCTCGGCGATGCCGTCGGTGACGAGCTCGACGTTTGGCCGTTGCATCGCGGGGTAGTATTCGTTGGAGATCAACACGCGCTTGCAGCCGAGCCGATAGCTCGGCGTCAGCTTCGCGCGCAGCTCGGGATCCGGGACCTGCTGCGCGATGAACCGCTTGACCAGCTTCTCGGCGTACGCGAGGATCGAGGGAGCGTAGGCAAAGCCGATCACGCGGCTCTCCATCGACCAGTACAGCGCGGTTCGCCGCAGTGCGTGCGCGCCGGGGACGTGCTCGAGGACCCAGCGCTCGCGGGTCCCGATCTCGCGGTCGCGCTTGGGCACGATCCACGGCGGCGTGCGCTGGAACACGTGGAGCTGGTCGACCTCGCGCGCGATCCGCGGCACGAACTGGATCGCGCTCGCGCCGGTGCCGATCACGGCGACGCGCTTGCCCTTGAACTCGAAGCCGTGGTCCCAGCGCGCGGAGTGGAACTTCGCGCCGGTGAAGCGGTCGAGGCCGGGCACGTCCGGAAGCTTCGGGACGTGCAAGGCGCCGTTGCCGAGCAACAGCGCGCGCGCCGTGAAGTCGCCGTGGTCGGTGTGGACGTGCCAGACGCCCGCGAGCTCGTCGAACCGGGCCTCCTGGACCGCGTGGTGAAACCGCAGGTGCGGGCGAAGCCCGAACCGATCGGCGCAGTGCTCGAGGTACGCGAGGATCTCGGCTTGCGCGCCATACGCGCGCGTCCACCGCGGGTTCGGCGCGAACGAGTACGAATACAGGTGCGAGGGCACGTCGCACGCGGCGCCCGGATACGTGTTCTCGCGCCACGTCCCTCCGACGCGGTCCGCCTTCTCGAGGATGACGAAGTCGTGAAAGCCAGCCTCGCGGAGTTTGACACCGGCGCACAGTCCGGAGAATCCGGCGCCGACGACGATCGCATCGAGGATGGCCATACTTCGACGATAGCTCCTATTAAACGAAAGTCAATAGCGACCGGGGGCCGCGTCATAAAAGCTCGGTGTGCGCGCGTGCTCGCGCGTGGCTCGAATAATCGCGTAGTTATCGTTGGTATCGATCTTGGACTACGCGACCGCAGTGTCCATGCGTCGTGTCTCGAGTCTCGGACTCGCCGTGCTCGTGATCGTGATCGCGAGCTGTGCGACCACGCGGCCACCGCGCCGGCCCGGCCGCGAATACCTCGAGGCGGTGAAGTTCGAGGGCAACCAGAAGATCGGCGACAAGGCGCTGCTGAACGGGCTCGTGCTGCACCGCATCGAGAAGGCCGGCCGCGCGCCCGACCCGTACCAGGTGACCAACGACGCCGATCGGCTGCGCGGTCAATATCAGCGCCAGGGCTACTTCGGGATCGATGTCCAGTCCCGGGTCGAGCGTGACCAGGATGCGGCCACCGTGATCTACAAGATCGAGGAGGGGACCCGCGCGACCGTGCGGGTCCGGATCGTCGGCTTGCCCGAGGATCCCGCGCTGTCGGTCGCGAAGGTCCGCGCCGCGATGCCGCTCGCCGATGGCGCGCCGTTCGTCTACAAGACCTACGACGACGCCAAGATCAACGTGCTGGGCGTGGTCGAGGATGCCGGCTACGCACACGCGCAGCTCGACGCGAGCGTGACCGGCGATGTTCCGACCCACACGGCGATCATCACGCTCGCGTTCACGCCCGGCCCGAAGTGCCGGTTCGGCAAGGTGGTGATCGACGGCGTGAACGGCGATCTGAAGGACGCGATCGAGGATCGCCTGCACTTCGCACCGGGCCAGACCTATTCGAACCGTGCGGTCACGGCGACCCAGCGCGACATCTACGGCATGAAGCGGTTCTCCGCGGTCCAGGTCGGCATGGAGCCTGGTGACAGCGCGGTCGTCGACATGCACGTCGCGCTGTCGCAGAGCGCGCTTCACACGGTGACCTTGGGTGGCGGCTTCGGCATCGATCCCATCAGCTACGAGGTCCGGGGTCGTGCCGGCTATCAGATCATCGGTTGGCCGTTCGCGCTCGATACCACGACGCTCGACCTTCGCCCGGCCTACGCGTACCTCCGCGACGGCACCGGCCTCGAACCGCGCCTCCGCGCGATCGCGAAGATCGAGCGCCAGGATCTGTTCCTGACCCACGGGATCGGCTCGGTCGAGGCCGGGTTCACCTATCTCGCGTACGAGGCGTTCACCGAGTACGGCCCCGAGGGCCAGCTCGGCTACAGCTACCCGATCGTCGGCTCGCATCTGATCGCGAGGGTCGGCTACCAGATCCAGCGCTACGACTTCCTGCGCCCGAGCGTGCTGATGTCGCCCGAGCTCCAGGCCCAGATCCATATCGATCGGCCCGAGTTGCTCGGCGCGTACCAGCAGGGCCTGGTGCTCGACCTGCGCGACAATCCGATCGAGCCGCACTGGGGACTGTACGCCGAGCTCCAGCTCGCCGAGGGCGGTAGCTATGCGGGTGGCCAATACCAGTACGAGCAGGTCACACCGGGGGTTCGTGGCTACGTCCCGCTCGGGCCGGTCGTGTTCGCGGCGCGCGCCCGCTACGGCGCGATCTTTGGCGAGGTGCCGCCGACCGAGCGGTACTACTCCGGTGGCGCGTCGAGCAACCGCGGGTTCTCGGAGCGCATGTTGTCGCCGTCGCTGACCGGCGAGGTCAACGGTTCGACGATCACGGTGCCCTACGGCGGCGCCGGGATGATCGACACGAGCGTCGAGGCCCGCTTCCCGATCACCATGATCAAGAAGATGCCGCTGGGGGGCGTCGTGTTCCTCGACGGCGGCGACGTCAAGGATACGCCGGCCGAGCTCGGCCTCGGCAGCCTCGACTGGGCGGCAGGGTTTGGCCTGCGCCTGCTCACGATCGTCGGGCCCGTGCGCGCGGATTTCGGCTACCGGTTGAACCACAAGGGCCCGATGGACCCCGAGCCCAACACGCCGTACGCGTTTCACCTCAGCCTCGGAGAGGCGTTCTGAGATGACCGCCTTCGCAGCACACGACGATCACGAGGTTCACGGTTGGCGGCGGTTCCGGCGCTGGACCGGGCGGATCTTGCTCGGCCTCGTGGCGCTGGTCGCGCTCGCGATCGTCGGGGTGATCGTGTTCGTGCACACCGATTACGCCCGCAACGAGATCCGCGGCATCGCGAACCAACAACTGGCGAACTTGTTCACCGGCGGTGGCTCGGTCGGCCGGGTCGAGGGCACGCCGTTCGGCGAGCTCGTGTTCACGGATGTGGTGATCAACGGACCGGACGGCAAGCCCGCGATCACGATCAAGACGCTGCATGTGACCGCGTCGATCTTCGATCTCGTCCACAAGGATGTGAAGCTGAACGAGGTCCTCGCCGAGGACGTCGACGTCGACATCAAGCGCGACGCGGACGGGACGTTCGAGCTCGCGAGGCTGATGAAGCCGACGAACAAGAAGCCGACGAAGTCCACGTGGAACATCGATCTCCAGGACATCGACATCGCGCGCGGCCACGTGAGGGTGGACACCGGTTCGCCGGATCTCGGCGTGGTCAACCTCGACGACGTCGTGATCGAAGCGAACGCGCAGCTCCGCGGCATCGGCACGCGCGCGGCCGGGCTGCGGCTCGGCGCGACGTGGCGCGAGCGCGGGGCTCCGGTCGCGATCCTCGGCGTGGTGCGCGACGACAAAGAGCACACGATCGCTCCTCACCTCGCGGTCAAGATCGGTGGCGTGACGCTCGCGGCGGCGAACCTCGCGCTGGTCAAGGCGCTGCCTGGCAAGCTGCCCGGGTTCGCCGGTACGGTCGTGATCGGCGCACCGCGCGCGGCGGTCGCGGCATTGCTGCCACGCATCGACGTGCCGGGGGATGTGGGGTTGAGCGTCACGGCGAAGACCGCGACGAGCTCGGTGATCCCGGTCGAGATCGCCGGCCATGTCGGTGAGGCCACGGTCAAGTCGCGGGCCTCGCTCGATCTCGAGCATCTGCGCATCACCGGGACGCTGGCGACCAACGAGCTCGATGCGACCAAGCTGACGCGCGGCAAGGTGGACGCGACCGGTGCGATCGCCGCGACCTTCGACGTCGCCCGCGGCGCGCATGGAGAGCTGCCGACCGCGAAGGTGGCGATCACCGGTCACGTCGCCTATCGGGCGATCCCGCGCGCCGAGCTCGTCGCGAATCTCACGACGCACGGCCAGCAGGCGGCGCTCGAGCTCGGGGTGACCGGGCCCGCGAAGGCGAAGCTCGAGGCGGCGGTCACGCGCGCCGGCTCCGCGATCCACCTCGACTCGGCCAAGCTGGTCGCCACGGTCAGCGACGCCGCGCGAGCGACAGGCGGGATGGCCCCGCTCCACGGCGCGCTCGACATCCAGCTCGCCGCGAGCGGAGCGCTGCTGCCGCGCGCCGATCTCACCGTGAAGGGGAAGATCGGCGGCAAGCGCTTGCACGTGCAGGAGCTGTCGGCTTCGTCGCTGGCGCTCGCGATCGATGCGACCCATCTGCCGAGCTCGCCACGTGGCACCGCGAGCGTGAAGTTGACCGATGTCGTCAAGGGCGAGATGCAGCTCGGCCAGCTCGACCTCGTCGCGAAGGATCGTGCGGACGGCAAGATCGCGGTCGATCTGACGTCGAGGCCGAACCGAGATCCGTGGCGGATCGAGCTCGCGGCGCTGGTCACCCCGCCGGGGCGTGGCGAGACCGTGACGGTCGAGTTGCAGCACCACCGCGTGCGTGCGGGCAACGGCGTCGACTGGACCGGCCACACCGGCCGCGTCGTGATCGATCCGCGTCGCATCACGGTTGCGGACTTCGCGACTGCGAGCCGCGATGGTCGGATCGCGCTCGCCGCGACGATGCAGCGCGGCGGCGCCGGGGACCTCCGCGCGAAGGTCGATCTCGACAAGCTCGCGCTCGAGGCGATCGGTCCGCGCTATCGCGGCACGCTCGACGTCCACGCCGACGTGAAGCGCACCGCGAACCGGTTCTCGGGCACCGCCGAGCTCACCGGGATCGGCCTCCGGGCCGACCCGACCAAGCCGCCGATCGACCTGACCGCGAAGCTGCGGTTCGCACCGGGCTCGGTGCTCGTCGATGGACAGGCGACCGGCAGCGGCGTCGGCAAGGCGACGATCGCGCTCGATCTGGCCGCGCCGCGCGACCTGACCGACGCGGCGGCGTGGAAGCGTGAGGGCCGCGCCGCGATCCGCAACGCGACGATCGCCGTGCACGGCGTCGACCTCGCGCAAGTCTCGAGCTTGATGGCGCGCACGGTCGATCGCACCGTGATGGCGCCGCCCCACCTCCCGATCATCGGGCACATCCTCGGGCTCACTCATCCGGGTGCCGCGACGCCGGTCACCGTCGCGAGCCGGCCGATCGGCGGCACGCTCGACGGGACCCTGACGCTGACCCCGACGGCGATCAAGGGCGACTTCAAGATCGCGGATCTCCAGGCACCGCAGGTCCGCGGGCTCGGCCGGGTCGATGCGGAGCTCGCGATCGATCAGCCCTCGAGCGACCGGATCGCACCGGTGTTGACGATCAAGTCTCAGGCGATCGGCACGGTCGTCGCTCGCGCGGAGCTCGCGGTCCCCGGTGATCTTACCGACCCGCTGGCCTGGAAGCAGCTCGGCCTGCGGGCCGTGCACGGCGCGAGCCTGCGCACCCAGACGATCGCGATCGATCCCGCGATGCTCGAGCGGTTCGGCATCCATGCGCGGATGTCGGGCACCGCCACCGTCGCGGTCGATATCGGCGAGGCGCTCGGTACCGTCAAGGTCGTGGCGGACGTCGCCGGCCTGCACGGCTCGCCGATCGTGCAGCCGATCTCGGCGCACTTCGAGGCCAACCTCGACGGCGCGCACGCGACCGCACGGTTCGACATCAAGACCCAGAAAGGCGCGGTGTCGTTGATCACCGTCGATGGCAAGCTGCCGATGACGATCGCCGAGCTGCGCGACGATCCGGCGGCGATCCGGACCGCGCCGGTGACCGCGACGATCACGCTCGATCAGACCTCCGCGCCCGCGCTGCTCGCGGTGTTCGGTAGGGACGAGATCACGGGCGGTACCATGAGCGGCAAGGTCGACATCACCGGGACGATCGCGAAGCCGGTGGTCGCCGCGCACCTGGTCGCGAGCGATCTCGCATCGCGCCCGGGGGTGCACGGCCGGCACACGCCCACGGTCCGGCGGCTCGCGCTCGACGCCAGCTACGGCGAGCACGGCGGCAAGGCGACGCTGGTCGGCGACGAGGACTCGGGGGGCACGCTGAACCTGGTCGCGACCCTGGCTCCTGGCTCGCTCGCCGCTTCGACCGCGAAGCTCACCGCCGCGCGGTTCGATCTCGCGCCGATCTTCGCGTTCGCGCCGGATCCGCTGAGCGCGGCGTCGGGGACGCTCGATGCGAAGCTCGACGTCGACGGCTTGGACGTCCGGACCTCGCAGGTCGCCGGCGAGCTCCACCTCCATCACGCGCGGGTCCCGATCGCACCGACGGTCGGAACCCTGCGGCGCGCGGACATCGACATCGGCATCACCCACGACGACATCAAGGTCGCCGCGACCGGCCGGCTCGGGAAAGGCGACGTCAAGATCGACGGCACGATCGCGTTGAACGGGGTCGCGCTCGATGGAGGCACGTTCAAGGCGGTGTTGAAGCACGTCTCCCCGGTCGGCGCGCTCGAACCCTCGATCGACTCGGTGGTCACCGGCAAGATCAGCCGGCAGGGCGCGAAGTGGCTGGCCGATGTCACGGTCGACAAGACGTTCGTCAAGATCGACAAGACCTCCGGCGAGGCGCTCAAGCCGGTCGGGACGCCGTCCGATCTTCACATCGGCGGATCGACGACGAAGCACGCGCCGGCCGCGGTCGATGCGCACGTTACGGGTCCGGCCGGTACGGGGCCGCAGGCGCCGCCGGCCCCGGAGTCTCCAGGGCTGATCGTCCACATCCAGCTCGACCCGGTCAAGGTCGAGTCCGAGCAGTTCCGGACCACCCTGCACGGCAAGCTCACCATGACCACCGACGCGCACACCGTCGGTGTGGTCGGCACCGTCGAGGCGGTCAGCGGCGACCTCGAGCTGTTCGGCCGGCGCTATCGGATCGAGCGGGCCGCGGTGATCTTCGACGGGACGCTCGATCCGCGGATCTCCGTGCGGATCACCCATGACTTCCCCGATGTCCAGACCATCACCGAGGTCCGCGGTCGGCTGTCGAAGCCGGATCTCATCCTGAGCTCGGATAACGCCCTCTACTCGCAAGAGCAGCTGCTCGGGTTCTTGCTCGGCGGCGAGCCGAACGGCGACCCGAGCAGCGGCAGCGCGCGCGACAAGGCGGCCAGCCTCGGTAGCTCGATCGTCGCGAACCAGATCGGCGGCTACATCAAGAAGGCGTTGCCGTTCGACCTCGACGTGCTGAAGTACGAGGCCGCGAGCGCGACCTCGAGCGCGGCGATCACCGTGGGCAGCTGGCTGACCCACACGCTGTTCTTCTCGTTCACGCAGCACCTGTCGCCGATGCCGGACGAGAACTCGTCCGAGGGTACGCTGGAGTACTGGTTCACGCGCCAGCTCGAGCTCGAGGCCACCGCCGGCGATCGCAACTACGATGGCGTCGACCTGTTGTGGCGCAAGCACTACTGATCGGTGAGCGTGCCGAGGAACGCGACCAGGTCGTCGACGTCGTGGTCCGTGAGACGGAGGTCGCCGACGTGGGGATCGACGGTCGCGACGAGCTCGGGCGCGGGCCACCCGCACGCCGCGGTGGGCGCCGCTGCCGAACGGCTGCACGTGCCGACCGATGCCGAGCCGATGTCGCGTGTGTTGAGGAAGTCGAGGAAGTAGCGCAGGTTGGCGAAGTAGCCGTTGTGCCCGTACGGCGCGGTGCGGGCGATGTTACGCAGCGTCGGCGTACGGAACTCACCGTCGTGCGTGGGATCATCGATGGTCCGGCCGAGGCCGCGGTCACGGTACGCGGCGCCGTCGGGGTTGAACGTGGCGGGTTGCACGTAAAACAGATTGTTCGCGTAGCGGGGAACGCCGAGGTTCGCGTAGCCATAGTTCGTGAACATCGGCGGCGCGCCATCGGCGCCGGCGCGGCTCGGATGGCACGACGCGCAGTCGCCGCGCGCCGGATCCTCGAAGATCGCGAGCCCGCGCTGCTCGGCCGCGGTCAGCGCGACGGTTCCGGCCAGATAGTGGTCGTACTTCGACGAGAATGGCGCGAGCTCGGGCGTGCGCTCGTACGCGGCCAACGCGTGGCTGAGGTGCGCGTACGCGGTGTCGACGTCGTCGAGCGCATCGTCGCCGAACGTGCCGCGGAACGCGTCGGCGTAGTCGGCGAATCGCAGCTTCTCGACCACGCTCGCCTTGTCGCGATTGTTCATCTCGAGCGGGTTGAGCAACGGCCCCGACGCTTGATCCTCGAGCGAAGCGGCGCGGCCATCCCAGAACAGGCCGCCGATCAGCTGGTGCTCGACCGGATCGAAGTGCAGGGGAGGGACGAATGCGGCGTACATCGCCGAGGGCGAGTTGCGCGCGCCGAACCGGCCGGCGACGACCCCCATCGACGTGGAGTGGTCGGCCTCCGGATCTCGGAATGCGGACGTGGCGGCGTGGCAATCGGCGCAGGCCTGGCCCGCCGGCTCCGACAGGTCGGGGTCCGTGAACGCGAGCTTGCCGAGCGCGGCCGGGCTCGCGGGCGCGAGCGGCGGCGCGGGCTGCGCGCACCCGGCGATCACCAGACCGAGAGTCGCGGTCGCGCGAACCACTATTGCCTCGGCAGCTCCGCGGTCGGCGCGAGCTTCGCCGGCTCGGTCAGCGGGATCGTGAACAAGTCGGCCATCGTGTTGACCGACGAGGCTTCGAGGTCGCAGGGCAGCGAGCCCAGGCCGAGGATGGCCTCGACGGTCTTGACGTACGAGCTGGTGTCGTAGTCCACGTTCGAGACGAAGCCCGCCCTCGCGTTCGGCGAGATCACCAGGAACGGAGGGTCGTCGTTCGCCGGGGTCCCGCCGCCTTCGTCCCATAGCAGGAAGATCGCGCCGCCGTGCTGGTAGGCCTCGGTCGCCATGATCTTCGGGATCTCGTGCGCGAGCCAGGCGTCGCCCTCCGCGATCGAGCCATCGTGCATGTTGTCATCGAGGTTCGGGGTGATGAACGCGTAGCGCGGTAGGTGGTTCGCCGCGATGTCGTTGTCGAGCTCCGTGTAATCGACGACGTGATCGATGCAGCGCTGGGAGCGCGCGAACTGGCTGCCGTCCCAGCCGTTGACATCGTCGAAGAACACGAACGGGTCGTGCTTGGCAGCGTAGCGCCCGTGAGAGACCAGGCCGCACGGTGCGCCCATCGACTCCTGGTACGACTTCCACGACAGTCCGCCCATCTCGAGCTGATCCGCCATGTGCGAGGTCGAATCGAAGTGGTGCGCCTGCGGGTCGTCGTCGTCGAGCACCCCGAAGTTCTCGCCCGACACCATCCACAGGTAGTTGGCCTCGCTCGGGTGGACGAAGGGATCGTGATAGCCGTTCGCGAGGGCCGCGGTCTTCGCGAGGCGGTTGATGAACGGCGCGTCCTTGTTGCCGTAGATCTCGTGGCGGCTGTGGTTCTCCAGCGCGATGGTGAACACGGTGCCCTGCCATCCGGCCGCAGAGATCGCCGGCACGGGGATGAGCTTGTCGCAGGTCACGAACGTGCTGCCCGAATCGTTCGGGTTACACGCAGACGTACCTAGTGCGACGAGGGTCACCACGAAACGCCTCATGGTGGATCACTGTGAGGCGGTTCCGCTCGCCGTGCAATCAGTAATTCTCGTCGGAAGAAGTCTTAGAAGGTGCCCTGGATCCCGAGCGTGGCGCTGGTCGCGTTGGTGTGTTCGTCGCGGTTGACGACCGGAATGATCTGGACCGGCGAACCGTGCATCGAGGCGATCAGGACGCCGAGCGAGCTGCCGACGACCGCGCCGCCGACCACGTCGGTGATGAAGTGGTAGCCCGACATCACGCGCGACACCGCGATCATCGACGATAGCGCGAGCCCGCCGGCCAGGATCCACTTCGGGCGGCTGGAGTTGGGATGGAGGCGGTGCTCGGCGACGTACAAGGACGTGGTGATCGCGAACGCTTCGGCGGCGTGACTCGACAGGAACGACAACGCGGCATCGCTGCTATCGCGGACCGACTCCGGTGCGTTCGTGCCGTAGAGGAACGGGCGCGGGCGGCCGGCGGCGAGCGTCATGATGCTCGCGACCGCGGTGGCCGACAGCGTCGCTTCGCCGATCACGACCCCGTCGTTGAGCGCGTTGAGCACGCTTTCGTCGGTGAACAGCACCGCCGTGGCGGCGGCACCCAGGCCGTAGAGCTCGAAGTCCGAGGCGGTCGACCACGCCGCGCTGTAGCGACCCTTGACGAGGTTGTCGAGCGGGTTGAGCGTGCCGGCATTCGCGTCGGTGCATAGCGGCGCGCAGAACGCCTTCTGCGCGAGCGAGGTCTTGGTCAGGCGCGCGAGCGCGAACACGGTTCCGACCGCCAGGATCGGGACGTCGATCTCGGCGTAGAGCTGGAACGCGGGCTTGGCCGAGCCTTTCGGGCTGGGATTGATCGGCGTTAGCGCGGCGGCGGCCGCGACGTCTTTGGCATGCTCGACCTTGGCCGGGGTCGCGTCTAGGGCGGCCGGCTCGCCCGAACCCGAACCCGAACCGGAGCCTGCCGCATCGGTCGCGGGCGGAACATGAGAGTCGGGTGCAGGATCCGCGGCGGCCATCGTCGATCCCAACACCAGCAACAACACGGCGAATCTTGTCATCGACAGGTCATCATGCAAATTCCGATACCCACCCGAGAGCGGCATTTTCGCAGGTTGCGGTGGCGCATCCGCGCACGTTGTGTCGTGTTCGCACGGCGTGGACGTCGAGACCTCGACCGCTCGTAGGGGTTTCTTGGCGAAGCACTTGCAGCATGCCGCCTCATTCTGGAGCGACGCATCCTCACCGCACTCATGATCGCGACCACGTGTGGCAGGATCGCTCGCGCCGATCCCAAAAGGGAAGTACCCGACTACGACGGTCGCGGGAACCCCGATGCGGAAAGCGGGTCCTGGGTGCTATGGATCCCGCGCGTCGTACTGTTCCCGTTCTATGCCGTCAACGAGTACGTGCTGAGGCGCCCGATCGGTGTGTTCGTCACGCACGCCGAGCGGGACCACTGGGCGGATACCGTCGAGTCGGTGTTCACGTTCGGGCCGCAGAACAACAACGTGATCTATCCGACCGTGCTGTTCGATTTCGGTCTGTTGCCGAGCGTCGGCGCCTACTACGCCGGCAACGACCTCGTCGCCCAGCACAACACCCTACAAATCCACGTCGCGACGTGGGGCGAGCCGTGGCTCGCGGCCACGGTCGCCGATCGCTACAAACCTGACGAGGACGACACCATCCAGGTCCGGTTCGACTTCAAGCGCTCCGAGGACAACCTGTACTTCGGGATCGGCTCCCAGGCGCGCGACGGCACTCAATCGCGCTACGGGCTCGAGCGGATCGAGACCAGCGCGAGCTATCGCCACGCGCTCGCCAAGGAGTCGTACATCCACTCGTACGCCGGCATCCACCGGTTCAGCTTCAACGATGGCACGTGCTGCAACGACCCCTCGGTGGGGCAGCAGGTCGCCAACGGCGTGTTCCCGCTGCCGCCCGGGTTCGGCGAGACCTACGTCACCGCGTACGGCGGTGTCGAGCTCCAGCTCGACACGCGCAGCCCCCGGCCGGCGCCCGGCAGCGGCGCGTACCTGCACGCCTACTGGCACCCGAACTTCGATCTCCACGAGGACCGCTCGTGGCACCAGTATGGCGGACAGATCGGCGAGGCCGTCGACCTGACCGGGCACCAACGGGTGTTGAAGATGCAGCTCGCGCTCGGCTTCGTCGACCAGCTCGCCGGCACCACGATCCCGTTTACCGAGTATCAGGTGCTCGGCGGCGATCTCATGCCGGGGTTCTTGCCCGGCTGGATGACGGGCCGCAGCACCGCGGCCGCGCAGCTCGGCTATCGCTGGCCGGTGTGGGTCGGGCTCGACGCGCAGACCCGCGTCACGTTGGGCAACGCGTTCGGCGAGCACCTCACCGGGCTTCGTCCAGGCGACCTTCGGGTGTCGTACGACATCGGGCTCACGACGGCCTCCGCGCGCGATCAGGGCTTCGAGGTCCTGTTCGGCCTCGGCACCGAAACCTTCGACCAAGGCGCGGGCATCACTTCGTTCCGCTTCGCCTTTGGCTCCCGGCAAGGATTTTAGTGATGAGAGCGCTCCTCCTGGCGGTGATCTGCGGATGTGCGGCGACTCCTCGCCCGTTCGCGCTGCACGATCCGTTCGTCGTCGATACCGACACGCACCCGGTGTCGGTGCCGTGCCGGCCGGAGCCCGACAAGCACGACCCGAACGCCGTCAATTGCGCGCCGGAGGAGTACGAGTCGCCGTTCATCTGGGATCAGCTCGACAACCTGACGTTCGCGCGGTGGTCGCGCGGGCTCTCGATCCAGACCACCGGCGAGGCGCGCAACGCCAACAGCCTGGACGAGGTCGCCGACTCGGCGTGGTTCACCAACCGCGATTCCGTGGCAGCGCACGACGACGGCGCGGCGGGAGCGTGCACGCCGGCGGACGTGCTGGGCGACGTCGATCACGTCAAGGACGGCGAGTGGGTGATCGACCACGGTAAGGACAACGGCTCGACCCTCGGCTTCCGGGTCAACATCCCCGGCAAGGGCAAGTACATGCTCAAGGCCGACGACACCGGCAAGCCCGACCGCGCGAGCGCCGCGAGCGTGATCGGTGCGGCGATCTACGACGCGATCGGCTTCAACACGACGTGCGAGCAGGTCGTGGTGATCAAGAAGTCGATGCTGAAGCTGACGCCGGGGCTGAAGGTCACCGACAACGAGGGCATCAGCCACCCGTTCGACGACGCCGCGCTCGACAAGGTGCTCGAGTCGAGCACGCAGGTGCCGGGCGGGATGGTCCGCATGCAGGCCTCGAAGTGGCTGCCGGGGCTCGCGCTCGGGCCGTTCCGCTACATCGGGACTCGCAAGGACGATCCGAACGACGTCGTCGATCACGCCGATCGCCGCGAGCTCCGCGGCAGCCGGATCTTGGCGGCGTGGCTCGATCACTGGGATGCGCGCGAGCAGAACTCGATGGACATCTGGTTCGCCGTCGACGCGAAGGCCAAGAAGTCGTCGCCCGGGTTCGTCCAGCACTACATCATCGATACCAGCGATACGCTGGGCGGCGAGGTCGGCATCGATGCGATGTCGCGCCGGCTCGGCCACACGTACGAGTTCGACGCTGGCGACATCGTGCGCGCCCTGATCACGTTCGGCGCCGAGGAGCGCCCGTGGGATCGCGCTCATTACGAGAAGGGCGAGGACAAGTTTGGGTACTTCTCGACCCGAGACTTCGACCCGGGCGGGTGGCGGCCGTTCTACCCGAACCCCGCGTTCCTGCGCATGACCGAGCGCGATGCCGCGTGGATGGCGCGCA
Organism: Kofleriaceae bacterium; assembly: GCA_039922635.1. GTDB lineage: Bacteria > Myxococcota_A > Polyangia > Haliangiales > Haliangiaceae > JABFXX01. The sequence goes on along the minus strand of JBDTEH010000030.1, from coordinate 38,267 downwards.
AGATCGCGAAGTTCTCGCCCGAGGATGTCCGCAAGTTCGTCGAGCTCGGGCGCTGGAGCCGGCCGGTCGATGCGAACTACCTGACCAAGATCCTGATCGAACGTCAGCGCCGGATCCTCGCGCGTTACCTGTCGAAGCTATCGCCGCTCGGCGACGTGCACGTGGACGGCCATCGGATCTGCGCGACTGACTTCGCCCGCTTGCGTGGCATCGCACCGGAGGCGACGTTCCACTACACCGTCATCGAGCACAGCGGCGGCGAGCGGATCTCGCTCGCTCCGAGCGTCGGTGCCGACGGGCTCGTGTGCTGGACGCCGCGGCAAACGCCCGCCAAGGACGCCGCCGATGCCGATCCGGCCCATCGGATCAGGTTCGACGTCCACGACGGCACGAGCGCGGGTCCGCTGCTCGTCGATGGCGTTGACACGGGGACGTTCAAGGTGGTCGGCTTGACCCGGACCGATCCATGAAGGTCCCGGTTCGGCTCAAGCTGTTGCGCTGGGCCAAGGCGGTCACGCTGCGCACGTTCGTGCTGATGCTGCTCGCGGTGGTCGCGAGCGGCGGCTTCCTCGTGATCGCGAGCCTGCTCGAGCGGCCGGCATTCGACAAGATCGATGCGACGATCGAGCTGTTCATCCATCACCACCTGGACTCGCCGATCGGCGACGTGTGGGCCATGACCGCGTCGTTGATCGGCTCGAACGCGTTCTTGATCCCGACGATCGTGCTGGTCACCGTGCTCGCGGCAGCGCGTCGCCATCGGGTCGCGGCGGTCGTCCTGATCTGTGACGCGGTCTTCGTGATGGGCGCCGATCAGTGCTTGAAGCTGATGTTCCAGCGCGCCCGGCCGCAGCTGTTCGACAAGATCGCGTTGCCTCACGACTATAGCTTTCCGAGTGGGCACTCGATGTCGGCGATGGGCGTGTGGGGCGTGATCGCGGCGGTCCTCGTCGCCCTTTACCCCCAGCTCAAGCGCGAGATCGTCGCGCTCGCGGTGCTGCTGATCGCGTCGATCGGTCTGTCGCGGATCTACCTCGGCGTGCACTGGCCGTTCGACGTCGCGGGTGGCTTCCTCGCCGGGATCCCGCCGCTGATCGCGAGCATCCACCTGATCCACCGGCGCACGCAGCGCGACGCGAACGTCGCGAGCCTCGTCGAGGCGGTCGAGGCCCGGTGAAGCGTCCGCCACCCGCCCACCGCAGCGCCGTGCTCGCCGCCAAGCGCGAGCTCAAGATGGCGCGCAGCGCGCACGCGTTCGTGCGCGGCAGCACCGACCAGTTCTACGCGTGGGCGACCTCGTCGGCGACGACCGTGATCCCGAGCGGTCCGGCGGTGTGGATCTGCGGCGACTGTCACATCGGCAACCTCGGCCCGATCGGGCACAGCGCCGGGACCGCCGTCGTCGAGATGCGCGACCTCGATCAGACGGTGATCGGCAACCCGGCCTACGACCTGCTGCGCCTCGCGCTGTCGCTCGCGATGGCGGCGCGCAGCTCGGATCTGCCCGGCGTGACGACCGCGCGGCTGACCGAAGATCTGATCGCGGGCTACGAGCACGCGTTCGAGGGCGAGACGGTATCCGAGGACATCGACGAGCTGCCATCGCCGATCCGGCTCGTGATGAAGCGCGCGGTCAAGCGCACCTCGAAGCGCTTGCTCGACGAACGGATCGGCAACCGCAAGCGGTTCAGGCTCGGCAGCAAGTTCTGGGAGCTCGCCGAGGACGAGCGCGAGGCCGTGCGCGAGCTCGTCGAGCAAGAGCCGGTGCGCCGGTTGATCACGCGGCTCGAGGATCGTGACGCCGAGGCGCCGGTCCGGCTCGTCGACGCCGCGTTCTGGGTCAAGGGCTGCAGCTCGCTCGGCTTGTGGCGGGTCGCCGCGCTGGTCGAATTCGGTGATGCCGCCAAGCACGGCAGCTCGCTCGCGCTGCTCGACCTCAAGCAGGCGATCGAGCCCAGCGCGCCGTGGGCGGTCGGCCTGAACCCCGGACTCGCGCCCGGCATGCGCGTGTTGTCGGGCGCGCAGCGGCTCGCGCCGGCGCTCGGGTCGCGGATGCTCGCGGGCAAGCTGCTCGACCGCTCGGTGTTCGTCCGCGAGCTGCTGCCCCAGGATCTCAAGGTCGAGCTCGATCAGATCGACGCGGGTGACGCGCGCCATGTCGCGTACTACCTCGGCAAGGTGGTCGGGCGTGCGCACCGGCGCCAGCTCGACGGCGAGGCGACGCGCGCTTGGCTCGCGGAGCTCGCCGTCCATCGCACCAAGCACCTCGAGGCGCCGAGCTGGCTGTGGACCGCGCTGGTCCAGCTCGTCGGACTACACGAGCACGCGTATCTCGAACATTGCCGGCGCTACGCGCTCGCAGACGCTCGCCGGACCGAGCCGCAGCGTCCCAGCTAGCCGAGCGAGGTCGCCCGCCGTGCGGCGCCGCTCGATCGTTCAGGGCCAAGTGATAATAGCTCGTAGGGAATTCCTTGGCCGGGTCATTGCAACCGGCTCCCTCCGTGGAAATTGCACAGGCGACCGCACCCGCCGCGTCCGGCATCGTGGGGTGGCTACACAGGATCTTTCCGGTCAAGCGCTCCGAGGCGCTGACGGTCGCGCTGCTCGCGATCAACACGTTCACGTTGATGACCTGCTACTACGTGCTGAAGGTCGTTCGTGAGCCCCTGATCATCGAAGCCGGTGGCGCGGCGCTCAAGAGCTACATGTCTGGGATCCAGACGCTGCTCCTGCTCGCGGTCGTGCCCGCGTTCGGCTGGCTCTCGGGGCGGGTCTCCCGGATCCGGTTGATGACGACGATGCAGCTGATCTTCATCGGCTGCCTCGTTGCCTTCGAAGTGTTGCTGCAGTCGGGCGCGCAGATCGGCGTCGTGTTCTATGTCTGGGTCGGCATCTTCAACGTGATGGTGGTGTCGAACTTCTGGTCGTTCGCGAACGACCTCTACACCGAGAGTGAGGGCAAGCGGCTGTTCGCGTTGATCGGCCTCGGTGCCAGCATCGGCGCGATCGTCGGTGCGTTCGTGCCGCACTTCCTGCAGGCGGCGCTCGGGCTCCACGGCCTGCTGTGGATCTCGGTCGGTGGCCTGGTGATCTCGATCTTCCTGTACCGGATCGTCGATCGGCGCGAGCGCGCCCGCAAGCAGCAGGTCCAGGCCGAGAAGGCCTCGACGCAGCAAGCCGCGGCCGCCGCCGATGGTGCCGACGGCAAGCGCGGCGGGTTCGCGCTCGTGATGCGCGACCGCTATCTGCGCGTGATCGCGCTCATGCTGTTGGTCGCGACGGTCATCAACACGACCGGCGAGTACGTGATCAGCAAGATGGCCGAGGATCGCGCCGACGCGTACGCTGCTCGGCAGGTCGCGGATCAACCGGCGGTCGCCGGTCCCGACCGACCGGCGGCCGCGCCACACCTCGATCCCGCGACGGCCGCGGCCCCGCACGGCGACAAGAGCGTGATCAAGGACGCGAAGGACGCGTATCTCGGGAAGTTCTTTTCCGACTACTATGGGCTCGTGAACCTGATCGCGGCGATCCTCCAGGCGCTCGTCGTCACGCGCTTGCTCGTCGCGTTCGGCGTGCGCAAGTCCTTGTTCATCATGCCCGTGATCGTGTTCGGCGGCTGGCTCGCGCTCGTGATGTTCGTCAACCTCACGATCGTGCGCGCCGAGAAGACCACCGAAAATAGCCTCGACTACTCGCTCAACAACACGCTGCGCCAGGCGCTGTTCCTGCCGACCTCGCCGCAGGCGAAGTACAAGGCGAAGGCCGCGATCGATACGTTCGTGTTCCGGTTGGGGGATGCGGTCGCCGGCCTCGGGATCGTGGCCTTGTTCGTCGCGGTCCTCCACGTCGGTGTGCACGCGTTCGCGGTGATGAACGTCTTGCTCGCCGCGGTCTGGATCTACCTCGCCTGGCGCGCCGGCAAGCTCCACGACGAGCTCGCCGCGAAGCACCCCGAGCGCGAGGGAGAAGCGACGGCGGCCTGATCGATGGCACCCGAGCGAGACAACCAGCGCGGGCTCGCGTGGATCGCCGCGATCTCGGCGCTCCTGGTCGTCGCGTCGTTCATGGCGGCGAAGGCGGCGCGTGACGCGACGCTGCTCTCCCATTACTCGATCAGGTCGCTGCCGTTGTTCGTCGGGCTGTCGGCGGTGCTGTCGCTGCCGATCATCATCGTCGCCGGCAAGCTGATGATGCGGTACGGGCCGCAGCGGCTCGTGCCCGCGATGAACGCCGTCAGCGCCGTGGTGTCGCTCACGGAGTACATGCTGATCGCGAGCTTCCCTCGGGCGACCACGGTGCTCGTGTTCTTCCACCTCAGCACCGCGAGCGCCGTGCTGGTCTCGGGGTTCTGGTCGATCGTCAACGAGCGGTTCGATATCCACAACGCCAAGCGCCACATCGGCCGGATCGGTATGGGCGCGACGATCGGCGGCATCCTCGGCGGTGTGATCGCGGAGCGCACCGCGGTGTACTTCAAGCCCGATACGATCTTGCTCGTGCTCGCGGTGATGCAGGCGGTCAGTGCCGCGGCGCTGTGGGCGTTCGGTCGCGGCACGGTGGTGCGCGAGCCGCCGGCGGCCGAGTCGACGTGGTCCGCGCTCGGGACGGTCGCGAAGTCCCAGTTGTTGCGCAAGGCCGGCCTCGTCGTCGTGATCACCGCGATCGCAGCGGGTGCCCTCGACTACGTGTTCAAGGCGGACATCGTGCACGGCGGATCGAGGTCCGACCTGCTGCGCTCGCTCGCGCTGTTCTACACCGTGACGAACGTGATCACCGCGGTCGTCCAGGTCGCGCTGACCGGCCCGGTGCTCGCGTTCCTCGGCGTGCCGCGCACCGTGTCGACGCTGCCGTATACCGTCGCGGGGTTCGGCCTGCTCTCGCTGTTGATCAAGGCCCCGACGATGGCGACCGTCGCGCGTGGCGCGGAGCTGGTCACCCGCAATTCGACCTACCGCGCTGGCTACGAGCTACTCTACGCGCCGATCCCCCCCGAACAGAAGCGGCCGACCAAGGTCGTGCTCGACGTCGGGGCCGACAAGCTCGGCGATATCCTGTCGGCGCAGCTCGTCGGCTTGATCGTGTACTCGGTCGCCGACGTGCGCACCGCGCTGTTGTTTGCCGCCACGATCGCCGGTGGCCTCGGCATCCTGATCACGTTGCGCTTGCCCCGGTCGTACACCCAGTCGCTCGAGGACGGTCTGCTCGACAAGGTCCGCGAGTTGCCCGCCATCGAGGGCCAACCCGAGCCATGGATGAGCCTCACAGCGCTCCCGAGCAGCTTCAACCACCCCGGAGATGTGATCCCGTTGCAGATGCGGCGCCGCAAGCGTGCGCGTACGCCGGTGCCGGCCGCCGCTCCGAACGACACCGAGCGCCTGTCGCGGCTGATCCGGGAGCTGCGCTCGGGCGATGTCCGGCGGGTCCGCGCCGTGCTCGCGAACCCGCTACCCGCCGAGGTCGGCCGGATCGCGATCGAGTTGGTCGGTGGCGCGGACGACGAGATCGCGCGGCTCGCGATCGACGCGCTGCGCGTGATCGCGCCGCGCTGCACGGGCGCGCTGATCGACGCGCTGCTCGATGCCGAGCGCGACGACCGCTTGCGCCGCCGGCTCCCGGCGATCATCGCGATGGGCCTTCCGGATCTCGCCGCATGGGGCTTGTGGCGCGGCATGAGCGATCCGAGCTTCGAGGTCCGCTATCGCTGCAGCACGGTGCTGGCGGCGCTCGCGGTCGAGGTCCACCTCGGTCCGGTCAACGCCGAGGAGGTGTTCGCGTACGTGCGGAGGGAGCTGCTCGTCGATCGCGACGCGTGGAACGCGCACCGGCTGGAGCACGATCCGGTGATCGCGAACGCCTCGGCCGAGCCCGATGTGGGCCTCGCGCACGTGTTCAGCGCGCTCGGCCTGGTGCTGCCCGCCGAGCCGCTGCGGGTCGCGTTGCACGCGGTCCAGACCGATGACAGCGGGTTGCGCGGGATGGCGCTCGAGTACCTCGAGAGCATCTTGCCGCCGGATGTCCGCGCTCGGCTCTGGCCACTGTTCGACGAGCCCGGAGACACCGCCGTGCACGCCACCGTCACGGCCGATTCCGCGTCGACCTCGCACGAGTTCCTCAAGAAGATGAGGACGATCCACCCGCACATCTTCGAGAAGTCATCCGCCCACAAGGGCGGCTGACCGCGGGGGGACGCCCGGGATCAGGCTTTGACCTTGCTGTTCGTCGGATCTAACAGCGGCCTCAACGAGACCGTGATCGGGTACCTGGTATTCGCGATCTGTACGTCCCACGTTCCAGACGCGAGGAACGTCGCGTCGATCGGCTGATCTGCGACGAGCATCGCGAGGCCGACCGCGCCACCGAGCGTGTGGCCGTAGGAAGCGGCGCGCACGTAGCCGAGCTCGACCCCGTCACGGCGGATGATCTCCGCGTGGAACAGCAAGGCCTCTGGATCCTTGACGAGCACCTGCACGAGGCGCTTCTTGAGCGGGCCGTTCGCTTTTTGTGCGACGACGGCGGCCTTGCCGATGAAGTCCGGCTTGTTCAGATCGACCGCGAAGCCGAGCCCGGCCTCGAGCACGGTATCGGTGTTGTCGATGTCGTGGCCGTAGTCGCGATAGGCCTTCTCCAGGCGGCAGCTCGCGAGCGTCTTGAGCCCGGCGTGGACGAGGCCGACCTGCTCGCCCGCGGCGACGATCCGATCGTAGACATCGAGCGCTTGCTCGGTCGGGATATAGAGCTCGTAGCCGAGCTCACCGAGGTAGGTCACGCGCAGCACGAGCACGCGCGCGAACCCGAGATCGACCTCGCGCGCGGCCCGGAACGGGAACGCCTCGTTGCTCATGTCGGCGGTCGTCACGCGCTGCATCAGCTCGCGCGAGCGCGGGCCCTGGATGTTGAGCTGCGCGTACGCGCCGGTCATGTCCGCGACAAACGCATGGTGATCGGCGAACGCACGCTTCATCCAGGCCTCGACGTGACGATGCGCGGTGTCCGAGGCGACGACCCAGAACTTGTCGTCGCCGAGCTTGGTGACGGTGAGGTCCGCCTGCAGCTTGCCGTGATGATCGAGCCACTGCGTGTACGTCAACACGCCGGCATCGCCGTCGACGTGGTTCGCCGAGAGCTGCTCGAGCAGGCGCCCGGCGTCGCGGCCCTCGACGAGGAACTTCGCCATGAACGACATGTCCATCACGATCACGCCCTCGCGCGCGGCGCGGTGCTCGGCCGCCCACTGGCCGAACCAGGACGGCTTGCCGAACGTGAGCTCCATCTCGGGGCGCTGGTTCGCACCGGCATAGTAGTCGGCGCCCTCCCAGCCGCTGACGTCGCGGAAGTAGGCGCCTCGTGCGGCGAGGCGCTCGTAGAACGGCGAACGCTTCGCCCCGCGCGCGGTCTGCGGCGTCCGGGTCGGGTAGTGGCACGAGTACACCCAGCCCAGCGACTCGACGGTGCGCAGCCGGCGGTAGTCCGCGTTGGTCTGGTAGGGATGCAGCCGATCGACGTGCATCGCGGTGACGTCGACATCGGGCGACCCGGTCAGGATCCAGTGCGCGAGCACGCGGCCGAGCCCACCGCCGGTGAGGATGCCGATCGAGTTGAGCCCGGCGGCGACGAAGTAGTTCTTGAGCTCCGGCGCCTCGCCCACGATCGGCTGGAGGTCGGGCGTGAACGACTCGGGGCCGCAGAACAACTTCTTCACGCCGGCGGTCATCGAGATCGGGACCCGTGCCATCGCCTTCTCGAGGTACGGGCCCATGCGGTCCCAATCGGGCTGGATCTCGCCGAACGAGAAGTCGCCGGGGATGCCGTCGACGTGCCACGGCGCGCAGATCGGCTCGAACATGCCGATCATCAGGCCGCCGACCTCCTCGCGGAAGTAGCCATGCGAGCCCGGATCCTCGAGCACCGGCCAGTCGGCGCGGAGCTCCGGGATCCGCTCGGTGATCAAGTAGTAGTGCTCGGCCGCCTGGTTCGGGATCGCGATCCCGTTCTGCGCGCCGAGCTGGCGCGCCCACATCCCGGCGCAGTTGACGACGACGTCACACGCGATCTCACCCTTGGCCGTGCGCACGCCGGTCACGGCGCCGCGCTTGGTCCGCACCTCGAGCACCGCGGTGTCCTCGAGCAACAGCGCGCCGGCCTGACGCGCGCCCTTCGCGAGCGCCATCGTCGCACCGACCGGATCCGCGCGGCCGTCCTCCTTGACGTAGAACCCGGCGAGCAGGTCATCGACGCGCGCGAGCGGGAACAAGTCCTTGACCTGGCCCGGGCTGATCTCGTGGACATCGACCCCGCAGTGGCGGTTGAACGCCGAGACCCGGCGATACTCCTCGAGCCGGTCGCGATCGCCGGCGACCTCGATGAACCCGACCGGCTTCCAGCCGGTGTGCTGCCCGGTCTCGGCCTCGAGCCGCGCATAGAGATCGCGGGTGTACTTGCGCATCTCCGTCGAGGTCTCGGACGTCGATCCGAACGTGACCATCAGCCCGGCGGCGTGCCAGGTCGTGCCCGAGGTCAGCTTGTCGCGCTCGAGCAGCACGACGTCCTTGCAGCCCATGTGCGCGAGGTGATAGGCGACCGAACAACCGATGATGCCGCCGCCGATGACGACGACGCGCGCGTGTGAGGGGATCATGGAACGACTCCGGGGATACGCTCGGGCCGGATCAACAGGCCCTCGACAGACTCGACGGTGATGACCTCGCCGACGCAGGTCGGCGGGGTGGTGACGAGGCGGCGTGCGTCGACCGGGGTCGGCCGGCCACCACACGCGAGCCCGATCGTGAGCTCGCCGTTGCTGAACCAGTGCAGCGTCGCCGAGATGCTGTTGCTCGAGGTGAACCCGAGCCCGACGGCGAGATCGATCCACAGCAGTCGATCTCCGCTCGAGGGCCGCTTGTCGAGCAGCGTCCAGCTCGGATCGAGGATGATCGGGAACCGCAGGGCCGGTGCGCGGATCGCGAGGTTGCGTACGACCACCGTCGGGACCGGCAGCCGCACCGTCCAGGTCGTACCCTTACCCCGGTCCGACTTCGCGGTCAGCGTGCCGCCGAGATCGACGGCGCTGGCACGCACGGCATCGAGGCCGATGCCGCGTCCGGACACGTCGCTCGCGACCGTGCGGGTCGAGAACCCGGGCCGGCACATCACCTCGACCAGCTGGCTCCGGTCGGCCGCGCTGTTCGCGCCCGTCGCGCCCGTCGTGGACACGAGCTGGAGCTCGACGGCGCGCGCGCGCACCCGCTCGAAGTCGATGCCGGCACCATCATCGGCGACCTCGAGCACGTACTCGCCTTCGCGGGCGCGGCCGGTGACCGTGACCTTGCCGCTCGGTGGCTTGGCGCCGCGCGCGGCGGGGCGCTCGATGCCGTGATCGACGGCGTTGCGCACGAGGTGGAGCACCGCGATCTCGAGCGCGTTCAGCACCTCGGTCGTGACCTCCGCGGTCGCGACCTCGAACACGACCTCGACCTCCTTGCCGAGGTCGCGCGCGAGCGCGGCGATGCTCGGCTTGTACTTCGCGAGGTGGGCCGCGGTCAGGATCGCGCGCTGGATCCCGACGAAGTCGCGCAGCAGGTGCCACGAGCTGCGCAGGCGGTCGCGGCGCGGGCCTTGTGCGGTCGCGTACTCGATGAACGCGTCGACCGCGGCGGAGCCGAGCTGGGCGCGCAGCATCGACGTGATCCGGATCCCCGAGCTCGTGCGCAACAGCGGGGGGGTGCTCGACGGCCGGCCGCGTCCGACGTGGCCGTGACGCGACACGACGCTGTCGAGCTGCTTGACGAACCCGCCGAGATCGCGCGCGCCGACCTCGGCGTTCGGCTTGCGGATCAATGTCGCGATGAAGCGCAGCGCCATCGTGACCGCGAGATCGAACTCGTCGTCGACGGCGTAGCCGCGCGCGCGCGCGATATCGACGAGATCCTCGAGCTTGTGACAGACCTTGTTGACGTCGAGCATGCCGACCATGCGCGATTCGCCCTTGAGGGTGTGGATCTCGCGCTGGATCGCGAGCGAGGCGTCCTCGGCCAGGCTCGAGCGCACGTGCGCCCACGCCGCCTCGATCTCGGCGATCCGGACGAGCGCCATCGCGCGGAACTGCTGGACGATCTCGTCGGGCAGCTCCATCTACGTCTCCACGGTCACGAGCGCGGTGTCGAAGCACGACAGCGCTGGCAGCGTCGTGCGCTGCCACGCGATCGCCGGGTTCGAGCGCAGCGTGATCGTGTAGCGCTCGGCGAGGTCCTCGAGCTTCTCGATCCAGGTGACCAGCTCCGTGACACACGCGGTACCCAGGAAGTCGAGGTCGCGCAGGTCGACGACGACCTGGGGCGCGTGCTTGCCGAGCAGCTCGACGTGGAGGTCGTCGAGCAGTCGTCCGAGCCCGGCCGCGGTCGCGTTGTCCGCGCTGCCGATCAGCTTGAGCACGCGCGCGCGGTCGTCGTAGTCCGCGACGAACTGCGGATCGTCGACGGCGGGAACCCGGAGCCGGACGGTCATGCCGGGTCAGCATACACCGGCAATTCGCGGCCCTGCGGAGCGCCGTGGCGTCGGTTCGTGAGCTAGGATTCGCGGCTCCATGCGTATCTATCGTTCCGGATTTTTGCTCGTATTTCTGCTGGCGGCCGTCGCCTGCAAGCAGAACAAGAGCAAGCTCGACGACAACAGTCCGCCCAAGATCGCGCTCGGCTCCGCCGCCGATGGCGTGATCGATATCGACTCGAAGGAGATCCTCGGGCGCGCGCTCGACGGTGGCGGCGGCGAGGTCGAGGTCAAGCACGTCCTGATCGGCTGGAAGGAGCTCGACGCCACGACCTACCATGGCCGGATCGACCCGCGTGCGAAGAAGCGCACCAACGCCGAGGCCGCCAAGCTCGCGACCGACATCGCGCAGAAGCTCCGCGACCACCCGGATCAGCTCGACGCGATCGTGAAGGAGTCGTCGGAGGACCCGGGTGGGGTCACCGGCGAGCCCTACACCGTCGACAAGGACACCCCGTTCGTCCCCGAGTTCAAGAACCTCGCGCTCCGGCTCAAGCCAAACGAGGTCGGCATCGTCAAGACCGCGTTCGGTTACCACGTGATGATGCGCGTGCCGCCGCCGCCGCCCGATCCGCTCGAGTCCAAGGACATCCTCGATCGTCCCGCGGAGGCCGGCCCAGTCACGGTCCAGCACGTCCTGATCGGCTGGAAGGACACGCCGATGGCGAAGCAGCGCCAGCCCGACCCGCGCGCGAAGGACCGCACCAAGGAGCAGGCCGACAAGCTCGCGACCGAGATCCTCGCCAAGGCCAAGGCCCCCGACGCGGACTTCGCCAAGCTGATGAAGGAGTACTCCGAGGACCCGGGCTCCAAGGACACCGGCAAGGCGTACGACGTCGCCGCCGACTCGCAGATGGTCGAGCCGTTCAAGAAGCTGTCGCTGCGCCTCAAGGAGGGCGAGGTCGGCCTGGTCAAGTCGCCGTTCGGTTGGCACATCATCAAGCGCGTGCCGCCGCCGCCGCCGGACCCGCTCGAGAGCAAGGACATCCTCGCGCGCACGGAGACGGCGCCCAAGGTCAAGGTCAAGCACATCCTGCTCGGCTGGACCGAGGTCCACGGCCAGGACCCTCGCGGGACCAAGCGCACCCGCGCCGAGCTCGACAAGCTCGTCCACGACACCGTCGAAAAGCTGAACAAGGGCGCTAAGATCGAGGACCTGATGAAGGCGCTGTCGGAGGATCCAGGGTCGGCAAAGTCCGGCTCGGGTTACGACGTGACCCCCGATACCAAGTTCGTGGCGCCGTTCAAGAACCTGGCGCTCCGCCTCAAGCTCAACGAGGTCGGCGTGGTCAAGAGCGACTTCGGTATCCACATCATCAAGCGCGTCGAGTAGAAGGCGCCGCGGGCCCGGCCGTCGCGGCCTGGAGGTCGTTTCGGCCGTAAGCGCAATTCTTTCCGCCGAGCCCGAGCCGGATCTGCGGATCCGAAGAGACCGCCCACCCCGACGAGCCGAAGAGACGCCCACCCCGACGAGCCGAGGCTGGGCTCGGGCTCGGGCTCGGGCTCGGGCTCGGGCTCGGGCTCGGGCTCGCGTACCGAAACGACAAACGCCGCGAGCCTGACGGCGCGCGGCGTTCGCGATGACCCGGAGCGGCTTACTTCTTCGCGGGGGCGGCCGGAGCGGTCGCGGCCGGAGCGGTCGCGGCCGGAGCGGGGGCGGCCGGTGCCGGTGCCGGTGCCGGCATGACCGGGGTGGTCGTCGCCGGGGTGGCCGGCGGCGTCGCGACCGGAGCTCCCGAGGGGATCAACTTGAACTCGACGCGGCGGTTCTTCGCGCGCGCGGCGTTCAGCTTGCCGCCGGTGAGGCCGGTGGGCGCCTCGACGGGCACGGTGTCGCCGAAGCCCTTCGCCTCGATCCGGCCCTCGTCGATGCCCTTCTTGACGAAGTACGCCTTCACCGACTCCGCGCGTGCCTGCGACAGCGCCATGTTGTCGGCGAACTTCTTCGACTTCAGCGGAACGTCGTCGGTGTGGCCATCGATCTCGAGGTGGATGTCCTTGAACTCGACGAGCACGGCGACGGCCTTGTCGAGGATCGCCGACGATTGCGCCGTCAGCGTGGCGTCGCCGGTCTTGAAGTTGATGCCCTGGATCGAGCCGGTGAACGCCTTGAGCTTCGCCGGAATCTCGTCGGGGCAGCCGTCTTCATCCTGATAGCCGTTCTTGGTCTCGGGCTGGTCGGGGCACTTGTCGGCCACGTCGGGGATGCCATCGCCGTCGTTATCCGGATCGGGGCAGCCGTCGTCGTCCTGGAAGTTGTCCTTGTCCTCGGCCTCGTTGGGGCACTTGTCCTTCGCGTCCGGGATGCCGTCGCCGTCGTTATCCGGATCGGGGCAGCCGTCCTCGTCCTGGAAGCCGTCCTTGTCCTCGGCTTCGGTCGGGCACTTGTCCTTGGAGTCCGGGATACCGTCACCATCGGTGTCGACATCGGGCTTGGGCTTGACCTCTTCGACGACCACGGGCGTCGGGCGCTTGTCGCCGAACGCGCGCGACAGCGAGAGCAACACCTCGTAGTCCTCGGTGATACCGCCCTGGCTCGACGGCGGCAGGATCAAGCGTGCGTCGGCGCGGACGGCCCACCCGCCACCGGTCTTGTACGCGATGCCGACGCCGACGTGCGGCATCCAGTCGGTCTCCTTGCGGATGATGTCGGAGTTGACCGTGTAGCCGACGTGCATGAAGCCACCGCCGAGCACGGCGAACGGCACGAACGCCTTCTCCGGGGGCGCGAACTTGTAGACGAGCTGAGCGCGCCCGACGATGTCGAGCACGTCGAACACGGTCGCGCTCGGCTCGGTCGGAATCACGCCGCCCTCGATCTCGATGCCGAGGCGATCGGTGAAGAACACACCGAGGCGTGCGGCGAAGATCGCGGAGCTCTTCTGGCTTGTCATCGCGCGCATCGGGTTGACCGACGAGTCGGGCACGCCCAGGCCGTTCGTGTTCGAGAATATGTGGAGCCCGGCGAAGCCGCCGATCTCGACGCCTGCATGGGCCGTCGTGCCGAGCACGAGCGTCCCTACCAAAGCTGCGGCAAAGCGAGTCATAGTCGGGGGTTTTCGAACAGTCGGGCCCTGTGAAGCAAGGGCCCGGGGCCCAAGAAAACGCCGATCTAGGCCGAGCTAGCTGCGGCGGCGCTTGATCGCGCGTTTGGCGAGGTCGATCACGTCTCGGACGGTCGGGGTGGCCAGGACCCAGGCCGCGGCAAGGTAGGTCACGCCGCCTACCCCGATCTCCGCCAGCAGGCTGACCAAGGGCGGCTCGTGAAAGCCCGTCATGAGGTGGCGGATGCCGATCACCGCGGCGGCCATCGGCAGGCAGGCGAACACCGGCATGAGCTGCGGCTTGAAGAAGGCCCACAGGCCGATCCCGTCGATGTTCTTGAGCACGATCGCGGTCACGATGACGCGCACGAACGTGGCGATGCCGACCGCGACGCACGCCCAGATCACGCTGATCCGACCGAGCGTGACGAGCCCGACGACCATCGACGTCACGGTCGTGATCTCGAGCCACATCAGGATCCGTGGCCGATCGGTCGCCTGGAGATACGCCGCGCTCGCCCACATCAGCGGCCGGGTCAGCGACATCACGGCGAGGACCGAGAGCATCGGTGCGACATCGGCGCGGTCGGGCTTGAGGAACGCCGCGACCAGGCTCGGCGCGACCGCTCCGAGCCCGAGCACCAGCGGGGACGTGATCAGTGAGAGCAGCGATAGCGAGCGCACGAGGCCGCGGACGCGCGCCTCGGGCTCGAGCTGCGCGTACGACGGCAACAGCACGTCGATCGCCTGCTCCGCGACGACCGGCGGATTTTCCGCGAGGTTGTACGCGACGTTATAGCTGCCCATCACCTCGGCGCCGTAGAACCGCGACACGATCAGGTTGTCGCAGCGCCGCGCCGCGAACGAGCTCAGCGCCGCGATCCAGATCGGTCCGGAGAACGTGAAGATCTCGCGCACTCCGGACCACCTGAGCCGGGTCGGGTGGAGCCAATCCGCGCGCGGCGCGCTGCGGATCACGATCACCGCCCGGGTCCCGGAGCGCACGATATTCGCGCCGACGATCGCCATGCCACCGCCGCCGAGCGCGGCGATCGAGATCGCGGCGGCGACGAACAGGAGGTCTCCGAGCGTGCGCGAGATGGCGACGACACGAAAGTTCATCGATCGCATCAGCACGCGTTCGGGGACGAGGCTGACGCGATCGAGCATCGACGCGACGATCAGCCCGAGCACGAAGCGGTCCATGCCATCGGCGTCGATCCAGTGGCCGATCGGCCCGCGATAGATGTACACGCCGATCATCGAGACCACGCCCAGCGAGACGTGGATCACCGTCGCGAGGAACGCGAGGTCGGGCCGGTCGCGCGCCTTGACCACGACGAACTGGCCGATCCCGAGCGTCGTGATCTGCGACGCGGTGGCCACGACCAGCCACGCCGCGGTCGCGAGCCCGTACTCGGCCTTGCCGCTGTGCGCGTCGAGCAAGTTGATGACGACGATCGTGCCGACGATGCCGGCGACGTTCGCCACCAGCTTGCCCACCAGCATCCAGACAGCGCTGCGGGCGGTGGAGACAGCGAGCGACACCTAGGCTTTGGGACGCGCGGCCAGCCGCTCCTCGGCCATCAGATCCGCGACCTTGTAGGTCGGCGCGTCGAGCTTCTTCGAGCGCTCGCAGATGTCCCAGATCGTGTCGTAGATCTTGAGTGTCTTGTCGCGCGCGACCTTCGCGTCGTAGCCCTTCACCTCTTGCGCGACGTTGACCAGCCCGCCCGCGTTGATCGCGTAGTCGGGCGCGTACAGGATCGCGCGCGCGTGGAGGTCGTCACCGTGGCGCGGCTCGAGCAACTGATTGTTCGCGGCGCCGGCGACGATCGTCGCCTTGAGGTGCGGGATCGTGTCGTCGTTGAGCCCGGCGCCGAGCGCGCACGGAGCGAACACGTCGCAGGCGACCTCGGCGACCTTGTCGATCTCGGTGACCGCCGCGCCGAACTCGCGCTTGGCGCGCTCGCTCTTGAGCTTGTCGACATCGGCGACCGTGAGCTTCGCGCCCGCCAGGTGGAGCTCCTTGCACAGGTAGTACCCGACGTGACCGACGCCCTGGACGGCGACGTGGACGCCCTTGAGGTCGTCCTTGCCGAGCTTGAACTTCACGCATGCCTCGATGCCGCGGCGCACGCCGAGCGCGGTGAACGGCGACGGATCACCGGAGCCGCCGTGCGAGGGATCGATGCCGGTCACGTGCTTGGTCTGCGCCCGGATGATCTCCATGTCCTCGAGGCCCGTGCCGCTATCCTCGGCGGTGATGTAGTGCCCGCGGAGGTCCTCGATGAACCTGCCGAACGCCGTGAACAACGCCGAGCGGTCGAAGTGGCGCTTCGGCTTGATGATGACGCTCTTGCCGCCGCCATGAGCCAGGCCGGTGATCGCGGCCTTGTAGGTCATGCCGCGGGCAAGCCGGAGCGCGTCGATGTAGGCCGCTTCATCGGTGTCGTACTCGATGAAGCGGCAGCCACCGAGCGCAGGGCCGAGCCGCGAATCGTGGATGGCGACGATCGCACGGAGCTGGCTAGCTTTATCCAGCTTGAAGTGCACTTCGCCGAAGTCGTAGGTCGAGAGCTTGCCGAAGACGTCCATAGCCTGATGGTCGTATCAGATTTTCGAGACGACGCGCGCCGAGATCTGGCCGCTTATCTCGAGGCGCTCTGAGGCCAGTCCTCGAGCTTCGAGCGGACGCCGAGCAGGTCCTCGGTCACGCTCGCCCACACCAGGTCGATCACCCGGCCGGCGTCGCCGGTGGGGTCCTTGCCGAGCACCGCGATGCAGCCCGCGAGGTCGCCCGTGATCGCGAAGCCAATCCGATCCGCGGCGCGCTCGGTCGCGGCGATCCAGCCGAGCGCGGCCGCCATCGGCTGCACCGCGCGGGCGCTCAGCTTCGCGCCGAGCGCGCGCACTTGCTCGAGCTCGACGGGATGGAGTGACGTCTGCAACCAGCGCGCCGCGTGTTGCGCGGTGTCGCCGAGCTGCGGCTGCACCGCGAGCTCGATGATCTGGGCGAGCTCACCGGCGCGCGGGCACAGCAGGCGGGCGATCCGATCGGTGCGCAGGTCGGCGAGCTGGCGCGCGATCCGGAACACGAGCTCCCGCTCGTCGAGCCGATCGGCGTGCTTGCCGACGCTCAACACCGGGGTCAGCACGCCACCCCGCGCGCGCATCGCCAGCTTGACCGGGGCGAGCTGGTCGAGGTCGAGGTAGACCGGCGGCCGCGGCGTCCCCAGCAGCTTGACCGCGCGATCGAGCGCGCGTTTGATCGCCTGCGCCGGCTCGGGCTCCTTGGCCGGGACCGCGATCGGCGGGCGCATCCGCGCGCGCTCGACCGCGAACGGCGGCGCGACGATGGCGAACACCATGGACAGCTGGGGATCGACGTCGAGCCGCGACAGCGCGAGCCAATCCTCCTGGGCGAGCGGCTTGTTCGGTGGGTCGCGTCGCGGCGCGAGCCGGATCGGCTCGGTCGTCGCGCTCGGCTCGAACAGCGCTTCGATCCCCTTGCGGCCGAGCTTCGAGGCATCGAGTTGCGCGGCGCTCGAGTCCCCGGCGAGCAGGCCGGAGAGCAGGCCGGAGAGCAGAATCAACGCATCGTCGCACGCGCGCGCACGGTCGAGCTCGCCGACCCTGCCGTACAGCATCCGCAGCGCGGTATACGACTCGGCGCGCTTGTGGTCCGCGCGCAACAGCATCTGGTGATGCTCGATCGCCCTGGCATCGTGCTTGGCGTCGGAGCCCGCGTAGAGATCGACGAGGCGTAGCCGGCGCGCGTCGTGGTCCGCCGCCGGCGCGAGCTCGAGCGCGACCTCGAACGCGACCAGCGCGTCGTCGTGGCGGTCGAGGTCGAGCAACAGCTCTCCGAGCCGGTCCCACAGCCGCAGGCGCTCGCCGCCGCGGCCCTCTTCGCCGCGGACTTGTTCGAGGCGGCGGTAGTAGAACGCGACCACCGCGGTGCGGTCGGTGCCGCCGGTGAGCAACGCTTCGAGATCGTCGGAGGCGCCGAACGCGTGCGCGTGATCCTCGATCGCTTGCTCGAACAGGCTCGTCGCGAGCTCGTGATCGTCGAGCTCGTCGCGCGCGATCATGCCGGCGAGGTGCCGGTAGCGCGCCTTGACCTTCGGGTCGGCCTCGGTCTCGACCAGCTTGCCGACCACGTCGAGCGAGTAGCTCCAGTCGCCGTCCTCGGTGACGAGCTCCAGGAACTTCGTGAGCAGCAGGTGATCGCCGGGCCTGTGGGTGAGCGCCTCGCGGTACATGTCGCGCGCGGCGAGCCGGTCGCCGAGCTCGCTGTAGCGATCGCCGATCGCGGCGAACCGCGCGGCGCGCTCGTCGGGCGGCGCGCTGCTCGCGAGGGCGAGTTGGTCCTGGATCCGGGTCAACGGGTCCCCCGAGCCGAGCTCGGTGCGCAGCTCGAGCGAAGGCCGGTGGTCGGGCTGCAGCACGAGCGCGATGTCGGCGTGCTGTGCCGCGGCGGCGCGGTCGCCGAGCTCCTGGGTCGTGCGCGCGAGCCTGTAGTGCAGCTCCACCGCCACGCCGGGGGCGAGCAGATCTTCGTCGACGAGCAGCGCCTCGATCGCGGCGCGCGCCTTGCCCCATTGCTGCGCCTCGTACAGCATGTCGGCGAGCTCGCGGCGCGAGCCCTTGTCCTCGGGATCCAGGTCGAGCACCCGCGACAACGCGGAGCGCGCACCGGTCTTGTCCCCGAGCTGCTGCGCGACCTTGCTGCGCTGGAGCAGGTACTCGCGCAGCTTGTTCGGATCGTCGGTGATGCGGACGAGCTCGTCGAGGATCGGCGCGAGCTCGACGAGCTGACCGGAGTCCCAGCACAGCTCGACGACCGCGGCGCCGGCCTTGTGGTTCGTCGGATCGGCCGCGCGCGCGTCGAGGTACAGCGTCTTGGCCCAATCGGTATCGCCGAGCGCGACGCACAGATCGCCGGCGTCGGTCAGCCAGCGCGAGCGATGGCCGGCGAGCGCGGGTCGCTCCGCACCGGCGAGCAGCAAGTTGATCGCGTCGGCGAGCTGGCCGCGGTCGCGGAGCAGCGGCACGAAGCCCTCGACCGCCTCCGCGAGGTCTGGATCATCGTTGCGGGCGGCCTCGAACAAGCCCTGCGCGCGATCCCAGTTCTCGAGCTTCGCGAGCTCGGCGGCACGGACCAGTACGCGTGCGCGCGCCTTCGGGTCGGCGATCGCGCGGCCGGATCGCTCGAGCACGTTCAGCGCCTCTTCGTCGGGGCCGCCGACCAGCATCGTCAGGCGCGCGAGCGCCTCGAGCACGTCGGGTAGGTCCGGCTCCAGCCGATCGGCTTCACGATACGCGTCGAGCGCGCCCGACGCGTCGACGAGCTCGCGCTCCTGGATCTGCGCGATCTCGCGGAGCAGCTCGGCGCGATCCTTGTCGTCGGTCGCGTGGACCGCACGGCGGCCGAGCAGGTCGACGAGCACCGGCCACTCCTGGACCGATCGATAGAACAGCTCGAGCGCCTCGTTGGCCTGGACGTGCGCGGGCTCGAGCAACAGCACGCGCTCGTAGCAATCGGCGGCGTAGTAGCCGCGGCCGACGTGCTGCCACGCCGCGGCGATGTCCGCGAGCCGGCGCACGGCACCATCCTCGTGGATGTCGATCAGCCCGTTCATCGCGTCCAGTGGCAGCTCGCTCCAGCGTTCGGTCAAGCGTGCGAGCCGGAGCAGCGGATCGAGATCGACCGTGCTCGCGTGCTCGGCGAACGCGGACAGCCGCACGACCAGCGCGCGGTCGGCGTCCTTGCGCTGCTCGAGGTTCTCGCTCAGCTCGCGCAGGATCTGGGCGCGCTCGTTCGACTCCTCGGTCGCTTCCGCGCGCTGGAGGTGCAGGTCGACGACCTGGTAGCCCTCGGTGTCGAGTGCGCTCGACGCGATGCGGGCGGTCGCGCGCTCGACGGCGGTGCGCAGGCGCGCGCGATCGAGCTCGGGGAACTCCTCGGCGAGCGTACGCACGAGCGTCTCGACCGCGCCCACCCCGAGAGCCACGCCGGTGCTGGGGCCGCGCATGCTGCGAGCGTAACAGGTAACCTACGCGCGCGCGCCGGCGCGCTACCGGGTCGCGTCGATCTCGGCGGTCGTGTCGACGTCCTGCGGCGGACACACGATCGCGATCGCGCGGCGAAGTGCCGCCTCGGAGAACGGCTTCTCGAGGCGCGGTGCGCCGAGTTGCTCGAGCGCGTCGCGCGCCTGCGAGGTGAACGCACCGCCGGTCATGAACACGATGCGCTGCAGGTAGACCGGGAACCTGCGCTCGAGCTGCTCGTAGAGCTCGATCCCGCTCATCTCCGGCATCATCACGTCGCACAGGATCATGTCGAAGTGCTCGCCGGCCTCGAGGTGCGCGAGCCCGTCGAGCGCGCGCATCACGTTGACGACGTCGTGATCGGGCGCGAGCAACAGGCGGATCGAGCGACCGACCGCGGCCTCGTCGTCGATCATCAAGATCCGCGACCGCGACTGGGTCGGCACCGCGTACTCTTCGGCCACCGCGAACGGGGCCCTCGCGGCGATCGGCAACGCGACGCGGAACGTGCTGCCGAAGCCGAGCTTGCTGGTCACGCTGATCGAGCCGCCGAACGACTCGAGGATCCGGTCGCAGATCGACAGCCCCAGACCGATGCCGACGCCGGCGGGCTTGGTCGTGAAGAACGGATCGAAGATCCGCGGCAGCACGGTCGCCGGGATGCCGACCCCGGTGTCTTCGATCTCGACGTAGACCCGCGCTTCATCGGCGTGGACCCGCACGCGGATCTCGTTCGCCTCGGCATGGCCATCCTCGATCGCTTGCGCGGCGTTGACCAGCAGGTTGAGAAACACCTGGCCCAGCCGCGACGCGTTCGCGACCACCGGTGGGACCTCGGCGTAGGCCTGCACGACGCGCGCGCGGTGCCGGATCTCGTTGTGGGTCATCTTGATCGAGGACGCGAGCACGTGCAGCACGTCGACCGGGGTGTTCGCGTCGTCGTCGGAGCGAGCGAGCGCGCGCAGGTCGCGGACGATCGCGCTGACCCGCTGCGCGCCCTCCTGCGCGTCGGCTAGCACCGACTCGAGGTCCTCGCGCGAGAACCGTGGCTCGCCTTCGCCGTACAGCAGCTTCGGGAGCTCGGTCGCGAGGATCTGGAGGTTGGCGGACACGTACGCGAGGGGGTTGTTGATCTCGTGCGCGACGCCGGCGGCGAGCGTGCCGACCGACAACATGCGATCGGCGACCGCCATGCGCGCGAACAACTCGCGGCGCTCGGTGACATCGTTCGCGAGCACGACGTGGCTCGCCTCGCCGTCGTAGTCGAGCAGCACCGATTTGGCCTCCACGGTCACGGCGCGGCCATCGCGGCGGAGCATGCGGATCTCGATGGTGCCGCTCGCGCCCGAGGTCGCGGATTGCGCCATCGAGTGGCGGATCATCTCGCGATCGTCGGGATGGACGAACTCGATCGCGGCGCGGGCGATCACGTCCGCCGTCCGTTCCCAGCCGAGCATCGCGGCCGCCGCGGGGTTGACGTACACGAAGCTGCCGGCGCGATAGACCAGGGTCGCGGTCGGCAACCGCTCGATCAGCGTGCGGAAGTTCGCCTCCGACCGGCGCAGCCGTTCATCGGCCTCGTGGCGCTCGGTGATGTCACGAAAGTTCGTGACGTTCGCGCCGACCGAGGCCTCGTGCGCGAGGTTGGTGGTGTAGGACTCGAACCACCGGAACTGGCCATCGCCGTGGATCGAGCGATGCAGGTTGACCACGGTCTCGCCCGGACTCGGACGCTTGAGCTTCCGCGCATCCTCGGGGTGGACGCGCAGCATCGCTGGCTTGCCGACGAGCTCTCCGGACTCGACGCCGAGCAGGCGCTGCGCCCCCGGGCTGGCGTACGTGACCCGGCCCAGCGGATCCGTGAGCAGGATGCCATCGGTCGAGCTCTCGACCATCAGCCGGAACCGCTTCTCGAGCTCCGCGAGCGGCCGGATGTCGAACACGAACGTGAGCACGTACGCGGCGCCGCCGAGCTCGATGGGCGAGGCGGACAGCTCGACGGCGAGCGCGGAGCCGTCCTTGGCGCACGCGCGACCGTTCGCGTCGCGCAGCTGGGCGGTGGTCAGCGCGAGCATCTCCGCCACCGTGTAGCCGAACAGCGCGGCGGCGCCCCGGCTCGCGGTGATCACCCGACCGCTGTCGCGATCCGAAAGCACCATCGGTCGCGGCGATAGCTCGAACAGCAGGCGATACGCCGCGTCTTCCACCCGCCGCGTACGGTATCACGCGCCGCGCCGACTCCGGACGTCGAGCACGGAGAGGACGGTTGGCCTCGTCCGCGTTGCTGCTGCAAGAGGCCGAGCGCAAGCTCGACGTGTTCACCGCGTAGCGCGCACCAGCTCGTCGTGAAAGCGGCCGTTCGAGGCGATGCCGAAGCCGCCCTGGAACGACGGTCCGCCGGTCCAATCGGTGAACCGGCCGCCGGCCTCGGCGACGAGGATCGCCGGCGCCGCGAGATCCCACGGCTTGACGCCTCCCTCGATCCACGCCTCGGCGCGGCCGTCGAGCACGAGCGCGCAGCCGGCGAGGTCGCCGTAGCAGCGCGACGACGCCGCGCGGCGGATCAGCTCGACGATGCCGGCGTTGCCGATCATCCGGCGGAGCTCGCCGACCGACAGCGTGGCGTCCGCGAGCTCCGCGACGGCCGAGACCGCGATCCGCGTGCCGTCGCGGAAACAGCCTCCGCCCTGGCGGGCCCAGTAGGTCGTGCGCTGGGCGGGCAGGGCCATCGCACCGGCGACCACCGTGCCGCGGAGCTCGAGCGCGACCATCGGTCCCCACATCGCGCCACCGCGGGCGAAGCCGCGCGTGCCGTCGATCGGGTCGACGATCCAGCGCAGCTCGCCTGGTCCGCCGGCGCGCTCGCCGCCCTCCTCGCCGAGGATCGCGTGGTCGGGAAACGCGGCGCGGATGATCGCGACGATCTCGTCCTCGGCGTCCCGGTCGGCCGCGGTGACGGGGCTGAGATCGGGCTTGGTCTCGACGACGATGCCCCTGCGCAGGTGGGCGAGCGCGGCGGCGCCGGCGGCTGCGACCGCCTCCTTCGCCACGGCGAGAGCGCGATCGAGGTCGACGGCCGGATCCATGGGGCGAGTGTGCCATCAGCGCGCCGCGAACGACGCGATGTCGCGCATCTCGATCGCACCGGTCCGGAGCCCCTGGCACCTGGCCCGGCGCACCGGGATCCGCGAGTGCGCTAGAGTGGGCGCGTGGGCCGCCTCGAAGACGTCATCGCGCGACACGCGGAGCGCAAGAAGCTCACGGGGCGGCGCGTGGTGCTGATCGGCGTGTTCGTGCTCGTGGTCGTCACGATCCTCTTGATGCAGTTCACGAACCTCGGCTTGCCAAAGCCGTTTCCGTCCCACCCACCGCCGCCGAAGGCCGATCGCGTCGACGGCATCTACCTCGGTGTGCCGCGCTCGCACCCCACAAAACCAGATCCCGCAAAACCCGATCCCACAAGACCCGCGCGCCCAGCCGCGCCCTGAATCATCGCGAACGCGCGCGCGAACCCACACGCGCAGACCCGGACGTGGGCGCTCGACGAGGCGACGTTCGCCGACCCGGTGAAGAACTACGTCGTCGAGGGCCGGCTGCGCCGCTACGACTGCGCGCAGGTCACCGATGGGGGCGCCGCGCTCGTGCTCGCTTCGCCGCGGTTCGCCGCGACCTGGGCCGCGCGCCGCGGCAAGCACCTCGCGACCACGCCGCGTATCCTCGGCTGGGGCCACCGCACCGCCGGCCTGTCGCTCGCCGCGAAGCTCGAGCGCAGCGCGGGCACTGGAGGCCTGCTCGTCCCCCACGTCGCCGAGGCCATCGCCGATGCGCGCGCGCGTGCCGAGCGCGGCACGGAGCGGATCTCGGCGTACGAGATCCACGACTGCTTCACGACCACCGAGTACCTCGCGATCGATCACCTCGGCCTCACCGCGCCGGGCGAGTCGTTCAAGGCGATCGAGAGCGGTGCGACCGAGCGCACGGGCGCGACGCCGATCAACCCGAGCGGCGGCCTGATCGGCGGCGGTCATCCCGTCGGTGCGACCGGTGTGCGGATGGCGATCGATGCCGCGCACCAGGTCGCGGGCGACGCCGGCGAGATGCAGGTCGCCGGCGCGACCACGGTGCAGACGCTCAACCTCGGCGGCAGTGCGACCACGGTCGTCAGCTTCGTGATCGGCATATAGTTCGCGGATGCAGCTCCGCGAAGTCGGCCGGCTCCCCGATCGGCTCCCGGCCGGTGACGATCATCCCTATCGCACCGGTCCGTGGGCGCCGACGTTCATCGAGTACGACGCCGAGGACCTCGACGTGATCGAGGGCGCGATCCCCGCGGAGCTCGAGGGCGTGTACCTGCGCAACACCGAGAACCCGGTGCTGCCGTCGCTCGGCCGCTACCACCCGTTCGACGGCGACGGCATGGTCCACGCGATCCGGTTCCGCGGTGGTCGCGCGAGCTATCGTAACCGGTTCGTGCGCACGGCCGGCCTCGCCGCCGAGCTCGAGGCCGGGGCGCCGCTGTGGGCCGGGATCATCGAGAACCCGGCGAAGTCCCAGCGCGAGGGCTGGGGAGCGCGCGGTCGGATGAAGGACGCGTCGTCGACCGACGTGACCGTGCACGCCGGCGTCGCGTTGACCACGTTCTACCAGTGCGGCGACGTCTACCAGCTCGATGCCACGCTCGCCGATCGCGGTCGCGCGCCGTGGGTGCCGGCGGGCGGCGTGTCGGCCCACCCCAAGCTCGATCCCGCGACCGGCGAGCTGATGTTCTTCAACTACGGTACCGCCGCGCCGTTCATGCACTACGGCCTGCTCGACGCGAACGGCCGGCTCGTCCACTACCAGGCCGTCCCGCTGCCCGGGCCGCGGTTACCGCACGACATGGCGTTCACCGAGCACTACGCGATCCTCAATGACTTCCCGCTGGCGTGGGACGCGGAGCTCCTGGGCAAGGGCATCTACCGCCCGAAGCTGCACGATCTGCCGACCCGGTTCGGCGTGGTGCCGCGCCGCGGCGGCGAGGTGCGCTGGTTCGAGGCCGCACCGACCTACGTGCTGCACTTCATCAACGCGTACGAGGACCGCGACACGATCGTGCTCGACGGCTATTTTCAGGCCGATCCGTTGCCGCGTCCAGATCCGGCCGACGGACCGTACGCCGCGCTCAAGAAGATGGTCGACGTCCACGCGATGCAGGCCCGTCCGCATCGCTGGCGGCTCGATCTGCGCAGCGGCACCACGACCGAGGAGCGACTGTTCGACGACATCAGCGAGTTCCCGTCGATCCACTTCGGCAAGCCTGGCCGGCGGCATCGCTATGCGTGGTCGATGACCGCGCCGGTCGGCTGGTTCCTGTTCGACGGGATCGTCCGCTACGATCTCGACAGCGGGGCGACGCAACGCTACCAGTTTCCCGAGCACGTCTACGCCAGCGAGGCCCCGATGGCGCCGCGGCCCGGCGGCACGGCCGAGGACGATGGCTGGCTGATCACGTTCACGACCGATGCGAAGCACGATCGCTCGGAGTGCCAGATCTTCGCCGCGGCCCACGTCGACGCGGGGCCGATCGCGCGCGTCGCGTTGCCTGCGCGGATCGCGAGCGGTACCCACGCTTGCTGGGCGCCCGGCGACTCACTGCGCGCGATGCCGTAGTGCGAGGTGATGACCTCCGCTAGAACTGCGCACCCGCACCGAACACGAACGCCGGCCCGTGGTCCGCGGTCCACGCCCAGTAGCCACCGATCGGCCCGATCGGCGAGCGCCACACCACCCCGAACCCGGTCGAGGCCGCGAGCTCGCCGCCGATCGAATTCGAGAGGACGCCGCCGTCGGCGAAGCCGGTCACCGATAAGCCGATCCGCTTCACGACCGGGAGCTCGAGCTCGGCGCGACCGAAGCCGGTGGCGAGGCTTCCGTGTGGACCGACCGCGTTCGGGGCGTAGCCGCGGATCTGACTCGAGCCGTCGAAGTAGAGCATTTCTCCGGCGGGGAGGTTGTGACCGCTGACCGTCTCGAGCGAGCCACTCAGGTGGACGAGGAAGGCTCCGAGCTGCTGATGGGTCTCGGCGTAGGTGTGGGTGTGGACCATCGAGACCTGCCCTCCCAACCCCGGCGCCGCCAGCTCGAGCATCGAGCCGAGGCGCGAGCCGCGGGTCGCCAGGAACGGTTGATCGAGCGTGTCGAGCTCGCTGCCGACGCGCAAGGCGGCGAGGTCATAGCTCGGCGCGTGGAGCACGGGATCGTCGAACGCCTCGGTGACGTGCTCGAGGCGATAGCCGGCGTACCACTTGGTGTGGGGACCCACGAGGTGAGAGAGCTCGAGGTTCGTGCCGACCGACTCGCGCGTGAAGGCATCGAGGTGCT
Organism: Kofleriaceae bacterium; assembly: GCA_039922635.1. Classification (GTDB taxonomy): domain Bacteria; phylum Myxococcota_A; class Polyangia; order Haliangiales; family Haliangiaceae; genus JABFXX01. The sequence goes on along the minus strand of JBDTEH010000030.1, from coordinate 12,264 downwards.
TGTTATCGGAGACGAGCTGCGCGTCGAGCTCGAACCCGCTCCCGAACAGCTCCGGGTCCACGAACCGGGTGACGAACTTCTGTTCGCGACCATCGATCACCGCGTCGAGCGAGAGCAGCTTGCCGGTGCCGAAGAGATCCGATTGCGTGACGCTGGCGCTCGCTCCGAACGAGTCGTCGGTCGAATAGCCGACGCCGAGCTGGAACGTGCCGGTCGGCGCGCGGCGCAGCGGCGGCGGGGCGGGGATCGGCGTGGTGTTCCCCGGCGCCGTGCTCGGCGGATCCGCGCCGGGAGCGTCGTCGGCAAAGGCGCTCGAACAGGTCCGGCCGCAGGCGATCGACAGCGCGAGCACGAGGCTGAGCTTCGCGAGCATTTCGCACCTGAGACCGGCGCGCCCCGCGCGACGTTGCCTAGCTCGACGCCCGCGCGTCGATCCGCGCGATCAGCTCGGCGAGAGGCAACGCTCCGGCGCCGGCACGAGTCCGCGCGGCCTCGGCGGCGAGCTCCTGCAGCGCTTCGTTCACCGGCGTCGGCACGCCGTGCAGCCGGCCGAGCAGCACGATCTCACCGTTGAGGTAATCGGTCTCGAGCGCGCCGAGGCCCCGCGCGAGCGATTGCCAGGTCGATCCGCCCGGTCGCTTCGCGCCCGCGATCGGTGCGATGGTCAGCGCGCTGCGGCGCGCGGCGTCCTCGGCGGGGGTGGTGCAGCTCAGGTTCGCGGCGGCATAGCAGGCGCGGGCCTCGGCCTTCGCGTGCTCCGAGAGCACGGACAAGCGCGCGTCGGGCCCGCTGATCGCCTCGGCACCATTGGTGAGGTTCGCGAGCAGCTTGCCGCGCTTCCACTTCATCACGTTCGCGCGGACCTCGACGTCGAAGCCGGCCGCGATCAGCTCACCTGCGATCGAGTCGGCGCGGTCGGTACCGTCGGGATAGCGGCCGAGCTCGAACAGTCCGGGCACGGGCGAGGCCCACACCTGGACCGTGCCGGCCACGAGGTACGACGCCGGGATCACCACGCACGCGCCGTAGACCTCGCGGGCGTGGCGCAGCGCGACCCGCTCGGCCTCGAGGCCGTTCGTCATGCACACGATCGGCACGGACGCGGGCGCACCGAGGTCGCGCAGCGCGCCGGCCACGTCCTGGGTCTTGACCGCGACGATCACCACGTCGTCCTCGCGCCACGCGATCGGGGCTCTCGAGTCGGCGACCGCGACGGGTGCCACGAACGCGCCGTCCGGAGTCTCGACGCGCAGGCCTCGTGCACGGATCGCCGCGAGGTGCTCGCCGCGCGCGAGCAGCAGGAGGTCGCGGTTCGCCCGTGCGAGCAAGCCTGCGACGACGCCACCGATCGCACCGGCACCGAGGATCACGAGTCGCATGCAGCAGCTTACTGCGGGAGCCCTGGCGCGTCGCGCCCGCGAAGTAGTAGAACGCCGCGATGGGCGCTCTCGATCAACCCGGGTTCGAAGCTGCGATCGCGGCGGGCTGTGCCGCGTGCGGCGGCAAGACGCTCGAGATCCGTAGCTTCATCGATCGCACGATCGGCGTGATGCTGGCCGAGCCGACGAACGCGGGCCGGTGGGCGCACGACGGCGAGAAGTTCGTGGACGGGACCTATCGGATCGAGTGCGTGGCCTGCAAGCGCGTCGCGTTCTCGAGCGAGGTGTGCCCGCGCTGCAACGCACCGGATCAGCTCGCGCGCGCGCTGCGCGAGTCGAGCCGGCTCGAGGTCCCGAAGCGCTGTCCGAAGTGCAACGAGCTCGAGCTGCTCGCGATCGCGCTGGTGCCCGCGGTCGCGCGATCCGGCGGCGGCGAGGCTCCCAAGCCCGAGCCGCTCGCCGAGCTCGGCGAGCCCGGCTATCACGTCGTCGCGTTCGCGTGCGATGCGTGCGATCACGCCGTGGTCGCCGAGGGCTGCCCGCTGTGCGGCGCGCCGGGCCCGGTGCGAGTGCGGCCTTAGGAGGCTGGTTCTTCCTTCGCGCGCGGTAGATCATCGCGGCATGTCTGCACCCGAGATCACGAAGCGCTGGCCCACGCAGCATCCAGATCGCCTGCAGCTCTACTCGTTCCCGACGCCGAACGGCGTCAAGGTCTCGATCGCGCTCGAGGAGATCGGGTTGCCGTACGAGGCGCACGCGATCGACATCCTGAAGGACGAGTCGCGGACACCCGAGTTCCTCGCGGTGAACCCGAACGGCAAGATCCCCGCGATCGTCGACCCGAACGGGCCGGGCGGAAGGCCCCTCGCGCTGTTCGAGTCGGGGGCGATCCTGCTCTACCTCGCGGACAAGACCGGCAAGCTCGTGCCCACCGACGCGGGCCGGCGCTACCAGACCATCGAGTGGGTGTTCTGGCAGATGTCGGGCCTGGGCCCGATGTTCGGCCAGCTCGGCTTCTTTCATAAGTTCGCGGGCAAGGACTACGAGGACAAGCGCCCGTTCGAGCGCTACCGCACCGAGTCCAAGCGGCTGCTCGGCGTGCTCGACGCCCGGCTCGCCGGACGCCAGTGGATCATGGACGACGACTTCACGATCGCGGATGTCTCGATGATCGGCTGGGTGCGCAACCTGGTCGGGTTCTACGGCGCACGCGAGGTCGTCGAGTTCGACGCACTCGCGCACGTGCCGGGATGGCTCGAGCGCTCGCTGGCGCGGCCGGCGGTCGCGCGCGGCCTGGAGATCCCGAAGCGATGAAGCCCGCGCCTGCTCCGGCGCGCGGCAGCTATGCCGAGGGCTTCGCCGACGTTGCCGAGACCTTCGCCGCGCAGCTCGAGGACGAGGTCGGCGCGAGCTTTGCCGCGTACCATCACGGCGAGCGCGTCGTCGATCTGTGGGGTGGCAAGGCCGATCGCGCGCGCGCCTGGGAGCGCGATACGCGGATCGTCGTGTTCTCGGTGACCAAGGGGCTCACCGCGATGGCCTTCGCGCTGCTCACCGATCGGGGCCAGCTCGACTGGGACGCGCCGGTCGCGCAGTACTGGCCGGGGTTCGCGGGCGGAGGCAAGGGCGCGATCACGGTGGCCACGCTGCTCGAGCACCGTGCCGGGCTGGTCGGGCTCGACGTGCCGATCACGCTCGACGAGTGCATCGACGGCGCACCGCGCGTGCTCGCCGCGCTCGAGGCGCAGCGGCCGTCGTGGCAGCCCGGGACACAGCAGGGCTATCACGCGATCACGTTCGGCCTGTTCGCGCGCGAGCTGTTCGAGCGGATCGCCGGTGAAGATCTCGGCGGCTTCTTGCGGCGCGAGCTGTTCACGCCGCTCGGCGCCGACGTCGATGTCGGCACGCCGCCGGTGGTCGATGCGCGGATCGCGACGCTGTACCCGCCGTCGAACGCCTCGCGCGTCGTGCGCATGCTCGGCGCCGCGATCCGCGGCAACACCGCCGAGGGCCGGATCGCGCGCGACGTGATCAAGCGGGGCTCGCTCGCGCGTGCGGCGTTCTCGACGCCGTCGTCCGGCCCACTCGGGCTCGCGGTCTATAACACCCAGCGCGTGCGTCGCGCTCAGCTCGCCTGGGCTAACGCGACCGCGAGCGCAGACGGCCTCGCGCGGGCCTACGCGCCGTTCGCGCTCGGCGGCGCGGCGTTCGGCAAGACGTACCTGTCGGGCTCGACGCTCGCGCCGATCTACCTCCGCCAGCACTGGTCCGAGAACGACCTGGTGCTGCACAAGCCGATCGGGTGGTCGCGCGGCTTCGTGAAGGAGCAGGGCGAGCTGTTCTCGCCGAACCTCGAGTCGTTCGGTCACCCCGGGATGGGCGGCGCGCTCGGCTGGGCGGACCCGGTCGCGCAGCTGTCGTTCGGCTACACGATGAACAAGCTCGACTACCGCGTGCGGTCGCCGCGCACGATCGCGCTGTGCCACGCCCTGTACAGATCGGTCAGATCGGTCGGATCGGTCGGATCGGTCGGGACCCAGGGACGCGCCACGTCGAGCTCCGAATCGGCAGGGTGACCTCGGAGGGTTAGTTTGCGATCGCGCGGCCGACGCGGGACAATTTTGCCGCATGACCGTCTCCCAGATGCGCTTATTGAAGAGTGAAACGCGCGACATGGCCGACTACGCGCGCGCGAGCGACCATCGCCTCCGCGTCGGCTATCCCGAGGACTGGCAGATGAAGACCTCGACGTTCTTCACCGCGTTCGTCGCGATCGCCGCGGTCCTCGCGATCATCGCGATGTTGGCCGCGTGTGGTGGGGCGGCGATGCAGACGATCTCGCTGCAGAACCAGACCGAGCGCACGATCAAGGAGCTCTACGTGTTCCCCGCCGGCTCGAAGGATCACGGCACGTCGCGCGGCGCGCTCGCGCCGAACACCAGCACGCAGGTCCAGATGCCGGCCGGCAACGTCGAGGTCTACGCGATCAGCGAGACCGTCAAGATCGACGATCACACCCGCGACACCCCGACCGCGTCGCAAGGGCTCGAGCTCCGCGGCCCGCTCCAGGTCATCTTCTTCGATGGCGACCACAAGCCCGCGGCGGTCAGCCGGCCCGGCGTGGTCGGCGTCAGCTTCATCGTCAGCGCCAAGAAGCCTGCCTCGGACGAGACTTCGGAACCCGACCCGGCGCCCTGAGACCCCACGCGCGCCGTGTAGATCCACGCGGTTAACGTAGTTCCCGGGTGGCCCCAGAGATGCAAAACTGCACTCTGGTGGAAGTGACCATCGCCTACTCGACGCTCGCGATGACGGTGAGCCTCGCGGTGTTGCGGCCGCGCCTGCCGCGGCTGGCCTGGCGGTTCTCTCCCGGCACCGCCGGAGCGCTCGGCGTTGCGGTGCTGATCGCCACCGGGCTGTTGACGCCGGCGACGATGCTCGAAGCCGCGAGAGTGCAGTGGCGGCCGCTGCTCGCGCTGACCTCGATCATGGTGATGACCGGCGTCGTCCAGGAGGCCGGTGCGTTCGATCGGCTCGCCGCGTGGATCGAGCAGCGCGCGCGCACGCGCAGCGCGGTGCACACGTTCACGGTCGTGTTCGCGCTCGCGGTCGTGACGCCATCGCTGCTCAACAACGACGCCGCGATCCTGATCCTCACGCCGCTCGTGGTCGCGCTGACCCGCCGGTTGTATCCAGGCGCACCGCACGTCACGCTCGCGTTCGCGTTCGTCGTGTTCCTCGCGCCGGGCGTCGCGCCGTTCATCGTCTCGAACCCGATGAACATGATCGTCGCGGAGTTCGCGGGGCTCGGCTTCAACGCGTATGCGGCGGTGATGGTGCCGCTCTCGCTCGTCGGCGTCGCGCTGACCTACGGCCTGCTGCGCTGGATCTACCGCGACGTGTTGCGTACGGCCGTGCCGGCCTCGGCGCCGCGCACGAGGATCCACCGCCATGCCGGCGAGCGCCCGGCGGTCGTCCTGATGGTCGCGGTGTTCGTCGCGTACCCGATCGCGGCGTGGTTCGGGGCCCCGACCTGGCTGGTCGCCGTGGTGGGTGCCCTCGGCGCGATCGCGATCTCGCAGGCGTACGCGATCGCGTCGTTGCCGAAGGTCACGAGCCACGTGTCGCTCGATATCCTCGTGTTCCTGTGGGGCATCTTCCTGGTCGTCCGCGGGCTGCAGACCGTCGGGGTCGTCGATTGGCTCGCGAACGTCTACACCAGTGCACCCGCCGGCTCGCACGGCGAGTTGTTCGTGATCGGCTCGACCTCGGCGCTCGGCTCCGCGCTGATCGACAACCATCCGATGTCGATCCTCAACATGTTCGCGATCGGGCCCACCCTCGGCGGGCACGGCGCGAAGCCGTTGCTCGCGGCGCTGGTCGGCGGTGACATCGGCCCGCGTCTGCTGCCGATCGGCTCGCTCGCGGGCCTGTTGTGGATGGACCTGCTCCGCCGCGCTGGGGTCCAGGTCAGCGTCGGGCGGTTCGTTCGGGTCGGCACGCTGGTGCTGCTGCCGACGCTCGCGCTGTCGCTCGCGCTGCTGTACTGGCTCTAGCAGACGCCTACAGGATCGGGATGTGGCACTCGTCGCAGCCGTCGTTCGGATCGGTGTTGCCGTCGTCGCACTGCTCGCCCTTGTCGGCCTGGACGATGCCGTCGCCGCAGCGCGGGCCGAGCGTGCAATCCGGCTGGCAGTGACCATAGCCGCCGACGTTGGTGCCCTCGTCGCACTGCTCGTGGTCGGGCTGGACGATGCCGTCGCCGCAGCGCGGGCCGAACCCGAGGCAGTCCGCCGTGCACGAGTTGTAGCCGCCCATGTTGACCCCGTCGTCGCAGACCTCGTTCGAGGACGTCACGCCGTCGCCGCAGTGGTCGACGCAGCTCGAGTGCGACGAGTTGAAGCCCTGCAGCGTCAGCTTGTACGACGACGCCGAGGTGTGGCGCTCGGCCTGGAGCACCGCGACCTCGTAGGTCTTGCCGACCACCAGGCCCATTCCGGATCCCTGCGTCGCGAGGTTGATCTCGCCGGTCTCTGCGCCGTGCACGCCACCGAGGTCGAGCGCGAGCTTGTTGTTGACGAACACCCAGACGTCGTCGTCGCCACGGAACTTGAGGTCCTCGGTGCCCTTGTACGTGAACCAGTAGCGCAGGTCCGAGGTGAAGTTGAAGTTGTGCCCGCTGAACATCGGCTCCTTCGTGACCCCCATCGGATTGTTCGCTGCGATCACCCAGCCGCGCGTATCGAGCGGGAAGAACGAGCCGTTGTCGAACACGTAGGTCGCCGGCGCGGTCTTGGTCAGCGGCAGCGTGTCGGGATAGGTCAGGCTGATCGGATCGTCGTTGTACCACTGGTCGAACGCGGCCTTGCCCGCGGTCGTCGAGGTGCCGCCGGTCGCCTTGGCGTACTGCGGCTTGTGGTTGACCATGTCGGCCGCGAGCATCCCGCGGTCGTCGCCATTGTGGTTCTCGAAGTCGATGTGGCCACCGGCCTGCACGGTCGAGGTGCCCGGGTTGAAGTGGCCCTTGAAGTCGCGATAGACGACCGCGACCGGCAGCGTCGCGGGCTCGGCGTCGCTGACCTCGCTGCACGCGAAGCCGGTCTCGGGCATGCAATCGTGCGAACAGCCATCGAAGTCACGGGTGTTGCCGTCGTCGCACAGCTCGCCGGCCTGGAGCACGCCATCGCCGCAGATCGCGAGGCAGTCGCCGTTGGCGCACTGGGGTTCGCGCACGCAGAACGGCGTGCAGCCGTCGCCGAGGTCGTTGTTGCCGTCGTCGCACTGCTCGAGACCCTCGGTCACGCCGTCACCGCAGTGCGTGGTGTGACACGGCATGTTCGCGTCGGGGCAGGCCCAGCCGGTCTCGAGCTGGCAGTTCGCGCTGCAGCCATCGCCACCGCTACCGTTGCCGTCGTCGCACTCTTCGAAGCCCGCGACGATGCCGTCGCCGCACTGCGCGGCGGTGCAACGAATGCCGGCGACGGGGCAGGCCCAGCCCGGCTCGAGCTGGCAGTTCGCGTCGCAGCCATCGCCGCCGTGCGTGTTGCGGTCGTCGCAGGTCTCGGTCGGTTCGAGGATGCCGTTGCCGCATTGGTGGTTCGCGAGGCACTGCGAGCCGGGATCGCCGCAGGCGAACCCTTGCTCGAGCTGGCAATCGGCGGAGCAGCCATCGCCACTCGTGGTGTTGCCATCGTCGCAGGTCTCGTTGGCATCGAGCTGGCCGTCGCCGCAAGCCGGGCCGGTCGCGTCCGGGGTGACGCTCGAGCCACCGCCGCCATCCGGCTGCGCGCCACCTCCACTACCCCCACCACCGCCACAGGCGAACATTCCAAGGGTGAGCGCGAACACTGCAGCGTGCTTCATCGAACCACCACTCTACGAATCGTCGTCGGTGGCGCTAGGTGGATGATCGCCGACGATGTGCGATAACACCACCCGGAAAAATCTCCGTTCGCGGTCGAATCTCCGACGACGACGAGCGCGGGACTCCCCGCGCGCTACCCGAAACCTCGACCCTGTTTCGCTACCCCGTTCGTAACCCTCCGGAGGCTAAACACGGGGCGTGCCGGGTCGAGACGCACGGTGTGCGAAGGCGCCCGGAGGGTCCGGGCGTCACGCCACGTCCGGCAAGTGGCAGGGCACCTGGCTGGGCATCTGGCTGGGCACCTGGCTGGTCGGGGACGGCACGAGTCCTGTAATCGGCTCGCTCGTGCCGATCGCATGGACCGCCGGGCTCGTGTTCGCGTTCGCGTTGCTGGCGGGGGTGATCGCACAGGCGATCGGCCGCCACGCGACCGTGCCGGGCATCATCTTCTTGCTCGGCACCGGCATCGCGCTCGGGCCCGATGGCCTCGATCTCATCGACCCGCAGATCCTCGGCGGCGCACTCGACACGATCGTCGGGTTCGCGGTCGCCGTGATCCTGTTCGAGGGTGGTATGCGGCTCGAGGTCGCGCAGCTACGCAAGCAGAAGACCGTGATCCGCCGGCTCGTGGTCTATGGCGCGGTGTTGACCACGGGCGGCGGCGCGCTCGCCGCTCGCCTGATCCTGGGTTGGGACTGGCGCACGGCGCTGCTGTTCGGGACCCTCGTGATCGTCACCGGCCCGACCGTGATCAGCCCGCTGGTCCGGCGGATCCGGCTGGCGCCGAGCCTCGCGGTCGTGCTCGAAGCCGAGGGCGTGTTTGTCGATGCGATCGGCGCGACCATCGCGATCGTCGCCTTGGAGCTCGCGCTCGGCTCACCCAGCGATCCGCTCGGCACCGCGGTGCTCGGGATGTTGACCCGCCTCGCGACCGGCGCCGCGATCGGCTCGTGCGGCGGGCTGCTGCTCGGCACCGCGCTGCGCGTCCGCAAGCTCGTGCCGCGCGGCATGGAGAACATCCTGGCACTGAGCGCCGCGATCGCGGTCTATCAGCTCAGCCAGGCGATCGTTCCGGAGAGCGGAATCACGGCGTCGATCGCCGCGGGGCTCGTGGTCGGCAACCTGCGGGTGCGCCGCATGGACGAGCTCGCCGAGTTCAAGGAGCAGCTCACCACGCTCCTGATCGGCCTGTTGTTCGTCCTGCTCGCCGCGGACGTTCGCATGGCCGACGTCGCCGCGATCGGGCCGCGCGCGGTGCTGGTGGTCGCGGCGCTGATGCTCGTGGTCCGGCCGGCGGTCGTGTGGCTGGCGAGCATCGGCGCGGGGCTCGCGTGGCGCGAGCGGCTGTTCATCTCGTGGATCGGGCCGCGCGGGATCGTCGCGGCCGCGGTGGCGACGGTGTTCGCGACCGCGCTCGACCGCAACGGGGTCCCCGGCGGGACCGAGTTGCGCGCGCTCGTGTTCATCGTGATCGCGATGACCGTGACGCTCCAGGGCCTGTCGGCCGGGCCGCTCGCGTCGCTGCTCGGGCTGCGCCGGGCCTCGAATACCGGCTACTTGTTCCTCGGCGCGAATCCGCTCGCGATCCACCTCGCGAAGCGGTTCGCGCGCGCGGGCCTCCTGGTCGAGCTCGTCGACACCAGCACCGAATACGCGGCCGCCGCGCAGGCCGCGGGGCTCAAGGTGATCTATGGCAACGGCCTCGATCCGCGCACGCTCGCGAAGGCGCGGATCGACTCGCGTAGCCACGTGATCGCGGTGACCGCGAGCGAGAGCGTGAACATGCTGTTCGCGCAGCAGGTCGCCGACGAAACGGCCGAGCCACCGCAGCTGCTCGTCGCGATCGATCCGAACTCGACCGGCGTCGCACCGGAGATGGTCCACAAGGCCGGCGCCACGGTGCTGTTCGGCCGTGGCATCGAGCTCGACGCGTGGCTGGTCCGGCTGCGCCACAAGAGCGTCGAGCTGGTGCGCCGCATGTACGTCGGTCCCGTCGGCCCGCGCGATCCGTTCCCGGACCACGTGCTGCCGCTGTATCGCGAGCGCGGGGGAGTGCCGCGGTTGTTCGACGACCGCACCGAGCTGCGTGACGGCGATCTCGTCGAGCTCGTGCTCGCGACCGAGGCGCGTGAAGCGATCGATGCGTGGTTCGCGACCCAACCGTGGCAGGACGTGGTCGAGGCCCGCCACGAGCCGGTGCTCGCACGGCCCGGCCACGCGACCGCCGAGACCCCCAAAGCGGCGTAGCGTGCGGGTTTCTACGCGTTCCTCGCGCGGCCCTGTGTCATGCTGCGTGCCGTCATGCAACGCCCCAAATTCGCTGCATTATTGTTCGCGTCCGCAGGTCTTGTCGGAGGTCTGGCCGGAGGTCTTGCCGGATGTGTCGCGGAGGTCGATGGCACGGCGGGGGTCGATGACATCTCGAAACACGGCGGCGCGGCTACCGACCCGAACACGTTCTTCAGCGCGGGAGCCCCCAAGCCAAGCGATCCGTTCTTCGCCGCGCTCGGCACCAACGGCCGGTCGTGCAGCACGTGTCACGTCGCCAGCCAGGGCTGGACGATCACGCCGGCCTTTGTCCAGGCCCGGTTCGATGCGACCGGTGGTACCGATCCTCTGTTTCGCACGAACGATGGCTCGGTGACGCCGGCCGCCGACGTGTCGACGCTCGCCGCTCGGCGCACCGCGTTCGCGATGCTGTTGACCCGTGGCGATGTCCGCATCGGGATCGGGATCCCGGCGAACGCGGAGTTCTCGCTCGTCGCCGTCGATGATCCGTACGGCTTTGCGAGCGCGAGCGAGCTGTCGTTGTTCCGCCGCCCGCTGCCGAGCGCGAACCTGGGATTCTTGAGCGCGGTCATGTGGGATGGTCGTGAGCCGTCGCTCGGCTCCCAGAGCATCGACGCGACCCTGGGCCACGCTCAGGCGACCGGGACGGTGCAAGCGCAGATGACCGCGATCGTCGCGTTCGAGTCGTCGGTGTTCTTCGCGATGGCGAGCGACCCCGTCGCCGGCAAGCTCGATGCCGCTGGTGCCAGCGGCGGGCCTGCCCAGCTCGCGAACACCGGGTTCGACATCGGCATCAATGATCCGATCGGGCAGAACCCGAAGGGTACGGCGTTCGACCCGAATGCGATGACGATGTTCGCCGCGTGGACCAACCGGCCCGGCAATGGGGGGCCCGAAAAAAAGCGCGCCCAGATCGCCCGCGGCGAGGCCATCTTCAACACGCATCCGATCGCGATCACCGGGGTCAAGGGCCTCAACGACACGCTCGGCATCCCCGAGCTCCAAGGCACGTGCACTACCTGCCACGACACGCCGAATGTCGGCGATCACTCGGTGGCGATGGCGCTCGATATCGGCGTGGCCGACGCAGCGCAACGCACGCCCGACCTGCCGCTCTATACGCTGCGCAACAACGCGACCGGCGCGACCGTGCAGACCACCGACCCGGGCAAGGCGTTGATCAGCGGGAAGTGGGCCGACATCGGCAAGTTCAAGGGCCCGAGCCTACGTGGCGTCGGCATGCGCGCGCCCTACTTCCACAACGGGAGCGCCGCGACCCTCGACGACGTGCTCGACTTCTACGAGGGCCGGTTTGGCCTCGGTCTGACGACGCAGGAGCGCGCGGACCTGGTCGCGTTCCTGCTGGCGATCTAGGATCGATGCGTTCGACGACCTCGGTGAGCCGGCCGAGCCCGCGGGGAAACAGGATGTGCCGCACCGCTCCGACCCCGCCGGGGTGACCGCCATCGCCGGGTTGTAGGCTGACCACCCGCGCTGATGACCACCGGTTCATCGCGTCCGGGTCGGCGAGCACCGTCCAGACCGTCGCCCGAGCCACACGCCGGCGACCACGAGCCAGATCACGTTGCCGATGAAGCCGATCGCTCCGGTCCCGAGATCGCTCCGGCCTGTCAGCTCCCTGCGATCGATCGCCGTCTTGCCGAACGGGAAGAAGCAGAAGCGCCCGATCACGAAGCACGAGCGGGCCCACGGCAGGCCGACGATCGAGATCGCCATCACGAGCCCTGCGAGCCACCACCCGAGGCCCATCCATACGCCACCGAGCGCGAACCACAGCAAGTTCCCGATCGTGCGCATGAGCGATCGTGGAGCACGGATCGCCGCGATGCCGCTGCAAGCATCACGGCCCTCGCTCGCCGCGCAAGATCCAGGGTGCGTGCGCGTCCGATCGAGAGACCCGGGCGCTGGCGCCGGCGCACCGCCGCATGCTTGGGCGGTCTCCGCGCGGATCAGTCGTCCTCGCCGCCGGGGACTTCGTCGATCCCGATGAGGCCGTAGCGCCTCCACCCGGTCGACAGGAAGTAGGTCCGCGGCCACGCGACGAGCGGACCGAAATATCCCGACGGAGTCTCGAAGTACGGCCCGTGCTCGCGCTCCTTCCAGCCGTCGAACGAGAGGCCGCTCGCGTACGGATCGATCTTCCACGGCCGCTTCAGCCGATCGCGGTCGGCACCGTGGTGATGCCAGTTGTTGAGCACGTACGAGATGCAG